>CAIQNH010000205.1 GCA_903873135.1 uncultured Actinomycetes bacterium
CGACCTCGACGGGGGCGACGCCGAGGTGCCGGCCGCCCGGCCGCGACGCCGGATCAGGCCGGCTGACCTGGGCTGGTACGTGGTGCTCTCGGCACTGTCGCTGATCGTCCTGTTCCCCATCTACATGCTGATCCTGCGGGCACTGTCGAACCCGCTCGCCTACGTCGCACAGGGCCAGCCGCTGCACCCCGTCGACACCGAGTGGGACGTGTTCGCCAAGGCGTTCACCGAGGCCAACCTGGGCCGGGCCATGACCTTGTCGCTGCTCGTGACCACGATCATCGTGCTCGTCCAGTTGCTCACGTCCGTGCTGGCCGCCTACGCGTTCGCGTTCCTGGACTTCCCGGGCCGGACGGCGGCGTTCGTCGTGGTGATCGGGACCCTGCTGCTGCCGATCGAGGTCACCCTGATCGGCAACCTGGAGACGATCCGCGGCCTCGGGTGGCTCAACAGCCTGCAGGGGCTGACCGTGCCGTTCCTGGCCACGGCGTTCGGGATCTTCCTGATCCGTCAGGGGTTCGCCGCCGTGCCGCGCGACCTGCTCGACGCCAGTCAGCTCGACGGCTACGGGCACCTGCGGTTCCTGTTCAAGGTGGCGATCCCGGTCACCAAGCCCATCATCGGCAGCTTCGTGGTGATCGCGTTCCTGGGCGCGTGGAACCAGTACGTCTGGCCCAGGTTCGCCACCGACCAGAGCAGCTGGCAGACCGTCCAGGTGGCGCTGCGGAGCATCGGGTCCGACCGCGTGGACCGCCTCAACATCGGCTTCGCCGCGGCCATCCTGGCTGCGCTGCCCCTGCTCGCACTGCTCATCTTCTTCCAACGCCAGATGATCCGCGGGCTCACCGCCGGCGCCGTCAAGGGCTGAGACCTCCCGACCCCGACCACAGGAGACACACCATGTTCCAGCATCCTCGAACCGAGCGACCACGCCGCCTCCGCTGGGTGGCGGCCCTCGTGGGCGTCGTCGCCCTCGTCGGCGCCGCCTGCGGTGGTGGCGGTGACGAGTCCGGAGGCGGCTCCACCCCGAGCGACGAGTCGACCGCCGTCGACCCGTCGCTGTGCCCCGTGGCCGCGCTCGACGCCGCGACCGGGCCCGTGCAGGTGACGCTCTGGCACGCCTACGCCGGTCTGACCAAGATCACCCTCGAGGAACTGGCCGCCGCCTACAACGCGTCGCAGTCCAAGGTGCAGGTCGTCGTGGAGGCCCAGGGCGGCTACGAGGAGCTGCTCAAGAAGTACGAGGACCGTCTCGCCGACCCGGCGTCGCTGCCCGACATCGTGCTCACCGAGGACACCACGACGCAGTTCATGATCGACTCCGGGACCGTCGTGCCGGCGTCCGCGTGCATCGCCGCCGATCCCGAGGCCGCGGCCACGTACGACGCCATCCTCCCGGCCGTGACCGCCGCCTACACCGTGGACGAGGTGCTGTGGCCGGCCGCCTTCAGCGTCTCGACGCCGGTGCTCTACGTGAACGAGACGATCCTGGGCGCCGCCGGCGTCGACACCAACCAGCTCCCCGGCACCCTCGACGAGCTGCGAGCCACCGCCGAGCAGGTGAAGGCGGCCAACATCCCCGGCCTCCAGGCTCCGCTCGTGATGAAGATCGACTCGTGGTACCTCGAGCACTGGCTCACCGGTGACGACAAGCCGGTCGTCAACAACGACAACGGTCGTTCAGCCCTGGCGACGCAGTCCGAGCTCCTGCAGCCGACCACCACCCAGCTCATGGAGTGGCTCCAGAAGATGGTCGCCGACGGCCTGCTCAAGGCCATCCCGAGCACCTCGAGCGGCGTCGACGAGTACCTGGCGATCAACAACAAGACCTCGGCCATGCTGATCCAGACCTCGACGGCCATCTCGACCGTCGCGGCCCTGCTCTCGGGACAGGTCGACGAGTCACAGCTCTCCAACGAGGGCGTGAACGCCGACGTGGACCAGGGGCTGAAGATCGGGTTCGGGCCGACGCCCGGGCTGACCGGTGCGGGCAAGGGCCAGATCGGCGGGTCCGGCTGGTACCTGGTGGCCGGGCCGGACGACGCCGCCGTGGCCGGCGGCTGGGACTTCCTGCAGTACTTCCTCCAGACGCCGAACCAGGTGGCCTGGACGCTGCGGGGCTCCTACCTGCCGATCCTGCAGTCCGCCGCCGACGACCCGGCGCTCCAGCAGGAGTTCACCACCACGCTGGCCGGCGAGGGCCTCGCCGTCGCCTACCAGAGCCTGCAGTCGCTCGACCCGAACTTCCCCGGTCCGGTGATCGGCCCGTACAACTCCTTCCGCACCGAGCTCCGCACGGCGATGGACAACGTGCTCCTGTCGAACGCCCCGATCCAGCCGGCGCTCGACACGGCCAACACCCGGTTCCAGGCTGCGCTCGACGCCTACGCCGCCGACGTGGGCGGCTGAGGCCACGGGCCGTGCCGTTCCGGCCCGGCCCGTCGGTGCGTCCTCAGCAGAGGCGGAGCCGGCGGGCCAGGTCGGACCGGAACCGACCCTCCGGGTCGAGCTCGTCGCGCACCGATCGCCACTGCTCGAGCTGCGGGTACATGAGCGGGACGAGCTCGGGACGGACCCGACTGTCCTTGGCCAGGTAGACCGCTCCCCCCGCCTCGACGACCTGGGTGTCGAGCTCGTCGAGGAGTCGGTCGAGCCCGCTCACGACGGGGATGTCGAGCGCGAGCGTCCACCCCTGCCGGGGGAACGACAGGTAGTGCTCGTTGGCTGGACCGAAGCGCTTGAGGACGGCCAGGAACGACGACACCCCGGAACCCGAGAGCCGCTCCACGGCGGTGCGCACCACCTCGCCCGCCTCGTCGGGCACGACGAACTGCCACTGGAGGAAGCCACGGGGTCCGTAGATGCGGTTCCACTCCGCCACCATGTCGAGCGGGTGGAAGAACTGCTCGATGGTCTGCAGTTCGTCGCGACGGCACGCCGGGGCCTTGCGGTACCAGAGCTCGTTGAACGCCCGGACGGTCAGCCGGTTCAACAGACCCGAGGGGAAGAGGTCGGGAGGGGACGGGAGCTGCTTCGGGCTGTAGCGGTACGGGTCGGTCACCCCGGCGGAGGCGACCTCCTCGGCGGATGCGAACCTGCCCCGCTGGAGGATCGACCGGCCCATGTTGCGACCCGTGGCGATCAGGTCGATCCAGGCGACGGAGTACTCGTAGTCGGCGTCGCCCTCGACCATCAGCTGCATCACCTCGTCGAGGTCGGCGGTGCGGTCGGTGTCGACGGTGATGAGGCTGGAGCCGATCGGGGTCATCCGGACCGTCGCGTCGAGGATCACCCCGGTGAGCCCCATGCCGCCGGCGGTCGCCCGGAACACCTCGGGGTCGGACTCCGGAGTCACCTCCCGGATCTCGCCGCGCCCGTCGAGGAGGGTGAGTCGCTCGACGTGCTGGGCGAAGGTCCCCTTCACGTGGTGGTTCTTGCCGTGGATGTCGGCAGCGATGGCACCGCCGACGGTGACCATCCGCGTCCCCGGGGTCACGGGCACGAACCACCCGAGCGGGACGAGCCACCGCATCAGGTCGTCGAGGCTGGTCCCGGCCCGAACCCGCACGCGTCCGTGCTCCCAGTCCAGGTCCAGCAGCCCGGACAGGCTGGGACCGTCGACGACCAGGCCACCGGCGTTCTGCGCGCAGTCGCCGTAGCCGCGCCCGAGCCCCCGGGCCACGATCCCCCGCTCCCCCACCGACGCGACGATCTCGGCGGCGGCGTCGGGGCTGTGCGGGTGCACCACCGTGGCGTGCGTGGGGGCGGTGCGGCCCCACCCGACGAGCAGCTCCTCGGTGGCGTCGACCTCGAGCGAGTCGCTCACAGGTACACCGCCAGCGCCAGGCAGACCACGAGCAGCACGCCCATGAGCTGCATCTGCCGGTCAGATCCCAGGACCTCCTCCGGGGCCGACCCCTGGCCCTGGTCCACGAGCAGCGCGTACCGGAGGATCGCGATCACGAACGGGATGATCGAGAGCTGGACCCACGGCGTGGCGTACCGCTCGGTGCCACCACTCTCCACCGCCCACTGGCAGTACGAGATCATCACGGCAGCCGCAGCCACGGACCGGACGAAGCCGAGGTACTCGGTGCTGTAGGCGCCGAGCGTCGGCCGGAGCGCCGCCGCTTCCTCGCCGAGCTCCTTCTTCTCGGCGAAGCGCTTGGCGCCGGCGATGAACAACGATCCGAACAGCGAGACCAGCAGGAACCACTCCGAGACCTCGACCCCGGCGGCGTAGGCGCCACCGAGGAGGCGGAGGATGAACCCCGCCGAGAGGATCACCAGGTCGAGGACCGGCACCTGCTTGAGGAAGGTGGAGTACGCCGTGGTGAGCACCGCGTACCCCGCGACCACACCGGCCAGCGTGGGGTTGGTGAACCACGCCAGCCCGACCCCGCCGACGAACAGCAGCGCGGCGGTCGTGACCGCGAGGGGCACGGGGACGGCTCCGCTGGCGATCGGGCGGTGACGCTTGGTCGGGTGGCGGCGGTCGGACTCGAGGTCGAGCGTGTCGTTGACGAGGTAGGTCGCCGACGACACGGCACAGAACGCCACGAACGCCTGGAGCGTGAGCCGGAGCGAGTAGGCGTCGGTCAGCACGCCCGCCGCCGCGGGAGCGACGAACACCAGCACGTTCTTGGCCCACTGCTTGGGCCGGCACGCCCTGACCAGCGACGGCAGCAGCGACGCTCGGGCGTCGCCGGGGCCGGGCGCAGCTCGGGTGGCGGGTTCGGTCACGGTCGTCCAGTCACAGCTATCCGGCAACGGGTGGGAGTTCGTCCGGTTCCGACCGAACCCGGGCAGTCTACCGGCGGCGGGTCGGGATCACGGTGAGGCGAGCTGGCCCACGAGCGCGGTCTGGAGCCGGTCCGGCGGAGGTCCGAGGTCCGAGAACCACGGCGGACCTGCGAAGGTCCAGGCGAAGGACTCGGCGAAGTCGCCCGCTCCCGAGGCGAAGTCGGTCCCGCCGTTGACGCCCGGGAACCACGGTGCGCCGCCCGGAATGCCCCGGGCGGTCCGCCAGGCCGCCCGCTCGCCGTCGTCGAGGTGCGTGACGTCGACGGCGTGGCCGAGCTCGTGGGCGACCACGTGGGCCAGACCCTCAGGGGAGTCGTCCGCCCGCACGAACACCTCGATCACCCGGGTGTCCGGGTAGGTGTAGCCGCGGACCCCCGCCCGGCCCGGGAGGAACCGGAGCTGCCAGCCGGGGAGGCCGCGCTGCCAGTCGTAACGCACCAGACCGAGGGCCCGCGCCGCGCTCGAGCGCAGCTCGTCGCTGCCGAGACGCTCGACGGCACGAGCCGACCCGGCCGGTGGTGCCGGAGCGGTCGTCGGTGTCGGCTCCGGATCGCGGGGCTCGGCCGGGGACGCCGCCGTCGCAGTCCGGTCGGCTGCCGGGGTGACGAACACCGGCGGCGGCGGGACCGACGGCTGGGGCAGGGTCGGCACGCCCCCGCCGGGGAGCGTGATCTCGGCCATGACCTGCGGACCGGGGTCACCGACCTCCGGGACGAGCCCGTCCGGACTGTCGTCGAGCCCACCGGGTCCGAGGGCGCCCCACGGCGCCTGGTCCACGGCCGCGACGCCGCTCGCCGACGTCTGGGTGCCACCGCACGCCGAGAGGACCAGCGCGAGGAGGAGCGGAACGGTCCGACGCCCCACGACTCAGCGCCCCACCGCCGCCTCGACCGCAGCCAGCACGGTCTCCGGCTGGACGTCTCCCTCGGCCACGACCAGCCTGCCGTGGGCGGCGCGGTACAGCCGGTCGTTCACCGCCCGTCCGAGTCCCGTCGGGTCCACCAGGTCCACCAGCAGCGGACCCTCCCCCGGGCGGTCGAGCTCGCGGAGGCGCCCGTAGAGCACCTGCGCCGCAGCGGCGGCGTCGTCGGGCAGGTCGACGGCGGTGACGGACCGGCCCCGGTCGTTCGCCAACCCGGCCACCCGCGCTGCGGTCCCCCGGGGGGCGTCGAGCAGCACCAACGGTCGGGCGGGCGAGTAGTGCGCCACGTACTCCCCCGGGGAGCGGAGCGGCCCCGTACCGGCGGAGGGGGCGACGGAGGCCGACCGCACCTCGACGGTCCCGATCCACGCCCGGAGGTCCTCGACGGCGATGCCACCGGGCCGCAGCACGACCGGGGTCGACCCCGTCACGTCGACGACCGTCGACTCCACGCCGAGCGGGCACGGGCCGCCGTCGAGCACCAGGTCGGGGCGGTCGGCCACGTCGGGACCGCTGAACTCGGCCACCACGTGGGCGGCGGCGGTGGGACTGATCCGCCCGAACCGGTTGGCCGAGGGTGCGGCCACCGGCGTCCCGACCGCCGCGAGCAGGGCCCGGGTGGTGGCGGGTGCCGGGACCCGCACGCCGACCGTCGGGCCCCCGGCACAGACCAGGTCGTCGAGTCCGGGAGGCCGGGTCACCACGAGCGTGAGCGGTCCGGGCCAGCACCGGCCGGCGAGCTCGTCCGCCACGCCGGGCCAGACCCCGGCGAGGTCCCGGGCGGCGTCGACGTCGGCCACGTGCGCGATGAGCGGGTCCTCGGTGGGCCGACCCTTCGCGGAGAACACGCGACGCAACGCCTCCGGGTGGTCCACGGCCGCTCCGAGCCCGTAGACGGTCTCGGTCGGAAACGCGACGAGCCCGCCGGCCCGGAGCAGGTCGGCGGCCCGACCCACCGACGCCGGGTCGGTGCCGACGACCTCGATCGCCGAGACGTCGCCGGAGTCACCCACGACGCCGCGCCTGGTGGGAGTCCGGGTCGACGACGAGCGAGGAGACGTCGACGAGCTCGAGGTCCTCCGCGCCGAGGCTGGCGAGGCCCCGCAGGTCCTCGTCGTTCCATCGGAGGTCGGGCTCGCCGGTGATCGTGATCCCCGGACCCGTGTCGACGAGGATGGCGCCGTACTCGCGCAGCGCCTCGGCCACGACCCTGGCCTGGGGGCCGAGCGTGGTGGTGTCCACGTCGTCGCGGAGCCGGAACCACGACCCCATGGGCGGGGCGTCCGGGTTGGCGGACCGGCCGTCGGAGCGCAGCGCCGGCCACACGGGCTCCCCGGCGCCGATGTCGGACATGACGATCCCGAGGGCGTGGTGGATGCGGCCGCTCGCCACCTCGTCGTAGCGGACCAGACCCGCGAGCATGGACACGCCGGCGGCGTTCGCGGACCCCTCGGGGTGGCCGTTGCTGCGCAGGTCGAAGCTCACGATCGCGTCCGCGTACCACTTGCCGAAGGGTCGGGCGGTGTCGTTCTCCCCCGGTGGCTGGACGTTCAGGAGCTCACGGGTGCGGCAGGTGCTCGTGTCCACGAGCAGCAGGTGCTTGTCCCACTGTCGGCCGGGCCACCCCTCGAATCGGGGAACCTCGGGCATGGGCACGTCCTCGCCGTCGGAGAAGTAGAGGTAGCGGGCCGAGACCATGAAGTCCGTCGGCGTGGAGGTGCCCGGGTCCACGACGTTGATCGGGTAGCCGCGGCGGGTGCCGTCGAAGACCGTGCTCGAGAACCCGTGCCGCAGGTCGCGCTCACGCCCGATCGCCGCCACCGTCCGGTCGCTGTCCGGGTCGACGGGCAGGTCGACCACGGGGGTGTTGAACACGTGGTCGGCGGGGAACATGGGGCACGGCCCGACCCCGAGACGCTGACCGGGGGCGTCGATCGGCAGCGTGGTCTCGGGCACCACCGACTGACCGGTCGGTGCGCCCTCCACGAACGTCGGCACGGGGAGCGTCGCCGAGGTCGACGGCTCCACCGTCCCCAGCTCGGTGGTGCCCTGCGATGCACAGCCCGCGAGCAGCACGACCGACCCGACGGCGAGGGCGCACCGTCGCACGGACGAGCGTCGCCGTCCGTCCTGCTCCGACCGCCCGCCGACCACCGCGGCATGGTACCGGCGACCGCTCGACGGTCCGGATCGCCCGCGGGTCCGGGGCGCTGGAGGGAGCGGCGCTACCGTCGCTGCGACCGCCACCCCGGAGGAGCACCGTGCCCCACCCCCGCAGGTTCCGATTCGCCGTCGAGCTGCACCACCCGTTCGAGGGCCGCAGCTGGACCGACACCGCACGGGAGGCCGAGCAGCTCGGCTACGCCACGGCGTTCTTCCCCGACCACCTGGACGAGGGGCCCGGTCCGCTGTCGGCCATCGCGTGGTGCGCGGCCGTCACGACCAAGCTGCGCGTCGGCGCACTGGTGCTCGACTGCGACTTCCGCCACCCGGCGATCCTCGCCCGGGAGCTCGCCACGATCGACGCCGCCTCGGGCGGCCGGCTCGAGGTCGGCCTCGGTGCGGGCTGGAAGACGCTCGACTACACGCAGACCGGCATCCCCATGGACCGGCCGGGCGTACGGGTGTCACGCATGCTCGAGCACCTGGCGGTCCTCCGGGGACTGTGGTCCGAGGGCGAGTTCAGCTTCACCGGGGAGCACTACCGGATCGACGCCCTCGACGGGACACCGGCCCCCCACGCCCCCGGCGGTCCCCCCGTGCTCATCGGTGGCGGGGCACCCCGGTTGCTCCGCGCCGCCGGCGCGCTCGCCGACATCGTGGGTGTCAACGCGTCCATCCACTCCGGCGAGATCGACCAGGCCGCTGCGCACGACGGACTGGCCGAGCGCATCGACGAGAAGGTCGGCTGGGTCCGCGAGGGCGCCGGTGTGCGCTTCGACGACCTGGAGCTCAACGCGTGGCTGGCAGCGGCCGAGCTCACCGACGACCCGGCCGTCCCGGAGATGATCGCCGGGTTCTTCGGCACCGACGTGGAGTCGTTCCGGGGTTCACCGCTCGCGCTCGTCGGCAGCGAGTCGGACTGCGCCGAGCAGCTCCACGAACGGCGGGAGCGCTGGGGGTACTCGTACCAC
>CAIQNH010000206.1 GCA_903873135.1 uncultured Actinomycetes bacterium
ACCGGTCGCGGCCAGTGCGAGCGCTGCGTCGGCGGCCAGTCCCGGGTCGGGGACGCCGCCGGTGGTGAGCGTGTCGTCGCGGACCTCGCCGGCCAGCCACCGAGCGGCCAGGTCGACAGCGGTCGGCGTCGGGTCGGCGGCGCTCCGGGGCGCTCCGAGCACCGCTGCGGTGACCGTGGCGGTGACCGTGGCGGTGACCGTGGCGGTGACCAGCAGGAGCGTGGCGACCGAGCGTCGTCCGGGCGCGCGAGAACGGGGCGTGGACGGCACGTCTCCATCCCAGCCGTGGCCGGTTCCCGGGGTCAACGCCGAGTCCCGTCGGCCTTTGGGTGCAGGATCCCTGCCGGAGCCCCTCCGGTGGTCCCTCTGGGGTCCACGTCGAGCCCCACGGCTACCATCGGCCCGTGTCGATGAACCTCAAGCAGGTCGCACGTCGGTTGGGGGTCCACTACACGACGGCGTACCGGTGGGTGCGCACCCACCAGCTCGAGGCCGACCGCACCGCCACCGGTTGGGAGGTCAGCGAGGCGCAGCTGCGCCGGTTCGAGGCGTCCCGTCGGAGCACCCAGCCGGGCCGCAGACCCCGGGTCGAGTGGGCCGACCGCCTCCGCCCGGCGCTCGAGCGGGGCGACGAGGTCGCCGCGTGGCGGGTCCTCGAGGACGCCCTCCGGTCCGGCATGGAGCCAGAGGCGTGCTACCTGGACGTGCTGGTCGAGGCCCTGCGATCCCTGCCGGCCGACGGCGACCACGTCGACGGGTTCCTGGCCGCCACCGTCGCCGGGCGCATCGTGGCCCGCCTCGGTGCCCGCCTGCGCCGTCCCGGCCGGACCCGGGGGACCGTCGTGGTGGCCGCACCGCTCGGGGAGCGGCACGCGCTGTCGACGTCGATCCTGGCGGACCTCGTCCGGCTCCGTGGCGTGGCCTGCACCGAGCTCGGGGTCGACGTGCCGCCCGAGGTCACCGTCGCCGCCGCCCGGTCGGCCCGCGGTCTGCGCCTCGTGGCCCTCGGGGTCAGCGGCGCCGACCACCTGTCGTCGGTCACCGAGACCATCGAGCGACTGCGGGCCGAGCTGCCCGACGTGGTCGTGCTGGTGGGTGGTCAGGGGGTCCTCAACGACGACGTGGCCGAGCTGGTCGGGGCGGACCGCTGGGCGGCGGACCTGCGCGAGGCGGTGGCCGTGGTCGACGAGTTCGTCGAGGCCCCCCGGCCGCGTCGGCGTGCCACCCCGACCAGTGGCTGACTCCGACGACGTCGACCCGCAGTTCCACTTCCTGGTGGAGGTGGCCTCGGGGATCCAGCTCGACGACACCACGCTGGCGGACCAGCGGGCGGCGTTCGAGGCGATGTCGGTCTCGGTGCCGCCACCCGAGGTTCCCGGTCTGGTGGTGGAGGAGCGTCGGGTCCCCGGGCCGAGTGGTGGTCCGGAGGTCGGGGTCCGCTGCTACCGGATGGAGGGGGTGGTCGGTCCGACGCCGGCGCTCGTGTGGATCCACGGAGGCGGCACGGTGCTCGGCAGTCCGAACGCGTGCGACCTCTCCGTCCGCCACCTCGTGGCGCGACTCGGCTGGCCCGCGTTCTCGGTCGACTACCGGCTCGCCCCGGAGACCCCGTTTCCCGGGCCGCTCGACGACTGCACGGCGGCGCTGGATTGGCTCGTCGGTGCGGCCGACGACCTGGGCGTCGACCCGGCCCGGATCGGCGTCGTCGGTGAGAGCGCCGGTGGTGGCCTGGCGGCCGGGCTGGCCCTGCGCTGCCGGGAACGGGGTGGGCCGACGGTCGCCTGCTCGGTCCTGATCTACCCCATGCTCGACGACCGGACCGTGCTGGACGACGATCCGAGCCCGCACGTGGGCGGTGTCGTGTGGACCCCGACGCTCAACCGCTACGCGTGGCGGGCGTACCTCGGGGTCGAGCCCGGGTCCGCCGACGTACCCGCCGAGGCGGCTCCCGCCCGGGCGTCGGACCTGTCGGGCCTGCCGCCGACGTACATCTCCGTCGGGTCGCTCGACCTGTTCCTCGACGAGGACGTGGAGTACGCCCGGCGCCTGGCCCGGGCCGGGGTGCCCGTCGAGTTGCACGTGTTCCCCCGGACCCCGCACGGGTTCGCCGGGTTGATCGGCCTGGCACCGCTGGCCACCGAGCACGCCACCATCGTCGAGGAGGCCCTCCGGAGGGAACTCGGCGGGTCCTCGGTAGCGTGACCGTGCCGGTCGGCCGGACCGGTCGGAGGTGGTGACGGTGGCTGGACACGATCGCTGGGTGGGTGCCGGTGGGTCGACGGCTGCGACCGTCGAGGCGGCCGTCGAGGAGGCGCTCCGGACGGCGCTGGCGGGTCGCGACGCGTCGCTCGTGGTGGTGTTCGCATCGCCCGCCTACCCGCTCGATCAGGTCGCGACCGAGCTCGACGGCCGGCTCGGCGGCGTACCCGTGCTCGGGTGCTCCACGGCCGGCGAGGTGGCCACGTCCGGGGTGAGCGACTCCGGTCTGGTGGTGTGGGCCCTCGGTGGTGAGGGCTTCGAGGTGGCGACCGGACTCGGCGAGGGGAGCGAGGAGGGTCTCCGATCCGCCGCGGCGGACGCCGCGCAGTGTGCTCACCGCGTGGAGTCCCAGGCGAACGAGTTGCTCGTCCTGCTGGCCGACGGACTCTGCGGCAACCAGGTCGAGGTGGTCCGGGGCGCGTACTCGGTGGTCGGTGCGTCGGTCCCGCTGGTGGGCGGCAGCGCCGGCGACGACCTGGCGATGGAGCGGACCCAGGTGCTGTCGGGGACGGTGGCCACGTCGGAGGCGGTCGTGGCCGCCGCGATCAGCTCGCCGGCACCGATCGGCATCGGTGTGGCGCACGGCTGGCGCGAGGTGGGCGAGCCGATGCTCGTGACCGGGAGCGAGGAGGTCGAGGTCGGGACGATCGACGACCGACCGGCACTCGACGTCTACCTCGACGCGTTCGGCGCGCCGGAGGCTGTGCGCGCCGACGAGGCCCTGTTCGTCGACTTCGCCGTCACCCGACCCATCGGGCTGGTCCGCCGGGGCCGGACCGAAGTCCGCTACGTGGCGGGTGCCGACTACGAGCGCCGCACGCTCACCTGCATCGCCGAGGTGCCCCAGGGCGCGGCGATCCACCTGCTCGAGGGCGACGAGGCCACGGTGCTCGACGCGACCGACGCGGCGTGCGCGGCGGCGATCGAGGGGCTCGACGGGCAGCCGCCGATCGGCGTGCTGGCGTTCGACTGCGTGGCCCGGCGGGCCGTGCTGGCCGAGGGCGGTGTCCAGCAGGAGCTCGACCGGATCTCGGCGGCCACCGGTGGGGTGCCCGTGGCCGGCTTCTACACCTACGGCGAGATCGCCCGGACCCGTGGCTCCGGTGGGTTCCACAACCAGACCCTGGTGGTCGTGGCCTTCGCATGAGCGGGCACGACGTCGACCGCCACCACGCGTGGGCGCTGCACGTGCTCACCGAGGTGCTGTCGTCGTTGTCGCTGACCGACGACCGATCGGTCGACCTGGCGGCCGAGCGGGTGGCGGAGTCGCTCGACGCCGAGGTGGTGCTGGTGGTCCGCTCCGACACGGTGCTGGCCTCGGTCGGACTGGATCGAGCGGGTCTCGAGGTGCTCCTGGCAGCCACGGGGGACCGGCCTGCGGGCGTCGAACTCGCGGTGGGCCCGCTCGCCTCCGATCGGCTGGAGCTGTGCTGGTCGCCGCTCGAGGCCGACGGCGTGCTCCTGGTGGGACGATTCGGTGAACCCTTCGACCTCGAGGAGCGGTCGCTGCTCCGGTCCATCGGTCGGGCGCTCGCGCTCAGCCTGGTCGTGCTCGACGCCCTCGCCTCGGAGCGTCAGGCCCGCCGGGAGCTCGACGACGCACTCAGCGTGGCGACCCACCGGGCCACCCACGACCCGCTCACGGGCCTGCCCAGCCGGGAGCTCCTGCTGGAGCGGCTCGACCGGCGCCTGCTGGCCGCCGAACCCGAGCGGCGGCACCAGGTGTTCGTCCTGTTCATCGACGTCGACCGCTTCAAGCAGGTCAACGACGTCCACGGACACGCCATCGGCGACCTCTACCTGAGCGCCATCGCCGCCCGCCTGCACGAGTTCGCAGCCACCGACGAGGTGTGCGCCCGACTGGCCGGCGACGAGTTCGTCCTGGTGACGATGCGACCGTCGCTCGAGGCGGCCGAGCAGGTGGCGGCGGACCTGTTGATCCGGCTGGTGGCGCCGCTCGAGCTCGACGGCCACGTGCTCGTGCCGTCGGTGTCGATCGGCCTCGCCCAGGGCGACTCCGGCTACGAGGCCGAGTCCCTGATCGACGACGCCGACCTGGCGATGTACCGGGCCAAGCAGGAGGGTCGCGGCCGGATCGTGGTGTTCGACCCGGACCTGCGTCGCGCCACCGAGCGCCGGGCCCAGGTGGAGGCGGACCTGCGGCAGGCGGTCCGCACCTCCACGGAGTTCGTGCCCTACTACCAGCCGGTCGTCGACATGCTGACCGGCCAGGTCGTCGGATTCGAGGCGCTCGTCCGCTGGGTCCACCCGGAGCGGGGGATCGTCCCGCCGGACGAGTTCATCCCGGCCGCCGAGGAGACGGGGCTCGTCGTCGAGATCGACGCGCGGATGCTGCGGGCAGCGTGCGCCCAGATCGCCGAGTGGCGGCAGCGTCCGGAGTGGGAGAACCTCGCCCTGTCGGTCAACACCTCGGCGCGGTCGTTCGCCGACCCCGGTCTCCCCGCCCGGGTGGCCGAGGCGCTCGACCTGTCGGGCCTGCCGGCATCGGCCCTGCTGCTCGAGCTCACCGAGACGGTCCTCATGGACGAGGCGCGCAGCAGCGACCACATGCGCCAGCTCGTCGAGCTCGGCGTCAGCCTGGCCGTCGACGACTTCGGTACCGGGTTCTCCTCGCTCCGCTACCTCCGGGAGTTCCCGGTGGCCGTGTTGAAGGTCGACCGGTCCTTCGTCGACGCGCTCGACGGCGCCGGGGGCGTCATCGTCCCCACCGTGGTCGGCCTGGCCGACTCGCTCGGTCTGGCCGTGACCGCCGAGGGCGTCGAGACCGAGGCCCAGCGGGACCGGCTGATCGAGCTCGGTTGCGTCTACGCCCAGGGGTACCTGTTCGGTCGCCCGATGGCCGCCGACGCGGTCACCGAGCGCCTCAACGCCTGAGTCCGTCCGTCGGGTCCGGGGAACCGGTCCGGAACCGTCACCCGGGGTCGGTCCGGCTGCCTAGAGTGAGGCGTCCCGAGGGGACAGCGAGGAGTCCGGGCGTTGGTCGAGCAGCGAATCCGCTTGGTCGTGAGCGACGTCGACGGGACCCTCGTCGGCCCGGACCACCACCTGGGGGCGGCGACGCTCGAGGCGGCGGCCGGGCTCGCCGCCGCCGGGATCCCACTGGCGCTCGTGAGCAGTCGTCCCCCTCGCGGCATGGTGGGGTTCGTCGACCCGCTGGCCCTCACCGCCCCCCTCACCGGGTTCAACGGGGCGATGACGGTCACGCCGTCGCTGGAGCCGATCGACGAGCTCCCGGTACCCGCACCGGTGGCCGCCGAGGTGCTCGCCGCCCTGTCGTCGACCACGGTCGAGCTCTGGGCGTTCGAGGGGTCACGGTGGCTCGTGGCCGACCCGGACGGCGCACGGGTGCAGCGCCACGCCGCCGACGTGGGCTACGAACCCGAGGTCGTCGACGACGTGGCGGCCGCCGTGGCCGACCGCTCCGTCACCAAGCTCGTCGGGGTGAGCGACGACCACGACGCCGTGGCCGAGGCGGAGCGCCGGGTGCGCGCCGCGTGTGCGGCGTCGGTCTCGGCCACCCGCAGTCAGCCCTGCTACCTCGACGTGACGGTCGCAGGGGCCGACAAGGGCTCGGCGGTCCGGGAGCTGTGCCGGCTCCTCGACGTGGACCCGGCCTCGGTGCTGGCCATCGGCGACGGTGCCAACGACGTGGCCATGTTCGAGGTGGCCGGGACCGGTGTGGCCATGGGCAACGCCGCTCCCGAGGTGCAGTCGGCCGCGACGTTCGTCACCGGCCGGAGCGCCGACGGCGGCTGGGCGAGCGCCCTGGTCGACCGGGTCCTCGCCGCGCCGACCAGCTGAGCCCTGCCGACCATGGCCCCGACCACCAGATCAGCAACCCGCCAGACCAGTAGCCACACGACCGGAGGACGAACGTGACCCGACCGACCCGAGACCTGCACGACCTGGGCCAGAGCCTGTGGATCGACAACATCACCCGGACGCTGCTCGACGACGGCACCATCCAGCGGTACATCGACGAGTACTCGGTGACGGGGCTCACGTCGAACCCGTCGATCTTCGACAAGGCGATCGGCTCCGGGGCCTACGACGACGTCGTCGCCGCTGCGCCGTCGGACGCGACCGACGAGGACGTCTTCTTCTCGCTCGCGATCGAGGACCTGCAGCGGGCCGCCGACCTGTTCGCCCCGATCCACGACCGGACCGACGGCGTGGACGGGTGGGTGTCGCTGGAGGTGTCGCCCGAGCTGGCCTACGACACCTCGGCGACCGTGGCCGCAGCCGTCGACCTCCACCGACGTGCCGGCCGGGACAACCTGTTCATCAAGATCCCCGGCACCCCGGAGGGACTGCCGGCGATCACCGAGGCCGTCGCCGCCGGCGTGCCCGTCAACGTCACGCTCCTGTTCGACGCCGCGCAGTACCGGGCGGCGGCCGACGCGTTCATGGACGGCGTGGAGCGCCGGATCGACGCCGGCGAGGACCCGGCGGTCGGCTCGGTGGCCTCGGTGTTCATGTCCCGCTGGGACACCGCCGTGGCCGGGCAGGTCGGCGACGACCTGCGCAACACGCTCGGTCTGACCATCGGCCTCGACGTCTACCGGGCGTACCGGGAGCTGCAGGACTCCGAGCGGTGGCAGCGCCTCTCCGGTCAGGGTGCCCGCCTGCAGCGCCTGCTGTGGGCCAGCACCAGCTCCAAGGATCCGTCCGCGCCCGACACGCTCTACGTGAGCGGCCTCGCCGCCCCGCTGACGGTCAACACCATGCCGGACGTGACGCTGCTGGCGTTCGGTGACCACGGCACCGTGGGCGCACCGCTCCCCGCCGACGGGGGCGACGTCGACGACCGACTGGCGGCCTTCGAGGCGGCCGGCGTCGACGTGGTGGCGCTCGCCGCCAAGCTCCAGAGCGACGGGGCCGAGGCGTTCGTCGCATCGTGGAACGACCTCATCGAGCGCATCCGCACCCAGCGCCAGGCCGTGGCCTGAGCGCCGGTCGAGCCGAGACCGGGGAGGCCCCGACGTGACCGTCCGACACGACCCACCGGGACGCATCCCGCCGTCCTCGCTGCCCGAGTGGCAGGCACTGCTGGACCACCACGCCGAGCTGGTGCCCTTCGACCTGCGGTCGGCGTTCGCCGCCGATCCCGACCGGGTGGCGAGCATGTCGGTGGACGCCGTGGGACTGCACGCGGACCTCTCCAAGCACCTCGCCACCCCGGCGACGCTCGACCTCCTGGTGGCCCTCGCCGAGGCGAGCGGCCTCCGGGCCCGGATCGACGCCATGTTCGCCGGGGAGCCCATCAACGTGACCGAGGGCCGATCCGTGCTGCACGTGGCGCTCCGCATGCCGCGGGACGCCCGGCTGGTCGTGGACGGCGTCGACGTGGTGGCGGCCGTCCACGAGGTGCTCGACCGCATGGGTGCCTTCGCCGACGCCGTGCGATCGGGGACGTGGCTCGGTGCCACGGGCCGGCGGATCCGCAACGTGGTGAACATCGGCATCGGCGGGTCCGACCTCGGTCCGGTGATGGCCTACCGGGCGCTGCGCCACGTGAGCGACCGTGACCTCACGTTCCGGTTCGTCTCCAACGTCGACGGCACCGACTTCGTCGAGGCCACCCGGGACCTGGACCCGGCCGAGACGTTGTTCATCATCTGCTCCAAGACCTTCACCACGCTGGAGACCATGACCAACGCCCGTTCGGCCCGCGACTGGATCGTGGCCGCGCTGGGCTCCGACGACGCGGTGCAGCACCACTTCGTGGCCGTCTCGACCAACGCCGAGGGCGTGTCGGCGTTCGGGATCGACACCGCGAACATGTTCGGGTTCTGGGACTGGGTCGGGGGTCGGTACTCGATGGACTCGGCCATCGGCCTGTCGACCATGGTGGCGGTCGGCCCCGAGGCGTTCGCCGACCTGCTCGCCGGATTCCACGCCGTCGACGAGCACTTCCGGACCGCCCCGCTCCGGGAGAACCTGCCCGCGCTCGTCGGTCTGCTGGCGGTCTGGTACCGGAACCTCTGGGGGTGCCAGACCATCGCCGTGCTGCCCTACGAGCAGTACCTGGAGCGGTTCCCGGCGTACCTCCAGCAGCTCACGATGGAGTCCAACGGCAAGCACGTCACGCTCGACGGCGAGCACGTCGAGGTGGACACCGGCGCCATCTACTGGGGTGAGCCCGGCACCAACGGTCAGCACAGCTTCTACCAGCTCATCCACCAGGGCACGACGATCGTGCCGGTCGACTTCATCTGCTTCGCCCGCACCCCGAACCCGCTCGGCGACCACCACGACCTGCTGTCGGCGAACGTGTTCGCCCAGGCGGCGGCGCTCGCCTTCGGGCGCACGGCGGAGGAGGTCGCGGCCGACGGCACGGACCCGGCGGTGGTGGCTGCCAAGGTGATGGAGGGCAACCGCCCGAGCACCACGATCCTGACCGACGAGATCTCGCCCTACCGTCTGGGCACCCTCGTCGCGCTCTACGAGCACTCGGTGTTCACCCAGGGCGTGGTGTGGGGGATCGACTCGTTCGACCAGTGGGGCGTGGAGCTCGGCAAGGTGCTGGCGGCGCGCATCGCCCCGCAGCTGCTCAGCGACGCCGAACCCGAGCTGGACCACGACGCGTCGACCAACGACCTGATCCGTCGCTACCGTTCGATGGCGTGAGAGCGCCCGCCCGACCACAACCGGAGGACCACCGTGCCCACTGACCACCCCATGCAGCTCGGCATGATCGGCCTCGGACGGATGGGGGCCAACCTCGTCCGCCGGCTCCAGCGGGACGGCCACCGCTGCGTCGTCTACGACGTCTCGCCCGAGGCCGTCGAGGCGCTCGTCGCCGAGGGAGCGACCGGCGCGTCGAGCCTCGAGGAGTTCGTCGCCGAGCTCACCCCGCCCCGGGCCGTGTGGATCATGGTCCCGGCCGGGTACGTCCAGTCGACCCTCGACCAGCTCGTCGGGCTGCTGCAGGCCGACGACGTGGTGATCGACGGCGGCAACTCGTACTACCGGGACGACGTGGACCGCGCCGCGGCGCTGCGCCCCACCGGGATCCACTACGTCGACTGCGGGACGAGCGGCGGCGTGTGGGGACTCGACCGGGGCTACTGCCTGATGATCGGCGGCGAGGACGAACCGGTCGAGCGCCTGGGTCCGATCTGGAGGACCATCGCCCCCGGCGAGGGGTCGGCCGAGCCCACGCCGGGTCGTGACCGCCCCGACGGGACGGCGCAGGAGGGGTGGCTCCACTGCGGCCCGAGCGGCGCGGGGCACTTCGTGAAGATGGTCCACAACGGGATCGAGTACGGGATGATGGCGGCGATCGCCGAGGGGCTCGACGTGATCGCCAACGCGGACGTGGGGAGCCGCGACCACGTGGTGGACGCCGAGACCACCCCGCTGCGGGATCCGCAGTACTACCAGTTCGACATCGACGTGGCCGAGGTCGCCGAGGTGTGGCGTCGCGGTTCGGTCGTCGGCTCGTGGCTCGTGGACCTGACCGCCTCCGCGCTCGCCAAGTCGCCCGATCTGTCCGGTTTCGAGGGTCGCGTGTCCGACTCGGGGGAGGGCCGCTGGACGGTCCTCGCCGCGATCGACGAGGGGGTGCCGGCCTCGGTGATCGCCACGGCGCTCAACGAGCGGTTCGAGTCCCGTGACCTGGGCGTGTTCCGCAACCGGGTGCTCTCGGCGATGCGCAGCGAGTTCGGCGGCCACGCCGAGCGGCAGGCCTGACGGAGGTGCAGCACCACCTCGAGGTGTTCGAGGGGGGCGACGACCTGGCCGTCGCCGCCGCCGGGTTCGTCGCCGAGCGGGCCCGGGCCGCCACCGCCTCGGGAGGCAGCTTCGTGCTGGCCGTCAGCGGCGGCCGGACGCCGTGGGTCATGTTCGAGCACCTGGTGGAGCTCGACGTCCCGTGGGACCGGACCGTGGTGTACCAGGTCGACGAGCGCTGCGCTCCGGCCGACGACCCCGACCGGAACCTGGCCCACCTGCGGGCCGCGCTGGGTGGTGTGCGGGCCGACGTGCGTCCCATGCCGGTCGAGGCGGCCGACCCGGACGCCGCCGGGCGGGAGTACGCCGCGGCCCTCCCGGACTTCTTCGACCTGGTCCACCTGGGGCTCGGACCCGACGGCCACACGGCGTCGCTCGTCCCGGGGGACCCGGTGCTCGAGGTGACCGACCGGCTGGTCGCCACCACCGGTGGGCTCTACCAGGGCCGGCGACGGATGACCCTCACGTTCCCGGCGCTCGCCCGGGCCCGTCAGCTGCTCTGGCTCGTCGAGGGAGCCGAGAAGCAGGCCCCGCTCGCAGCGCTGCTGTCGGGCGACCGCAGCATCCCGGCCGGCCGGGTCCACGCCGACGCCTCGCTCATCCTGGCCGACCGCGCCGCAGCCGGTAGCGTCGGGTGAGGCTCCCGGCCCCGGGAGATCGGCGAGCAGGGGAGGTCGGGTGACCACGCAGGACGACGAGAAGCGGTTGGCGGCGCACGCCGCAGCCGAGGTGGTGTCCGACGGCATGACGGTCGGCCTCGGCACCGGCTCGACCGTGGCGCACCTGCTCGACGCGCTGGCGGCCAGGTCGCTCGACATCCGGTGCGTCTCCACCTCGGTCGCCACCGAGGAGACGGCGCGTCGTCTGGGGATCCGGACCGAGTCGTTCGACCGTGTCGACCGCTTCGACGTGGCCATCGACGGCGCCGACCAGGTCTCGCCCGACTTCTGGCTCGTCAAGGGCGGGGGCGCGGCGCACACCCGGGAGAAGGTCGTCGCTGCGAGCGCCGATCGGTTCGTGGTGATCGTCGACGCCTCCAAGCTCGTCGAGTCGATCACCGCACCCATCCCGATCGAACTGCTCGAGTACGGCTACGCCTCGACGGTGCGCCGACTCGTGGCCCACCTCGACGGGCCCGTCGAGCGCCGGGACGTCCCGCTGAGCCCCGACGGTGGTGTGATCGTCGACTTCACGGGCCGGGTCGGTTCGCCCGGTGACCTGGCCGCGGCGATCTCGGCCACGCCGGGCGTGGTGGAGCACGGCCTGTTCGGCCCGGAACTGGTCAGCGCCGTGGTGGTGGCCGACGGGACCGACGTCCGCTGGCTCGACGCCTCCGGCTGAGCTGCCGACGTCCGGCGGCGCTCGACCCCGGCTACCCTCCGGCCCGTCCACGGTCGGGTGCCGCCCGGCCGGTGTTCGGGAGGAACCGAGTGGGAGCACCGCGACCGTGACCCGTGTTCTCCGTCGAGTCGGCGTCCTGTTGGCCGCTGCCGCAGTGCTCGTGGCGCCCGGCTGCCTCCGGGCGAACTACGGCTACGAGCTCGACGCCGACGGCGGCGGGCGGATCGAGCTCCAGATCC
>CAIQNH010000207.1 GCA_903873135.1 uncultured Actinomycetes bacterium
ATCCGGGCCCGCTCCGACGCCGACCGGGTGGAGCTGCGCGACCGGATCGTCGACGAGGTCGTCCCCGACCTGCGCCGCGAGGGCGCCGTCGACCTGACGCTCCACGTGGCCGACGACCGGGTGGGGATCCCCGGCCCGATGCCGGAACCAGCGGGTGCCGTCGGTGTCGTCGCAGCGTTGTCAGCCTGGTACGCCGCCCACGACCTGCGGGGTCGGACCGACGAACTGCTGGCCCCGCTGGGCGTCAGGGTCGACGGCTACCTGGTCACCGAGTCGGTGTGGTCCGAGTTCGGACAGCGCCGCGGGACAGCTCGGGACTGGCCCGACGGCGAGCGGTCGCCGGGTCTCGTCACGCTGGCGCTGGTCCACCGCAACCCGGCGCTCGACGAGCGGACCTTCCGGGAGCTCTGGTACCTGCACCAGTCACCCATGTCGGAGGCCGTGCAGCCCCGGCTGCGCTACGTCCGGCACCGGGTGGTCCATCCGGTGACCCCCGGGGCCGAGCCGCTCGACGGGATCGTCGTGGAGACGTGGCCGTCGGAGGAGATCGTCGACGACGTGGTGGCGTTCCACGACGGCGACCCGGGGAACCTCTCCGTGATGCTCGACAGCGTGCAGGCGGCCTTCGACCTGCCCCGACTCCGGTCGATCGCCATGTCCGAGTACCTGCTCGGCTGACTCAGCCCAGCACTCCGTCGGCGACCAGGTCCTCCACCCGATCCACCTCGACCCCCCAGTCGCCCAGGACCGCCACCGGGTCGTCGGCGGCGCAGGCCGGCTCCACCGGGCCGGGCGGTGTGCGGCCGAACCGTGGCGCCGGTGCCGGCTGGTGGACGCCGTCCACGTCGACGAACGCACCGCGGGCGACGGCGTGCGGGTGCTCGGGCGCCTCACCCATGTCGAGGACCGGCGCCACGCACGCGTCCCGGTCGACGAACACCGCTGCCCACTCGTCGCGCGAGCGGGTCGAGAAGCGTTCGACGAGCGCCGCCCGCAGCTCGGGCCAGCGGGACCGGTCGTGCTGGTCCCCCAGCTGGTCGGGGTCGAGCCCGAGTCCGTCGAGGAGGGCGGCGAAGAACGGAGCCTCGATCGCGGCGACGGCGACCCAGCCGTCGTCGGCGCAGCGGTAGCAGTCGTAGAACGGCGCACCCGAGTCGAGCAGGTTCGTCCCCCGTTCCGCCGACCAGAACCCGGAGGCCCACGCCCCGAACAGGGGGGCCATGAGGAGTGCCGAGCCGTCGACCATGGCGGCGTCGACCACCTGCCCCTCCCCCGAGGACGCACGCTCCACCAGCGCGGCCAGGACTCCCACGGCCAGCAGCATCCCGCCACCGCCGAAGTCGGCGACCACGTTGAGCGGGGGCGTGGGCGGCTGGTCGGCCCGCCCGAGGTGGGCGAGCACCCCGGCCAGGGCCAGGTAGTCGAGGTCGTGGCCGGCCCGCTCCGCCAGGGGACCCTCACGGCCCCAACCGGTCATCCGGCCGTAGACCAGCCGGGGGTTGCGTCCCCGGACCACGTCGGGCCCCAGTCCGAACCGCTCCGCCACGCCCGGCCGGAAGCCCTCGACCAGCACGTCGGCCCGGTCCGCCAGATCGAGCACCAGGTCGACACCCTCGGGCCGACGCAGGTCCACGCCGACGGCGGGCCGGTTGCGGTGCAGGACGTCCCACGGGTTCCGCTGGGTCTCCCCCAGGTCCGGGCGGTCGGGATCAGGGACCACCAGTCCGGTCCCCGGGCGTGCGATCCGGACCACGTCGGCGCCCAGGTCGGCCAGCATCATGCAGGCGAACGGCGCCGGCCCGAGCCCGGCGATCTCGACGACTCGCAGTCCGGCGAGCGGTCCGGACCTGCCGGACCGCTCGCCGTCGCTGCGATCAGGAACGGTCAGCGACGACCCAGGTCAGGCTGTACGGCCGGATGAGGTTCGGGAACGTCCCGGGGGCGAACCAGTTGCTGGTGCCCCGGACCGAGTTGGTCGCCGGAACGGAGAGGGATCCGAAGATCGGAGCCTGCAGCGACACACCGGCGCCCGGATCCGAGACCCGGACGTCGCCCGTCCACAGCTGGAACACCCAGAACCGCTGGGCGTTCACGGTGAACCTGGCGGTGCCACCGTTGGCACCCGGGTACTCGAGGCTCCCACGGACGCTGACGATCCCGTTGGCGTCACGGACGATCGAGACATTCCCCGCCGTGGAGGCGGCGCCACGGTCGTACCGGACGGCGCCGGTGACGCTGACTCCGACCGTGTCACGGCTGCCAGGCGGCAGGGTCGTGGTCGTCGTCGGTACCGTCGTCGACGTCGTCGGCGGCACCGTGGTCGTCGTCGTGGTGGACGTCGACGTCGTCGGCGGCACCGTGGTCGTCGTCGTGGTCGACGTCGACGTCGTCGTCGTGGTGGTCGACGTC
>CAIQNH010000208.1 GCA_903873135.1 uncultured Actinomycetes bacterium
CACCCACCCCGCTCGGGCCGTGCACCCCGGCGCCGTGGCTGCGGCCCGACGGGCCGGTCTCGACCTGCGCGCCGCCCGGCCCCGCGTGCTGGGCAGAGTCCCGCCGAACACCACGGTGGTGACGGTCTGCGACCGGGCTCACGAGGAGCTCACCGCACGGCACGTCGACGACCTCGACGGCGACACCCTCCACTGGTCGATCCCCGATCCGGTCCCGTCGGGTCGGGCCCGGGACTTCGACGCCGTGGTCACGGAGCTGCGCAGCCGGGTCGCTGCGCTCGTCCTCGGGAGCGCTGCGTGATGGCGGACCAGGACGACCTGGCGCTGCTCCCCGAGACCGGGACCGGAACGCTCCGCCTCGACCTGCCCCGACGCCTGGTCGCCGAGGCCCTCGGCACGGCGCTGCTCGTGATGGCCGTCGTCGGCTCGGGGATCATGGCCACCCAGCTCTCACCCGACGACGTGGGCCTGCAGCTGCTGGAGAACGCGTTCGCCACCATGGGCGCGCTCGTCGGCCTCATCCTGGTGTTCGGCACCGTGTCGGGCGCCCACTTCAACCCGGTCGTCAGCGTGCTCGACCGGTTGTTCGGATCGCTCAGCAGCGGCGACACCGTCGCCTACGTCGCCGCGCAGGTGGTCGGCGGCTGCGCCGGAGCGGTGCTGGCCAACCTGATGTTCGAGCTGCCCGCAGTGGAGCTGTCGACGACGGACCGCTCCTCCCCGGCCCTCTGGCTCTCCGAGGTGGTCGCGACCGTCGGTCTGCTGCTGGTGATCCACGGGTGCGTGCGCACCGGTCGGGCCGCAGTGGTGCCGTTCGCCGTCGGTCTCTGGATCGGCGGGGCCTACTGGTTCACGTCCTCCACCAGCTTCGCCAACCCCGCCGTCACCATCGCCCGCATGCTCTCCGACACCTTCGCCGGGATCGCTCCGTCGTCGGTCCCGCCGTTCGTCGTCGCCCAGGTCGCGGGCATGTTCGTGGCCTGGGGCCTGATCCGATTCCTGTTCCCCCACCCCGTCGAACACCGCGAGGAGTCCACGTGACCACCGACCGACCCGAGGTCCTGTTCGTCTGCGTCCACAACGCCGGCCGGTCCCAGATGGCGGCGGCGCTGCTCGCCCACCACGGTGGCGACCGTGTCGTCGTCCGCTCCGCCGGCACCGCCCCCGCCGAGTCGATCAATCCGGCCGTGCTCGAGGTGATGGCCGAGCTCGGCATCGACCTGCTCGCCTCCGGCGCACACCCCAAGCGGCTCGAGGACGCCGCCGTCGAGGCGTCGGACGTGGTGATCACCATGGGGTGCGGCGACGAGTGCCCCTTCTACCCCGGCGTCCGCTACCTGGACTGGGCCCTCGAGGACCCAGCCGGCCAGGGCGTCGACGCCGTCCGGCCCATCCGCGACCAGATCGACGAGCTCGTCCGTGGGCTGCTCGACGAGCTGCTCGCCGACGGCCCGGACTCCACCGCCGACCCGACCGTGGGAGACTGAGTCCATGTCACGAGTGCAGCTGGCCATCAACGTCACCGACGTCGACGCCGCCGTCGAGTTCTACGAGCGGCTCTTCGCCACCCCCGTCGCCAAGCGGCGGCCGGGGTACGCCAACTTCGAGATCGCGGACCCGCCGCTCAAGCTCGTCCTCATCGAGGGTGACGAGGGCGGGACGCTCAACCACCTGGGCGTCGAGACCACCTCTGCCGCTGAGGTCGTGGCCGCCGAGTCCCGACTCGCAGGCGAGGGCCTGACGACGACCGGCGTCGACGACACGGTGTGCTGCTACGCCGAGAAGACGGAGACGTGGGTCACCGATCCGGACGGCGCGCCGTGGGAGTGGTACGTCAAGCTCGCCGACGCCGACGCCATGGCGCTGACGGTCCTGGACGGTGGCGCCACCGACGGCTCGGGCGGCGCCTGCTGCGCACCCGCACCGACCGAGGCGGTCACGCTCGGTCGCCCCGCTGCCGACGGCGGGGCCTGCTGCGCTCCCTCCGAGTAGCCGGCTGCGCCGCTGCCGTCCCGAGCATCCACCCGGGCGGTCGGGGCGCTCAGGCGTCGGGGGCGACGTCTCCGCTGCGGGCCATCTCCTGACGGATCTCGTCCTCGGTGATCGGCCGCTGCCCGTAGATCCGCCACCAGGTGAACACCAGACCGAGCCCGGAGAAGATCGTCACGTACGCCGGCCACGGGAACCCGGACCTGTCGTCGGTGAGGAACCACAGACCCCACAGGAACACGTTGACGATCACGTAGGACGCCACGGTCTGGGTGAAGCCCCGCTTCTGGTGCAGCCGCTCGATGGCGGCCTCTCGTGCCGAGGATGGCGCAGTCACCCGGTCACGCTACCCAGGGGTGAGCCACGATCCACCCGGTGGCGACCAGTCGGTCGAGGCCACCCGGACGCCCCCCCCCTCGAGCGCCTCCGATCGGTAGCCTCCCCCAGACCTGACCCACGGGAGGCGACGACGTGAGCGAGGACGACACCACCGGGAGCGACGCCGAGGACGCGTTCCTCCGCGACCACGTCTGGGCGGTGCTCGCCACCGGCCGACGGGACGGGAGTCCGCAGCAGTCGATGATCGGCTACCTGGTCGACGAGGAGGGCCGGATCGTCGTCTCGGTCAAGTCCTACACGGCCAAGTGGCACAACGCGCTCCGTCAGCCGTCGGTGTCCCTCACCGTGCCCGACGGCCGTGCGGCCCTGGTCGTCTACGGCCGGGCCGAGGCGATCGCCGAGGACCCGGAGCGAGCCGAGCTCACCGCCGGCGTGCTCGGTCGACTGACCGGCACCGAACCGCCCGACCCGTCGACGCTGACCGAGATGCTCGACGCCCAGCAGCGCACGGTGCTGCGGATCACCCCCACCCGGACGATCTTCCACGAGTGAGCCGAGGCGGACCTGCCCGGGGGTCGGGATGCGTCTCAGGAACGGGGCAGCCGACCGAACGGCCGCACCAGGGCGACCGGGGTCTGCTGGGTGCCCTGACCGAGCGGGTTGTCCCGGAACAGCGACTCGACCAGATCCTCGGACAGGCCCGGGCTGGCGCCGAGCACGTTCACGCCCCGGTCGTTGGCGTCGATGATCGCCACGTCCACCCCGAGCTCCCGGGCCAGCTCGGTGGCGACCCGTTCCGGCTCCTCGGGCCCCAGGTTGGCGTGGGTGTCGTAGGGCGGGAGCGTCCCTCGCGTCGGTCCGTCGATGGCACGCGCCCCCGGTCCGGCCACCCGGAAGAAGTCACCACGGCGGCCGACCAGACGTCCGGCGGCACCGGCGACCGACGCCAGCAGGATGCGGGGCACCCCCACCTGCTCGATCGCCAGCTGCATGGTCTCGGGCATGCCGAGCCCGATCCCTGCGGGCGTGCGGTGCACGAACCGGGACAGACCCCGCGCCAGCGCAGTGGTGCGGACCGAGTCGATCGGGTACGAACGGCCCTGGCAGATGGCGACGGCCTTCTCGCTGATCGCGACCACGTCGCCGGTCCGGGGACGCACCGGCTCGTCCTGCTCGGCGAACGCCGCCCGCAGGCCGGCGAGCAGGTCGTCGCCCACCTCGAACCGCTCGGTGCGCACCGGGGCCCGCCCGTGGACCTGGCCGTCGACCGCCGACCAGGCGAAGAGGTGGCGGTCGGGGTTGCGGCGCGCCGCTGCGGCGAACTCGGCCACGTCGTCGGTGCCGACCAGCTCGACGGCTGCGGCGTCACCCGCCTCGGTGATCGACAGCACGGGTGGACGGCCGCGACGTGAGCTGCCGTCCGGCTCGAAGAACACCCGGTGCCACAGCTCCACGTTCATCGCCCGCCAGAACACCGGCGACGCCTCGACCTGCTCGTCGCAGAACCGGCCGAACTGCTCGGCGATCCGCTCGGCCTCCCACCACGGGCGGCTCACGAACGCCGGCGAGCGCAGGAGCCCCTGGATCGCCGCCCGCTGCGAGCGCATCCACCGGCTCTCGGGAGTGGTGAACCCCACCTTCCAGCGGCGGGTCCGCACCCGCTCGGTGAGCACGCCCCGCAGGCCGCGGCGCAGGATCGACCGGCTCCAGCCGTCGGACACCAGCGCCGAGGACGGCAGGCCGAGCACCCAGTCGACCAGCTCCTGGTCGAGGAACGGGAGACGCGACTCCATGGAGTACGCCATGGAGTTGCGGTCCTCGTAGCGCAGGAGCGACGGCAGGCTGAACGTCTGGAGGTCCTCGACCAGTCGGGCCTTGAGGTCGTCCTGGTGCCGGGCGGCCGCCGGAGGCTGCAGGCCGGAGACGAACGAGTCGCGCAGCAGCGGCCGGATGGGCACCGACCGTCGGCGTGCGGCGAGCTTGCGCCTGACCAGCGGCGCGAGCACGTCGACGGACTCCCGGGCCTCGTGCTGCAGCCGACCCCACTCCCCCGCCCTGCGGAGTTCCTTGAGGTAGACGAACTGGTACGGCACGTACCCGGCGAGCAGCTCGTCGCCGGCCTGCCCGTTGAGCAGCACCGTCACGTCGGGCTGCGCCAGGCGCATCACGCACCACTGGGCGTACGGCGCCGAGGACACGATCGGCTCGTCCTGGTGCCAGACCATCCGGTCGACCTCGGCGATCCACTCGGCGGCCGACGGCTCCACGAACGCCGGCGCTGCGCCGGTGTCGGCCAGCACGTCGTCGATGTAGCTGCGCTCGTCGATCGGATCCCCGGGGTAGACCACGCTGAACGTGCGCAGCTGGTCGCCGAGGCTGGCGGCGTCCGGGACGTGCTCGCGGAGCAGTTCGGCGGAGGTGCAGGCGATCGACGAGGAGTCGATGCCACCCGACAGGCACGTCCCGACCGGCACCTCGGCCACGAGTCGCCGTTCCACCGACCGGGTCCACAGCTCCCGGAACCGGGCCGGGTCGTCGGCGTTGCCGGTGTGCAGGCGCGGCTCCCAGTACGTCTGCGACCGCACGCCGTCGGGTCCGTGGACCTCCCACGTGGCCGGCGACACCTGGCGGACACCGACGAACGACGTCTCGGGTCGGTGGTCGTGCAGTCCGTGGAGCAGGTAGTCGTAGAACCACTGCGGGTTCGCCTCGGGCTGCAGCCCCGGCTCGGCGAGCAGCGCCTTGATCTCGCTGGCGAACAGCGTGCGGCCGTCGGACTCGGCCACGTAGAGCGGCTTGATGCCGTAGTGGTCCCGGGCCAGCACCAGCAACGGGTCCGGTCCCCGCAGGTCGGCGATGGCCAGGCCCCACATGCCGTTGAACCGGGCGAAGCAGTCGGTCCCCCAGGCTGCGTACGCGGCCAGCACCACCTCGGTGTCGCAGTTGGTCCGGAAGTCCCAGTCGTCCTCGAGCTCCTCGCGCAGCTCGCGGTAGTTGTAGACCTCGCCGTTGTAGACGATCTGGAGCTCGGCGGTGCCGAGCGGCTGGTGGCCACCGGCGATGTCGATGATCGACAGCCGACGGTGGCCGAGGCTCAGGTGGTCGTGCTCGAACGTGCCGTGGTCGTCGGGGCCGCGGTGCTCGATGAGCCCCAGCATCTCCGACAGCAGGTCGGCGTCAGGCGGGCCGGTGAACCCGGCGATCCCACACATCGGGGCCCGACGCTACCGGCCGACCGACCGGGGCACGGCCATCCCGGGCGCGCACCGTCCGCGTCGAGCGCGAGCGGTTGCGGTCACGACGGCTCGCCGGACCGGAGGCACCCTCCGGTCCGGGTGGTCCCGGACGTCCGACTCAGAGTCCGAGCGCGGAGCGCAGGGCGTCGACCCGGTCGGTCCGCTCCCAGGTGAAGCCGTCGCCGGTCCGGCCGAAGTGGCCGTAGGCGGCGGTCTGCCGGTACACCGGCCGACGCAGATCCAGGTCCCGGACGATCGCTGCGGGCCGGAGGTCGAACACCTCGCGGACGGCCAGGTCGAGCTTGTCCGGGTCGACCGTCGACGTGCCGAACGTCTCCACCAGGATGCTGACCGGGTGGGCGACGCCGATGGCGTAGGCCACCTGGACCTCGCACCGGGTGGCCGCACCCGAGGCGACGACGTTCTTGGCGACCCAGCGGGCTGCGTAGGCGGCCGAGCGGTCGACCTTGGACGGGTCCTTGCCCGAGAACGCCCCGCCGCCGTGACGGGCGGCACCGCCGTAGGTGTCGACGATGATCTTGCGTCCGGTCAGGCCGGCGTCGCCCACGGGACCGCCGATGACGAACCGGCCGGTCGGGTTGACGAACACCTCGTAGGGGTCGTCCGCGAACTGCTCGGGGATCGTCGGACGGATGACCTGCTCGATCAGGTCCGGACGGATCTGCGTGTCCCGGTCGACGTCCTCGTTGTGCTGGGTGGAGATGAGCACGGTCTTCAGGGCGACCGGCTTGCCGTCCTCGTACTCGAACGTCACCTGCGTCTTGGCGTCGGGGCGGAGGTAGGGGATGGTCCCGGCGCGGCGCACCTCGGCGTGCCGCTCGGCGAGCCGGTGTGCCAGGTGGATCGGGAGCGGCATGAGCACGTCGGTCTCGTCCACGGCGTACCCGAACATCATCCCCTGGTCGCCGGCGCCCTGCTTGTCGAGCAGGTCCTCCTCGCCGGCCTGGCCCGAGCGGACCTCCTCGGAGTCGTCCACGCCCTGGGCGATGTCGGGCGACTGCTCGTCGATCGCCACCAGGACACCGACGGTCGAGCCGTCGTAGCCCAGGCTCTCACGGTCGTAGCCGACCTCACGGATGGTGTTGCGGACGATCGAGGGGATCTCGACGTAGGCGGAGGTGGAGATCTCGCCGCCGACCACGGCCAGACCGGTGGTCACGAAGGTCTCGCAGGCCACCCGGGCGTTGGCGTCCTCGGTGAGGATCGCGTCGAGGATGGAGTCCGAGATCTGGTCGGCCAGCTTGTCGGGGTGCCCCTCGGTCACCGACTCCGACGTGAACGTCCACCTGCTCATCTCGCATCCTCCGTGGTGCTGTGCCGCCGGGAACCAAACCCGACCAATTCGCTCAACATTCTGGTCCCTCGTCGGCGAACCCGCAAGACTCTACGGGAAGGCGGTGACGTCGGGAGCACGTGGGCGAACCCGCTCCCCCGGCCGGCGTACCCGCCCGCCGTGGGGAGCCCGGGCGACCGGTAACCTCGGTCGTCCGACGACACGGGACGGAGGGTGATGGCAGGCGGCCTGGTCGGTTTGCTCGACGACGTGGCGGCGCTGGCGAAGCTGGCGGCCGCCTCCCTCGACGACGTCGGTGCGGCCGCGGGCCGGGCCAGCGTCAAGGCCGCCGGTGTGGTGGTCGACGACGCAGCGGTCACCCCGGCCTACGTCAAGCACCTGGCCGCCGAGCGCGAGCTGCCGATCATCCGCCGCATCGCCGTCGGATCACTGCGCAACAAGGTCCTGTTCATCCTCCCGGCGGCGCTGCTGCTGAGCGCGATCGCCCCCGCCGTGGTGGAGGTCATCCTCATGTGCGGTGGGGCGTTCCTGAGCTACGAGGGCGCCCACAAGGTCATCCACGCGCTCGCCCACGACGACCACGACCACGACGTGCCGGCGCCCGTGCAGGGCGACGAGGCGGAGTCCCGCACCGTCGCCGGGGCGATCCGGACCGACTTCATCCTCTCGGCCGAGATCATGGTGATCGCCCTCAAGGAGGTCCTCGACGAACCGATCGTGGCGCGGGCCGCGATCCTGGTGGTCGTCGCCGTGCTCATCACCGTGGTCGTCTACGGCGTCGTCGGGCTGATCGTGAAGATGGACGACGTGGGCCTCGCGTTGACCGAGCGGGACTCGCCTGCGGCGCAGCGAACCGGACGGGCGCTCGTCCGGGGCATGCCCGTCCTGCTGCGGTGGCTGTCGATCATCGGCACCGCCGCCATGCTCTGGGTGGGCGGCCACCTGCTGCTCGCCGGCACCGAGGAACTCGGGTGGGGTGCGCCCTACGGGCTGGTGCACGACGCCGAGCACGCGGTCGCCGGCGTCGCGGGCGTCGGCGGCGTGCTCGAGTGGCTGGTGGCCACGCTCGCGTCGGCTGCGGTGGGCCTGGCCGTCGGGTCGCTGCTCGTGGTGATCGTGTCCCGGCTGCCGTTCAACCGGGGCGGCGGCGAGCACGGCGACCACACCGGGGCCGCAGCGACCGGCGACCACCCCGCCTGAGCGGCCGCCGGTCGGTCGGGACTCAGGCGCCCTTGGCGGCCCGGAACCCGGCGTCCAGGTCGGCGAGCAGGTCGTCGACGGACTCCAGGCCGATGCTCAACCTGACGAGACCCGGGGTCACGCCGGTGCTGGCCTGCTCGTCCTCGCTGAGCTGCTGGTGCGTGGTGCTCGCCGGGTGGATGGCGAGGCTGCGCACGTCACCCACGTTGGCCAGCAGGCTGAACAGCTCCAGGGCGTCGATGAACCGCTGGCCGGCCTCGGCACCACCCTCGATGCCGAAGGCGACGATGGCACCCTGGCCGTTCGGCAGGTACTGCTGCGCCCGCCCGTGCCACCGGCTCGACTCCAGCCCGGGGTAGGCGACCCACTCGACCTCGTCGCGGGACTCGAGCCACTGGGCCACGGCGAGCGCGTTGGCCGAGTGCCGCTCCATGCGGAGGCTGAGCGTCTCGATGCCCTGCAGCAGCAGGAAGGCGTTGAACGGCGAGATCGCCGCACCCAGGTCACGCTGGTACTGCAGGCGGGCCTTGAGGATGTAGCGGGCCGGGAACAGCTCGGGCGGCAGCTCGGAGAACACCAGGCCGTGGTAGCTGGGGTCCGGACCGGTGAAGTTGTCGAAGCGCCCGCTGGCCTCGTAGTCGAACTTCCCGCCGTCGACGATCACACCACCGATCGTGGTGCCGTGGCCGCCGAGGAACTTGGTGGCCGAGTGCGTCACGATGTCGGCACCGTGCTCCAGCGGTCGCACCAGGTAGGGCGAGGCGAGCGTGTTGTCGATCACGAGCGGGATGCCGTGCTCGTGCGCCACCGCGCTCACTCCCTCGAAGTCGAACACGTCGCCCTTGGGGTTGCCGATGCTCTCGCCGTAGAAGGCCCGGGTGTTCGGACGGATCGCCGCCCGCCACGCCTCCAGGTCGTCCGGGTCCTCCACGAACGACACCTCCACGCCCAGCTTGGGGAAGGTGTAGTGGAGCTGGTTGTAGGTGCCCCCGTAGAGGGACGACGAGGCCACGATGTGCCCGCCACCCTCGGCCAGGTTCAACAGGGCGATCGTCTGGGCGGCCTGACCGCTGGAGGTGGCCAGCGCCCCGATCCCACCCTCGAGGTCGGCGACGCGCTGCTCGAACACGTCCTGGGTGGGGTTCATGATCCGGGTGTAGATGTTGCCCAGCTCGGCCAGCCCGAAGAGGTTGGCCGCGTGCTCGGTGTCCCGGAACACGTAGCTGGTCGTCTGGTAGATCGGGGTGGCGCGGGACCCGGTGGTCGGGTCCGGTGCGGCACCGGCGTGGATCTGGCGGGTCTCGAAGCCTTGCTGGCCGCTCATGGGGGTCACTCCTCGTATTTCCGACTGAATCGCTCAGGATTCTAGGAGGGGTGCCACCGGCGACGCAACGGCGACCTCCCGAGGACGCGGTGAACGGGCAGGATGGGAAGGTGAGCGTGCGGCTCCCCGACCCGCTCCGGCTGCTCCCGACCGCCGGCGAACTCGCCGTCCGACTGCTGCCCCAGGGCATCCCGCCGCTGCGCGACGAGTTCCTGGCCCGGACCGGGCTGTTCCGCAACCCGCTCGATCCGGACGCCACCCCCGGCGACCCCGGCCTCTTCGGCCCCGACTCGGTGACGTGGCGGCTGGTCGGCCACGTCTCGGTCGCCATCGCCGGCCTGCGCGCCGCCCTGCTCCAGACGCTGTCGGTCCCCGTGCCGACCGCCGTGGACAGCACCGGTGCGTTCTACGACGACTTCCTGGGTCGGGTCGGTCGCACCGGAGCGTTCGTCCAGGCGCAGAACCTCGGCTCCATGGACGAGGTGTACCGGTCCGCCCGTCGGGTCCGAGCGCTGCACCGTCGCATCCGCGGCGTCGGGCGCGACGGCACCGAGTTCGACGCCACCGACCCCCACCAGACGGCGTGGGTGTCGGTGACGCTCACCGAGTCGTTCCTGGTCGCCGCCGACCGCTTCGGGCCCGGCCGCCTCGGGCGGGCCGACGCCGATGCGTTCGTCCACCAGCAGTCCACCCACGCCGCGCTGCTCGACCCGCGGGTCGACCTCGACGACGTCTTCGCCGACCCCGAGCAGCGGGCTGCGCTGCAGGCCGGGACGCTCCCGCTCCCACTGATCACCGACGGCGAGCTCCCCACCACCTACGCCGGACTGCGCACCACCATGCGCGCGTGGACCGACGAACTGGCGGTGTCCCGACTCACCCGAGCCCTGCTCGACGGCACGGTCGGGCTGGTCACCGTGGACGGCCCGGCCCACCACGTCGGCCGGGCGTTCGTGCTCGCGACGCTGTCGACGATCCCCGACGACTGGCACGACCTGGTCGCCCCGGACTCGAACCGCCTGATGGAACGTCTGGCCGCCGAGTCGGTCCAGGTGCCGCTCGCCACGCTGCACGCCGTGGTGGGCGAGCTGCCGTCGGCCCGGGCGGCCCGGGCCCGCGTGGCCGCCGGCCGCTGAGCGTCCGCCGCCCGGTCGGTCCGGTGGCCGTCAGGCGTTGCGGCGGGCGATCGCCAGCAGGTGCAGCAGGTCCACGGCGACCGTCGCGGCCGTGATCGCGGTGGTGGCCGTCGGGTCCAGGTGCGGCGCCACCTCAACCACGTCGGCCGCCACCACGTTCAGCCCCGACAGCCCCCGGAGCAGCTTGCGGGCCTGACGGGGGTCGGGACCGCCGACGACGGGCGTCCCCGTCCCCGGGACGAACGCTGCGTCCAGGAAGTCGACGTCGAAGGTCAGGTAGACGGGGTGATCGCCGACCCGCTCACGGATCTCGGCGACCGTGTCGGCGAGCGGACGGTCGAGCAGCTCGTCGGCGTCGACGATGCGGAACCCGCACGTGTTCGGGTTGGGCGTGCGCATCCCCACCTGGATGGACCGCTCCGGCACCACCCAGCCCGCCTCGGCGGCCAGCTTGAACATGGTCCCGTGGTTCAGGTCGTCGCCCATGTCCCAGGTGTCGGAGTGCGCGTCGAAGTGCACCATGGAGAGCGGCCCGTGCTGCTCGGCCGCTGCGGCGAGCAACGGGTAGGCGACCATGTGGTCGCCGCCCAGCGCGAGCACCGACACCCCGGCTCGGTGGATGGCGGCCACGGAGTTGCGCACCTCCTCCACCATGCGGTCCGGGTAGCCCTGCCACATCACCGTGTTGGGTGCGTCACCCCAGTCCACCACCCGGGTCTCGTCCCAGATGTTGAACTCCCAGGGCCAGTGACCCCACGGGTACTGGCCGACGAACACCGACTGCTCGCGTACGGCCCGCGGACCGAACCGTGCACCGGGTCGGTAGGTCGTGCCCATGTCGAACGGCACGCCGACCACGGCGATGTCGGCGGCGGCCAGCTCGCGGTCGAACGGCCGGCACGCGAACGTGAGCGGTCCCGAGTAGGTGGCCTGGGTGAGCGCGTAGACGTCGATGTTGTTCATCGCCGTCGATCGTAGACACCGCACCCCAGCGCCGGACGGGCCGAGCGCACCGGCACGGGACAGCCGTCGGTGGACGGCGGCGCGATCAGTCCGCCAGACGCAGGCTGACCGCGGCGAGCGACACCGGCGGGAGCACCACATCCGCCGAGCCGTCGGTGACGCCGACACCGCTGAGCGGCCGGGCGCGCACCCGGTCGGGGTCGCGCCAGGTGTTGCGGGCCCGAGGGTCCTCCGCGGTGAGCACCTCGCACTCCCCCACCCCGGCGATCACCCGACCCGACAGCTCGACCTGCAGCGGCGCGGCACGGCGCGGGTCCCGGTTCACCGCGAGCACGTGCAGCTCCCGACGGCCCAGCACGGCGGTGACGTCGAGCACCGGCTGCGTACCGGCCCGCCACAGGTCGAACGTCGGACCTCGCTGCGTGACGCGCAGCGAGTCGCCGGACCGGCGCTCGCTGAACATGCGGAACGCGTCGTGGATCGACTGGACCAGCAGGTCGTCACCCCTGGTGAGGAGCGGGGCGATCACGTTGACGACCTGGGCGATGTTGGCGATGCGGACCAGGTCCGCGTTGCGCAGGAACGAGTTGAGGAAGCCGGCCACGACGAGCGCGTCCTCGAGCGTGTACACCTCCTCGATCAACGGGGGCGCGAAGCCGTTGACCCTCGCCGGGAGCCGAGTCCGCCACAGGCTCGTGGGCATGGTCCGGTACCAGACGTTCCACTCGTCGAAGCTCAACGTCGGGGTGCGCTCCCAACCCTCGGCGTGCGCGACGTCGGCCAGGACGGTGCGGAGCTGGTCGATCTGCGCGTCGACGATCCGGCCGAAGGACAACCAGCGCCGCGTGTCACGGGTGAGCTTGCGGGCGTAGCGGTGCACGCTCAGGTGGTCGAGGCCGGGGCCGAAGCCGGCGAGCACAGCCCGGTCCCAGCTCGGGAAGTGCCGCAGGTTCGGGTCGCTCGAACCGCAGGCGACCACCTCGATCCCGGGGCTGACCTGGCGCATGCACGCCGCGGCCTCCCGGGCGCGACGCGTGTACTCCTCCACCGTCGTGTGCCCGATCTGCCACGGGCCGTCCATCTCGTTGCCCAGACACCACAGGCCGACGTCGTAGGGGTCGGGGTGGCCGTTCGCGGCGCGCTCGTCGCCGAGCGGCGTGCCCACCGGCGCGTTGCAGTAGGCCACCAGGTCGCTGGCCGACTCGGGCGTGCCGGTGCCCAGGTTGACCGCCATCATCGGCGTCCAGCCCATGCGGTCCGCGAGCTGCAGGAACTCGTCGGTGCCGAACTGGTTGGACTCCAGGTTCGACCACGCCCGGTCGACCCGCACCGGACGCTGCGCCCTCGGCCCCACGCCGTCCCGCCAGTCGTAGCCCGACACGAAGTTCCCGCCCGGGTAGCGCACGGCGGTCATCCGCAGCCGGGCCAACTGCTCCAGCACGTCGGTGCGACAGCCGTGCTCGTCGGCGTGCCGGCTGGTCGGTTCGTACACCCCCTCGTAGACGCAGCGGCCCATGTGCTCGAGGAACCCACCGAACACGCGCGGGTCGACGTCCGCGATCCGGTCCGACGCGTCGAGCGTGACGGTGGTCGCCCGACGAACGCCCTCCGGTGCTGGCCGACTGCGGCGGCTGGGGCTCAACTCGGCACCGGGGCGGCGCGCACGGCCCGGGCGACCTCGGCCCAGCGGCCCAGGTGGTCGGGGTGCGCAGCCAGGTCGTCGAGCGTCAGGTACGACGTCACCGTCGCCGCCACACCGGCGTAGCGAGCCACGAGTCGGTCGGCGACCTCGTCCCACGGGGCGACCACGGCGAACGCGTCGAGCATCTCGTCGGTGACGAGCGCCGTCATCCCCGGAAGGTCGCCGGCCTTGAGCCGCTCGTCGAGCCGGGCCGAGGTGCCCTCCCAGCCGAGGTCGTCGAACTGGAACGCGTAGTTCTTGGTCGACCCGTAGAACGCGAGCTGCATCCGGGTCCGCTCGACGAGCGCCGCCCGGTCCTCGGGCGTGTCGCCGGGCACGACGAACACGGGCACCAGCAGGTCTACGTCAGCGGGCGAGCGTCCCGCCGTCGCTGCGCCCTCGGCGACCGCCGGGAGCAACCGCTCCGTCAGGTACTGCACCGAGTGGAGCGGGTGCACGTGCACACCGTCGGCGACCTCCCCCGCCATCCGGGTCATCCACGGCCCCACCGCCGAGACGTCGACGCGGACGTCGGCGAACTCGTGGCGAGGCGGCCGCCACATCTGCGGCAGCAGCGTGAGCGACCAGTACGGACCCCGGTGGTCGAGCCGACGCTCGCCGGCGAACGCTGCGAGCGCGTCCTTGACGGCCAGCACGTAGTCGCGCATCCGGGGCCCGGGCGGGTCGAACTCGGCGCCGTAGCGACGCTCGACGTGGGCACGGACCTGGCTGCCCAACCCGAGACGGAACCGGCCCCCGGTGTTGCCGGCCAGCTCCCAGGCCAGGCTCGCCATGACCATCGGGCTGACGGGGAAGGCCACGGCCACCCCGGTCGACAGCTGCAGCGACGGCGCAGCGGTGGCCGCAGCGGCCATGGACATCCACGGGGTCTGGGCGGTCTCGGTGAACACCAGCCCGGAGCAGTCGGCCTGCTCCGCCAGGCGGGCGATCCGGGCGGCCTCGACCCAGTCGACCGCCCCCACCATCACGTCGAAGTCCACCGACACACCCCTTCATTCCACCTTCGAGCTGACGCCCGAGCGTAGAGGCTCCGGTGACCGGGCCGCCCTGCGGAGTGCGCCGCACGATCGGGGAGCAGGACGGCGAGCCGAGGCAATACTGGGCTGCGTGACGCACGAGCCCGAACTGCTGGAGCCGGTCGATCTCTGCACACCCGACGGCGAACGCCTGGCACCCGGTGCCCGGGGCTGGTCGCGGCGACCGCTGCACCGGGCCAACATCGACGGCGCCGCCGAGGGCCGCAACAAGCGCTGGGACTACTGGGCGGTGCTCGCCGGCGACGTCGTGCTGTCGTGCGTGTACTCCGACATCGACGTGATCGGGCTCGCCGACGTGTGGTGGGCCGACCTGTCGACGGGTCGCAGCGGCGGCGCCGGCACCATCACCGAGCCGGGGGTGATGCGTCTGCCGCAGGTGTGCGGCACCGCCGATCTGGTCGTCGACCGCGACGGCCTGCAGCTCCGGATCGACGCGGACCGCGCCGACGGGACGCGCCTGCGGGCGCGCTGGACCGAGCCCGACGGCAGGGCGGGCTCGTTCGACGTGCAGGTGCGACGACCACCGGGCCACGAGTCGGTCAACGTCGTCATCCCGTGGAGCGACGACACGTTCAACTTCACCTCGAAGCAGCAGGCGCTGCCGGCGACCGGCACGCTGGAGATCGGCGACGAGGTCGTGGACATCGGCGGCCACGGCGACGCCTGGGCGGTGCTCGACGTCGGTCGCGGGCGCTGGCCGTCGTCGATCGCGTGGAACTGGGGCGGCGGTGCGGGGCGGGCCGGCGACCACGTCGTCGGGCTGCAGTTCGGTGCGAAGTGGACCGAGGGGACCGGCTTCACCGAGAACGGATTCCTCGTCGACGGCCGGGTCACCAAGCTCGGCCGCGAGCTGGAGTGGACCTACGACTGGGACGACCCGCTCGCACCGTGGTCGATCAGCGACCCCGGCGGACAGCTGTCGGTCACGTTGCGACCGCGGTACGACAAGCACACCGACACGGGGTTCGGTGACCTCGGCAGTCAGGTGCACCAGGTGTTCGGCACGTTCGACGGGTTCGTCGTCGACGACGACGGTCGCCGTGTCGAGTTCGAGGGCCTGCAGGGGTTCGCCGAGGAGGCCCGCCAGCGCTGGTGAGCCCGCGACGTCCGGGTCCGGTCCGTCAGTCGCCGGTGACCGGCAGGTCGAAGCGCATCACCGAGAACACCGCGCCCTGCGGGTCGGCGAGCACGGCGAAGCGGCCCGGCGGGATGTCCATCGGCGGCGCCGGCACCGAGCCACCCAGCTCGACGCAGCGAGCCGCCGTGGCGTCCGGGTCGTCGGAGGCGAAGTAGACCATCCAGTGGTTGGGCACCTCGTCGTCCCAGCCGTCGCCCGACATCGCCATGAGCCCGGCCACGGTCCGGCCGTCCGACCGGCGGAGCTCGTAGTAGTCGCCCATCGTCGACGAGCCGAGCTCGGCGGTGAGACCGACGACGGCCCGGTAGAACTCGAGCGACGGCTCCACCGCACGGGTCGTCAGCTCGCTCCACAGGACGCAGCCAGGCTCACCGATCCGGCCGGCGCCGTGGTGCTCGACCGCCTGCCAGAACGACACGACCGCTCCCCCCGGGTCGGCGACGACCGCGAACCGGCCGGCCAGCGAGACGTCGGTCGGACCGACGAGCACCAGCGCGCCGTGCTCGACCGCCCGGGCGAGCGTGGCGTCGAGGTCGTCGACCGCCAGGTACGTGGACCACGCCGCCGGACCCGGACCCTGCTGGTCGGCCAGGCCCGCGACGTCCCGGCCGTCGATACGGGCCATGGAGTAGTGGCCGGTCTCGGGTGGACCCAGCTCCACCTCCCACCCGAACAGCGCCGAGTAGAAGTCGACCGCAGCGGTCAGGTCCGGGGCACCGAGGTCGAACCAGCACGGCGTGCCCTCGGGGTACTCGTCGATCTCCACCGGACCTCCTCGGTTGCTCGACCGGTGCGGGTGCGCCGGTTCCACCCGGGAGTCATCGTCCGCGACCGCCCTGCGTGCAGTCCAGCCCGTCGGCGGGCCGTCATCGTTCGCGGGGCGGCACACCGAAGCGGTCGCGCACCTCCTCCAGCGGCAGGTCGGCCATGGCCAGGTGGTCCACCAGCGTGAAGTCCTGCCGGGTCGCCGAGCCCCGCTCGAATCCGTGCGCCACGACCTCCATGGCCCCGGGTGCGGCGAGCACCGGCGGCGCGTCGGTGTGGTGGACGAACCGGGCCTCGTGCACCCCCAGGTTGCCGAGGAACTG
>CAIQNH010000209.1 GCA_903873135.1 uncultured Actinomycetes bacterium
GCTCGCACCACAGAGCTGGTGGTGGGAGCAGGGGGAGGAGCAGGTGGGGGGAGCAGGTGGGGGTGGGGGCCGGGGTCGTAGGATCGTCACCCGTGACCGCGATCACCCTGGACGGCGAGGCCGTCGCTGCCAGCATCAAGGACGACCTCCGTGACCGGATCGCCGCGCTGGCCGAGCGGGGCGTCACCCCGGGGCTCGGCACCGTCCTGGTGGGCGACGACGGCCCGAGCGCCAACTACGTCTCCATGAAGCACCGGGACTGCGCGGACCTGGGGATGCACTCGGTCGACCGTCGCCTCCCGGCCGACGCCACGCAGGCCGAGGTCGACCGGGCCGTCGACGAGCTCAACGCGGATCCCTCGGTCGACGCCTTCATCCTCCAGTACCCGTTCCCGGCGCACCTCGACTACCAGCAGGCCATCCTCCGCCTCAGCCCCGACAAGGACGCCGACGGGCTCCACCCCGTCAACCTGGGTCGACTGGTGATGGGGGAGGAGGCACCGCTGGCGTGCACGCCGCACGGCATCGTCCGGCTCCTGGCGGCCCACGACGTCCCCCTCGCGGGTCGGCACGTGGTGGTGGTCGGGCGCGGCCTCACCATCGGGCGGCCCCTCGCCAACCTCCTCACCCTCAAGCGCCCGGACACCAACGCTGCCGTCACGGTGGTGCACACCGGGGTGGCCGACATCGGCGCCTACACGCGCACGGCCGACGTGATCGTGGCGGCCGCCGGTTCGCCGGGGCTCATCACGGCCGACATGGTCGCCCCGGGCGCGGCGGTGGTCGCCGCCGGCGTGAGCTTCCGGGACGGCCGCCTCCTGTCCGACGTGGACGACGCCGTGGCCGAGGTCGCCGGTTGGTTGTCGCCCCGGGTCGGGGGCGTCGGTCCCATGACCCGGGCGATGCTCCTGTCGAACACGGTCGAGGCGGCGGAGCGGTCGCTCGACGGACGGTCGGGGAGCTGAGCCTCGTGTCCGACGCACCCGCTCCGGACGGCTCCTCGGCGCGCATCGCCGACCTGATCGCCGACGGCCCGACCCTCAGCGTCGAGTTCTTCCCGCCCAAGACCGACGAGGGCGCCGAGCAGCTCGATCGCACCGTCGACGAGCTCGACCCGGTCGGCCTGAGCTTCGTGTCGGTCACCTACGGCGCCGGTGGCTCCACCCGCGACCGCACCCGGGATCTGGTCGTCCGACTCAACGCCGAGCGGGACTACCCGGCGATGGCGCACCTGACCTGCGTGGGGAGCACCCGCGCCGAGCTGGCGGCCCTGCTCGACGACTACGACGCCAACGGCGTGCACGACATCCTGGCGCTCGCCGGCGACCCACCCGTCGACGGCTCGCCGGCCGGCGGCGACTTCACCTACGCGCTCGAGCTCGTCGAGCTGGTCCGTGGGCGAGGTTCACAGTTCTCGGTCGGCGTGGCCGCGCACCCGGAGCTGCACCCTCGCTCCACGGACCGTGCGGCCGACCGGGACCACCTGGCCGAGAAGCTCCGGGCCGCGGACTTCGGCGTCACCCAGTTCTTCTTCGACCCGGCGGACTTCACCACGATGGTCGACGAGCTGGCGGAGCGTGGGTGCACCACCCCGGTGCTGCCGGGGGTCATGCCGTTGTCGAACCCTGCGGGGGTCGAGCGGATGGCGGCCATGTCGGGGGCGACCTTCCCGGCCGACCTGGCGGCACGGGTCGAGGCGGCCGAGGGTGCGGATCGGGACCGGGTCGTGGTGGACGCCACGGTCGAGTTGTGCCGGACGCTGCTCGACGCCGGCGCCCCGGGCATCCACCTCTACTGCCTGAACCGGTCGCCGATCGTCCTGGCGGTGGCCGAGGCCCTCGGGCTCCGCTGACGGGCGGGCGACGTCGGTCTCCCCGCCACGTTCGGTGGCGGCAGGGCCCGTCGAGCAGTCGCGCTCGGGTCCGCTCGCAGCGGCCGGGTGAACCTGTGCGACCGCACAGATGGGGGAACTGCCCAGCCCTCGAGGCCCGATTGGGCCGGTCCCTTCGTTGACAGTCCGTGGTGGCTGAACAACACTCAGAGTCACGTTCCGCCGCACTCCGGCGGAGTTCTGGGGTGTCGTAGGGCCCGATCCCGGGCCCGGAAGAGGGGATGCACGTGGCCGTGTTCCGTCGCAGCAAGGGCGAGGACGGCGAGCAGGGAGGCGCGCGTCGGCGTCGGCGGTCGGTCGACTTCGACGGTGGCAGCGCCGCGATCCTGGACGTCCAGATCGGCGAGTGGGTGGGCTCGACCCGCCCGCTCCTCGGCGAGGTCCTGCTCGAGCTCGGATCGATCGACCCGGACGAGCTGCTGCGCGCCCTGCAGCGTCAGAAGGACTCGCCCTCCAACGAGGGGGCGGCCCGACTCGGCGAGATCCTGATGGAGCTCGGGTCGATCAACGAGGTGGCGCTGGCCGCCGGCCTGGCCAACCAGTTCGGTGTGCCACTGGCCGACCTCTCCATGATCGCTCCCGACTCGGACGCCATCGCCCGGGTGCCCGAGGAGCTGGCCCGCCGCCACGGTGTGATCCCGGTGAGCGTGGAGGACGGCCGGGTCTACCTGGCGAGCGCTGACCCGCTGAACACCGACGCCATCCGCGAGCTGGTCGACCAGTGCCAGAGCATCGGCCTGATGATCGGCCCGCGCAGCGAGATCGAGCGGTTGCTCGACCAGTCGTACGACGCGCTCGCCGACCACCACGAGATGGTGCAGGCGTTCGAGCTGTCGAACGCGTCGATGGGCGGCGACGAGCTGGCGACCTCGTTCCAGGCCGACGAGAACGCGCCGGTGGTCAAGGTCGTCAACCAGGTCCTCACCCAGGGGGTGCGGAGCCGGGCGTCGGACATCCACATCGAGCCGGGCGAGGGTCACCTGCGCGTCCGCTACCGGGTGGACGGCGCCATGACCGAGGCGATCCGCCTGCCGGCCGCCATGGGTCCGGCGGTGTCGAGCCGCATCAAGGTGATGGCCGAGTTGAACATCGTGGAGCGCCGCCGCCCGCAGGACGGTCAGTTCTCGGTGCGGGTCGACGGGCGACCGATCGACATCCGCTGCTCGGTCGTGCCGACGATCCACGGCGAGACGGTCGTGCTCCGTCTGCTCGACAAGACCAAGTCGTTGTTGTCCATGAAGGAGCTGGGCATGATCCCGCAGGTGGAGGAGCCGTTCCTCCGTCTGGCCCGGGCGCCGCTCGGCATGATCCTGTGCACCGGTCCGACGGGTGCGGGCAAGACCACCACGCTGTACGCCGCGCTCAGCGAGGTGAACGACCCGACCAAGAACACCATCACGGTCGAGGACCCGGTCGAGTACCAGTTCGAGGGCATCAACCAGATGCAGGTGATGGAGAACGGGTTCGACTTCGCCACGGGGCTGCGGGGGATCCTGCGGCAGGACCCGGACGTGATCCTGGTGGGCGAGATCCGTGACGAGGAGACGGCGCGGATCGCCATGCAGGCGTCGCTGACCGGCCACCTGGTGCTGAGCTCCATGCACGCGATCGACTCGGTCTCGGCGCTGCACCGGTTCGTGGACATGGGGATCGAGCCGTTCCTGGTGTCCTCGGCGATCAACGGCGTGGTGGGCCAGCGGCTGCTGCGCCGCCTGTGCAGCAACTGCAAGGCGCCGACGCAGCCCAAGCCGTCGCACGTGGCGGTGGTGGCGGAGTTCACCGACGGCCAGCAGCCGGAGGTGTGGTTCGGTCCGGTGGGCTGCCACATGTGCGAGCACACCGGCTACCGGGGCCGGATCGGCGTGTACGAGCTGCTGGTGATGACCGAGAAGATCCGCGAGCTGGTGGTCACGCGGGCCACGCACGCCGAGGTGACCAAGCAGGCGATCGACGAGGGCATGCGCACCATGGCGGCGCAGGCGTTCCAGCTGGTGGTGGACGGCATCACCACGGTCGAGGAGGTGTACCGCTCGGTGTACGCGCCGGGTGGTGCCGACGACGAGCCGCTGGCGCTCGGTCCCGGTCCGTTGGCGCTCGACAAGGGTGCCGAGGCGCTCGCCGCGGCCGACGGCACGGGCGTCCTGGCCGACGACGGGGTGGAGTGGGTCGGCACCGACGGTGCCGCAACGCCGGAGCCGGTCGCCGAGCCCGCTACCTGGGCCGACCCGACGGTGGCACCGGAGCCCGCTGCCTGGGCCGACCCGGCGGTGGCACCGGAGCCCGCCGTCTGGGCCGACCCTTCCGCCTCGCCGGCTCCGGCCGCCACGTTCGCTCCGCCCCCGGCGGGACCGGCCGAGCCGGTGGGCGAGGTGCTGAGCGGCCACGTGGTGCCCCC
>CAIQNH010000210.1 GCA_903873135.1 uncultured Actinomycetes bacterium
GGAGCTCGCCGTCGTCCTGCACGGCGACCACGTTGCCGAAGCTCCGGACGAACCCGACGCCGTCGGCGAGCTCCTCGAGCGTGGAGTCGCCGACCACCAGCGAGGTGTGCCCGCCCGGTCCGGTCCGCCCCGAGAGCAGGTCGTCGGCGAGGGCGAGCGAGTCCACGCCGGCAGCCTAGGGGGATCAGCCCGGGGCCGGTTCCTCCAGCAGCGCCCCCAGGTGGGTGTGCCGGTCGCCGAGCGTGCGGCTGAGCACCTGTGCCCGGGTGACGTAGCGGTGTGCCGTGTGCTCCCAGGTGAACCCGATGCCGCCGTGGTTGAAGACGTTGGTCTGGGCGTTGGAGACCGCCGAGTCGGTGGCCACCACCCGGGCGGCCTCGACGAGGAACGGGGCGTCGTCCCGGTCGTCGGCGAGCGCCAGCGCGGCCAGCCGCACCGAGCTCGTCGCTGCCTCGGCGCGGACGGCCATGTCCGCGCACCGGTGCTTGACCGCCTGGAACGAGCCGATCGGCACGCCGAACTGCTCACGGTCGAGTGCGTAGGCGACCGACTGCTCCGCACACCCCGTGGCCAGTCCGGCCAGCTCGGCGCTCACCAGCACCGTGCCCCGGCGTCGCAGCCGGACGGCGTCGTCGCCGGTGAGGGTGGCCACCGCGGCACCCAGGTCGGGGAGCGGGGCGGTCGACAGCGGGACCAGCAGGTCGATGGACGCGGCGTCGGCCGGATCGAGGGTGTCGGCGGGCAGCAGCGCCACCCGGTCGGTGGCGACGACGAGCACGAACCGGGCACCGTCGAGGTCGCGGATCCGCAGGTGCGTGTCGCCGGCCCCGGCGGCCTCCTCCTCGGCGAGGGCGACCGGGGCCGACCCGTCGAGCACCGCGGCGGCGGTCCCGGCGTCACCGCCCAGGGCGGCGACCCGGGCACCGAGCACGGCGGCCAGGAACGGGCCCGGAGTGGCGTGGCGGCCGAGCTCGCCGAACAGCAGCGTCTCCTCGGCGAGCCCGTAGCCGACCCCGCCGAGGTCCTCCTCGAGCCCCAGGCCGAACCACCCCAGGTCTGCGCAGCGGGACCAGAGCTCGGGGGCGATGACCCGGCTGGCGCCGTCGGATCCGGCGAGGGTGTGCAGGTCGAAGTCGGACTCGAGCTGGGCGCGCACGGTGGCGACGATCTCGTCCTGTTCGGGAGTGGGCAGCAGGTCCACGGTTCCTCCCTCAGGCCCTCGGCAGGCCGAGCACACGCTCGCCCACGATGTTGCGCTGGATGTCGGTCGTGCCGCCGCCGATCGTGTAGGCGAAGGACTGCAGGTACGGGCCCGTCCACACGCCCTCGCCGTCGACCGGGGTGAGTCGGAGGGCGTCCGGGCCGATCACCTCGAGGGCCAGCTGGTACACGCGCTGGTGCAGCTCCCCGTGGAAGAGTCGGATCATGGAGCCCTCGGGGCCGGGCATCCCGGTGCGGGCGTTGCGGGACACCCCGGCGATCGTCATGGCCCGGAGTGCTGCGACCTCGGCCCGGGCGGTGGCGAGTCGTCGGGCCAGCTCGTCGTCGGCGATCGCCGGGCGGACGCCGTCGGGCCCGGTGCGGACCCGGGCCTCGTCGATCAGTCGCTCGACGGTGGTGGCGAGCTCGACCTGGTCGGCCATGAAGCCCGTCCCCCGCTCGAAGCTGAGGGTCGACATGGCGGTGCGCCACCCGTTGTCGATGCCGCCGACCACGTTGGCCACGGGGATGCGGACCTCGTCGTAGAACACCTCGCAGAAGTCGGTGACGTGGCTCATGGTGCGGATCGGCCGGATGTCGATGCCGGGGGAGCGCATGTCGCAGATCACCCACGAGATGCCCTTGTGCTTGGGTGCGTCCGGGTTGGTGCGGACGAGGAGTTCCTGCAGGTCGGCCACGTGGGCGTAGGAGGTCCACGTCTTCTGACCCGTCACCACCAGTTCGTCGCCGTCGAGCTCGGCCCGCGTCGACAGCGACGCCAGGTCGGAGCCGGCACCCGGCTCCGAGAAGCCCTGGCACCAGACCACCTCGCCCCGGAGGATCGGCGGCAGGTGCTCGGCCTTCTGGTCCTCGTCGCCGCAGGCGATGAGCGTGGGGCCGCCGTGGTTGTTGCCCACGAACGTGCAGCTGTTGTTCAGCGTGAACGGCGGGTCGGCGAGGGCGAACTCCTCGTACCAGATCATCTGCTGGATGTCGGACAGGCCGCGGCCGCCGTACTCCCGGGGCCAGTTGATCCCCGCCCAGCCGCCGTCGTGCAGGGTGCGCTGCCAGGCCAGGTCGAACTCCCGCATCTCCGGGCCCTCGGGGGGCCGGGGCTCGGTGGGCAGGTGCTCCCGGAGCCAGGTGCGGGCCTCGTCCCGGAACGATCGCTCGTCGTCGGTGAGGTCCAGGTTCACGGCCGCACGGTACCCCCACCCCCGGATGCACCGCGAGTTCACCGCCGGGGTCCCGGGATTGCCGCGGGCGTCCGGGCCGGCGGCGGTACCGTCGGACCACTGTGACGCGCACCTACGTCCTCGACACCTCGGTGCTGCTGGCGGACCCGGCGGCGCTCGAGAAGTTCGACGAACACGAGGTGGTCATCCCCCTCGTCGTCCTCACCGAACTGGAGGCCAAGCGGCTCCACCCGGAGCTCGGGTGGTCCGCCCGGGAGGCGCTCCGGTCCCTCGAGCGACTCCGACAGCGTCACGGCAGTCTCACCGGTCCCATGCCGGTCAACGGGGCCGGGGGCACCGTGCGGGTGGAGCTGAACCACGTCGACACCTCGTCCCTGCCCGACGCGTTCTCCTCGCCGGTCAACGACCACCGGATCCTGGCGGTCGCCCGCAACCTCGCCGACGGTGGCGACGACGCCGTGCTGGTCAGCAAGGACCTCCCACTACGTCTGAAGGCGTCGGTCGTGGGCATCCCGGCCGAGGAGTACCGCAACGAGATGGTCGACCCGGACGGGTGGTCGGGCATGGTCGAGGTCGAGGTCTCCGCCGAGCTGGTCGACACGCTCTACCACGACCGGGTCGTGGCACTCCCGGGAGCAGCGGAGATCCCGACCAACGCCGGCATCGTGCTGCGCAGCCCGAGCTCGTCGGCCCTCGGCCGGCTCCGTGGTGACGGCAAGGTCCACGTGGTCGACGGCGACCGGTCGCTGTTCGACGTCCGGGGCCGCTCCGCCGAGCAGCGGGTCGCCCTCGACCTGCTGAGCGACGAGTCCGTGGGGATCGTGTCCCTGGGCGGCCCAGCAGGGACCGGGAAGTCGGTGCTGGCGCTCGCCGCCGGACTGGAGGCGGTGCTCGAGCAGCGCTCGCACCGCAAGGTGATCGTGTTCCGGCCGCTGTACGCCGTGGGCGGCCAGGACCTGGGCTACCTCCCCGGCTCGGAGTCCGAGAAGATGAACCCGTGGTCCGCTGCGGTGCACGACGCCCTCGAGGCGATCGCCGGCCCGGTGGTGATCGACGAGGTGGTCGACCGCGAGCTCGTCGAGGTGCTCCCGCTGACCCACATCCGGGGCCGGACGCTGACCGACTGCTTCGTGATCGTGGACGAGGCGCAGAACCTGGAGCGCATGGTGCTGCTCACGGCCCTCAGCCGGTTGGGTGAACGGAGCCGTGTGGTGCTGACCCACGACGTCGCCCAGCGTGACAACCTCCGGGTCGGCCGCCGGGACGGCATCGCCTCGGTCGTCGCGCTGTTGAAGGGCCACCCGTTGTTCGGGCACGTCACGCTGTCCCGGTCGGAGCGCAGCGCCGTGGCCGCGCTCGTCAGCGAACTGCTCGACGCCGGCTGAGGTTCAGACGATCCCGAGCACCCCGAGGGTGAGGATCAGCGCGACGGCGCCCACGAAGTCCACCGACGCCGTCACCACCGGGATGCCGTAGCTGTCGGGGTCGAGGTTCGACCGCCACGCTGCCACCGTCCCGTAGTAGGCGAGCGCCACCACGAACGCCACGGCCAGGGCACCTCCGATCAGGGACGCGAGCACCATCTCGACGAGGCCCGGCGACGCCAGGTCGAGCACCGACGCCACCACCCACGCACCGACGGCGTTCAGCAGGAACACGGGCGCGAACAGCGTGAACACCGCCACGCCGTCCCGACGCGCCTCGACACCGGGGACGAGGGTCGGCTCGACCAGACCGAGGTGCAGGTTGGTGCCGATCCGGCTGGCCAGGATGCCGCCGAGCGACCCGGCCGAGCTCACGAACGCCGGCTCGAGCACCAGGAGCGCCGGCAGCGCGGCGAACGCACCGAGCCGCTGCTGGATCACCAGTCCGGCCAGGGTCGACAGCACCACGGCGGCACTCAGGACGGGCAGCGACTCCTTGATGATGAGGACGACCTCCGCGACCCGGGAGCGCAGCGCCTGGGCGAACACCACCACGCTCAGCACCACGAGGGTCCAGCCGAGCGCCGTGGTCCACGCGCCCCGACCGAGCAGGAACGTGGCGATCCACAGGGCCGGGATGGTCACCACGTCGCCGAGCGTCGCGGTGGTCGGGGCCACCAGGGCGTCGAGGTCCCAGCCGCGACGTACGCCGACGGCGGTGAGCAGCACGGTGGCGCCGATCACGACGATGCTGGCGAGCAGGCCGCCGGCGACCGAGACGATCGCCAGGTCGAGCACCCCGATCGCCCCCTCCACGTCGAAGGCGGCCGCCACGATCCTCGCCACCACGGCGAGTCCGAGCGACAGCACGAACGTGAGGGCGACCGAGGCCGCCAGGTTGGCACCGACCACGGAGTCGCTGCGGAACGACGCCCGGTAGGTGCCGGTGTGGATCGAGGTGGAGATCCGGTTGCCGAGCGAACCCGCGATGTTGCCGCGCAGCCCGATGGCGGCGGGCACCATGACCAGCAGACCGGGGAGCGCCTCGAGGGTCCCGGTGATCGCTCCGAGCGCCGCGCCCGCTACCAGGCTGGTGAGCGAGTTGAGGGTGAGCGCCACCAGACTCTGGCGCGCGGCAGCACCGGTCGGCCCGAGCAGGTCGAGCAGCCGACGGCCCGCCTCGCGGGTCCGTTCGAGCACGGCGGTGAGGATCGAGGTCATGGGGTGCTGCCGGTCACGGTACGACCGGCAGGGGCCCCGGACGTGGAGCCGCTAGTCGATCAGTCCGTGCTCGGCGAGGAGGTGGTTCAACATGGTCAGCGCCAGATTGTCGTCCTCGGTCTGGCCCATGTCGACTCCGTCGAGGGCGGCGGCCTGGCAGATCCGCATCATCACGACGGCGTAGCGGTACGCCGCCCAGATGGTGTACCAGGTCAGGTCGCCCACGCTCCGGTGGGATACGGACTCGTAGAGAGCGACGGCCTCGTCGTGACCGACGAACCCTGGCAGCTGGGGGACCGCGAGCTCCACGGTGAAGAAGCGCTCCAGCAGCAGCGACCACGCCAGGTCGACCTGCGGGGGTCCGAGGGTGGCCATCTCCCAGTCCAGGACTGCAGCGGGGACTCCGTCGGCGAAGATGATGTTGCCGATCCGGGCGTCGCCCCAGTTCAGGACCGGCTCCGGTTCCGGGTCGGGTCGGTGGTCACGGAGCCAGCGAGCCACCTGGTGCAGCCGGGGCTGCGGGTGGTCGCCCCGGCCCCACTCGAGGAAGTACTCGTAGGCACCGAGCTGCTGGTCCAGACCGGTCGCACCGAACACGGGCGCGTCGAGCACGTCGAGCCCGGCGGATCGCCAGTCGATGGCGTGCACGGCGGCGATCGTCTCCAGCCCCGTGCGCTGGACGCGTCGTTGGACGTCCTCGGGTGACTCGAGGAGCCAGCCCTCCATGGTGTACGGGAGTCGGTCGGGAGGAACCTGACCGTCGACCCGGTCCATCACGATGAACGGGGAGCCGATCCAGGACGGGTCGTCCTCGAACCGGAACAGTGGCGGAACGGGCACCGCTCCGGTGGCCGTCACCCGCTCCATCACCGTGTACTGCAGACCCAGGTCGTAGGTCGGGAAGACGGTGTGGCCCGACGGTGCCGTGCGCAGGACGAACCGACGCCGCTCGGGTGCGCCCGCAGCGGACCACCCGGCGTCGAACAGGACGGTCTCGGAGGAGTGGCCGGTCGCCGACGGTGCCTCGTGCAGCTCGACGGTGACCTCCGCCAGTCCGAGGCCGTCACCGAGCCACCGCCGCAGCCCGTCGGCGACCCGATCGGGGGTGAACCCGTGACTGCTCGGCATCTCAAGCCTCCCGGTGGACGATCGGTCGTGGCGGATCGGAGCGCTGCACCGGTCCGTCGGGTGTGATCCGGGTGCCGGTCAGGCGGGGGTCGGTGTGCTGCATCCGGAGGCTGAGCATGCGGCCGGCGTAGTCGAGCATGCGGGCGGCGACGGCCGGGTCGCCGGCGGCGCGGGGCGCCAGGTCCACGAGCTCCCCCGGATCGTCCTCGAGGTCGAACAGCAGGGGCGGGAAGTGACCGCCGAAGTGCACGTACTTGCCCGACCGGTCACGGACGACACAGATGCTGCACTCGTCCATGCGCAGACCGTAGAGCTGCTCGATCATCGTGTGGCGCGGGTCGCGGAAGTCGTACTCGAGCACCACCTCCTGGCGCCACCGCTCGGGCGCAGCGGTGCCCTCGAGGTCCCGGTCCAGGAAGTCGCGCAGCGACGCGCCGTCGCAGAACGACGGGATCTCACCGCCGCACACGTCGACCAGGGTCGGCAGCACGTCGACGTTCTCGGTGAACGCGTCGACCACCCGTCCGGGACGTCCAGCCATCCCGGGCCACCGGATGATGAGCGGGATCCGGTAGCTCGGGTCGTAGAAGCCGACCTTCTCGACGAGCCAGTGGTCGCCGAGCTGCTCACCGTGGTCCGAGGTGACCACGACGATCGTCCGGTCGAGCTGGCCGAGCCGGCGGAGCTCGTCGACCACCCGGCCGAGCTGGGCGTCGACCTCGGTGATCATCCCGTAGTAGGTGGCGCGCAGCTGGTCCTGGTCGAGCCGCCGCTCCGGCGACGGCACGATCGACAGTGCCCCCTCCACGAACGGGTGCACGGCCGCCTGGTCGGCGAGCGTGGGCAGCCGGTGTGGCGGGGGCACCTCCGCCGGGTCGTACATGTCGTTGTAGGGCGCGGGGACGATGTACGGCGGGTGGGGGCGCAGGTACGAGAGGTGGACGCACCACGGGTCCGGATGGTCCCCGCGGGCGCGGAACCACTCGATCGCCCGGTCGGACAGGAAGGCCGACTCGGTGTGGTCGGCGTCGTAGCGGGGAGGTGCCCACGTGGCGCCGCGGTCCTCCGGCACGGGCACGTCGTCCGGCCGGTAGGCGCCCCACGGCGGGTCCTCGACCACCAACCCGTCCTGGGCGAGCCAGTCCAGCCACGGCTCGATGAGTTCGTCGAGCATGAGCGCGACGTCGAACCCGGGCAGGGCCTCCTCCCAGTTGCGCAGCGCCGGGTCGCCCGGGCGACGCCCGCGGGGGTCGAGGGCGGTGTCGGTGTAGCCGAAGAGCGTCGGCTCGTAGCCGAGTCCGCGGAGCAGTCGGGCGAGCATGGGGAGGTCGTCGGCGAGCGGCGAGCCGTTCTCGGTGACCCGGTGGTTCATCTGCCACAGGCCGGTGAGCAGCGAGGCCCGACCGGGCGAGCACGGCGCGCAGTTGGAGAAGTGGTGGCTGAAGCGGACCCCTTCCCGGGCCAGTCGGTCGAGCGTCGGCGTCTGCACGAGCGGGTGGCCGGCGACGCCCAGGCACTCGGCTCGGAACTGGTCGAGCGTGACGAGCAGGACGTTGGGCCTCCGGTCGTCTGCCATCAGGGGCCTGTTCTAGCCGAGCCGGTACCCTGCCGGCGTGGCCATGCCGTCCGGGATCGGGATCATCGACACCATGCTCGACCTGCCGTTCGCCGACCTGCGGCGCGTCTACGAGTTCCTGACCCCCCAGCTGCGTGACCGTGACTCCCGGGAGGAGTTCGACTTCCCGGTCGAGTACATGTTCAAGGACGTCCCCAAGGCGGCCCAGGACATCGACGACCCGGTGGCGCACACCCTCGCGCTCATGGACCACTACGGGATCGACCGGGCGCTGATCGGCGCCGGCGGCGAGGCGCAGGGCCGGGCGCTCGCAGCGCACCCGGACCGCTTCCTGGCGTCGATCGGTGTGGACCCCAACGACGGCGTGCGCGCCGTGGAGCAGATCGTCCGGGCCCACGAGACGCTGGACCTGCGCGCCGTCGTCGGGTTCCCAGCCGGGTGCAACCCGCAGGTGCCGATCAACGACAAGCGCTGGTACCCGATCTACTCGCGCTGCTGCGAGCTGGGTGTGCCGATCTTCATGTGCGTCGGTGTGCCCGGGCCGCGGGTGCCCATGGCCTGCCAGAAGGTCGAGTTGCTCGACGAGGTCTGCTGGTTCTTCCCCGAACTGACGATCGTCATGCGCCACGGTGCCGAACCGTGGGAGGACCTGGCGGTGAAGCTCATGCTCAAGTGGCCGAACCTCTACTACTCCACCTCTGCCTTCGCGCCCCGGTACTACCCCCGGGCGATCATCGACTACGCCAACACCCGCGGCGCCGACAAGGTGATGTACGCCGGCTACTTCCCGATGGGGCTCACCCTGGAGCGGATCTTCTCCGAGCTGCCGGACGTGCCGCTGAAGGACGAGGTCTGGCCCAAGTTCCTGCGCCACAACGCGGCGCGGGTGCTCGGCCTCGACGTCGACTGAGCCCGAGGGCGACCGACACCACCCCCGGACCTCACGTCCGGAGCGGCGCGGGCTGTCGGATCCGGCCGTGCGTCTGCGCAGGCAGGCGACGGCCGGACGGCGTGGTGATGGTGAACCCGTGGTGTCGGTCGGGCTCGAGCTGCCAGTCCGGCCGGTGGACGATCCCGTGGTGGTGCCGGCACAGAGGAGCGAGGTGCTCCAGATCCGTCGGTCCACCCGCCTCCCACGACGGCGCGTGGTGGAGCTCGACCCACGCCGGCGGTGCGTCGCACCCGGGGAAGCAGCAGCCGCCGTGACGGCGGAGGGCGGCGCGGCGCTGGGCGCGGGAGGCGAGCCGGCGGGCGCGGCCGAGGGCCAGGGTCTCGCCGGAGAACGTCTCGACGAGCACCCGGTGGGCGGCGTCGCACGTGAGGAGCGCTGCGGTGCTCGGGTGGATCGGCACGCCGTCGAGCGTGTGCGCTGCGAGGCACTCGGCGGTGACCTGCCGGAGCCAGTCGGCGTCGGGGTGGGTCGGTCGGCGGAGGTGGTCCGACAGCGTGGGCGGCGTGGTCAGGACGATGGTGACGTCGCTGATCGGTGCCGCGGTGGCTCGACGGGCGGCCCGACCGCGACGGACCAGCTCGACCAGGGCCAGGGCCTGGAGCTGCGCGCGCGGCGGCCGTTCGGTGGCACCGCCGGTGGCGGCGGCGTCCTGCTCGGTGGTGCGGAACAGCTGGTCGGTCTGGGCGCCCAAGGCTGCGGTGAACTCGAGGGCCCACTCGCCGACGAGCTCGCCGCGGAGGTGCACGCTGCCGTCGCCGGAGGTGGTGACGGCGAGCCGGTTGCCGTCCGGTGTCGGCCGGTGGCCGCCGTCGGGGTCCGCGTGCGCCAGGAGCGTGCGGACCTCACGGGCCCACGTCTCGAAGCGGACGCCCCGGGCCAGATCGACCAGCTGCTCGGCGAGCGCGGCGACCACGTGCGCGACGCGTGGCGTGCAGCACCGGGCCAGGTGGCAGGCGTGCTCCCAGGTGATGGCGCCCTGGGCCAGGGCGCCCTCGACGGTGGGGTGCTCGGCGAGGAACCGGCCGGTGCGTACGAGCGCGGCGGCCTGCGGACGGGGGAGGCCGTGGCGCCACGCCAGCCAGCCGGGTGTGTGCAGGCCGTCGGTGGCCTGGGTGGCGCGGCGACGGTCGAGCTCGGTGGCGACCCTGGCCCGCGCGGCGTCGGTCGCACGCCTGGTGGACTCGAGCACCTCGACCGCCGCCACGAGCTCGGCGTCGGTGCAGCCGGCGACGTCCAGGGACGCGACCCGGGCGACCCCGGCGGCCACGTCGCGGAGATCCGTGAGGAGCGTGGACTCGAACATGTGTTCGATCCAACCAGACTGCTGTGACAGCGAGCCGGAGGCCGACCTCAGCGGTCGTCGAGCTCCCGCCAGCACCACCAGGCCACCACGGACCGGTAGGGCGCCCACGCTTCGCCCAGCTCGGCCAGCGTCCGCGGGTCGGGCACGGCGTCGAGCCCGAAGGCCCGGGCGTACCCGGCGCGCACACCCAGGTCGCCCGTCGGCCAGACGTCGACCCGGCGCAGCTCGAACATCAGGAACATCTGGGCGGTCCACGGCCCGATGCCGCGGACCTGCGTGAGCTCGGCGACCACCGCCTCGTCGCCGAGCCGGGCGACCCGGCGCCAGTCGACCGAGCCGTCGGCGGTGTGCTCCGCCAACGACAGCAGCGTGGCGACCTTGGCGTTCGACAGTCCGGCCGACCGGAGGCGCTCCGGTCCGGTGGCGATCACCGTCGCCGGGTCGAACGGTTCGCCGACGGTGTCGACCACGCGGGCCCAGATCGCTGCCGCCGCTCGGCCCGCGAGCTGCTGGTACGCGACGGCCCTGCACGTCGCTGCGAACCGGTCGTCGGGAGCGGCACCCGGACCGATGGTCGGCGGGCCGTGGTCGGTGTGCAGCCGGTCCAGCACCGGGTGGCGGCGGGCGAGTTCGTCGGCCGCGTCCCGCCAGCCCGACCGCGAGGTCGCCCGGGCCATCAGCGGTTGCGGAACTCGGGCGGTCGGCGCTCCATGAACGCGCCGATCGCCTCGTGCATGTCCTCGGTGTAGGAGGTGAGGATCTGCGTGCGGTTCTCCAGGTCGATGCCCGCGGTCAGGCTGCCGACCTCGAGCTGTGCCCACATGACCTCCTTGGTCATCCACACCCCGGTGGGACTGTTGGCGCACACCTGACGGGCGGTGTCGAGGGCGGCGTCCAGCAGGTCCTCGTCGGCCACGACCCGGCTCACGAGTCCGATGCGTTCGGCCTCGTCGGCGAACACCATGCGTCCCGTCAGCATCAACTCGAACGCCCGCGACGCGCCGATCCACCGGGGGAGCAGCCACGAGACGCCGATGTCGCACCCCGAGAGGCCGATCCGCACGAAGGCCACGTTGAACTTGGCGGACGTCGCCGCGATCCGGACGTCGGAGGCCAGCGCGAGCGCGAGCCCGCCTCCGGCGGCGGCGCCGTTGACCGCGGCGATCACCGGGATGCGGAGGGACCGCAGCGCCGGGACCAGACCGGCGATCCGTTGCTGCACGTCCATGCCCCGCTGCATCCGTCCGCGGCCCTCGGTGCCGGCGAGCCCGGTGGGCGAGGCGTCCTGCAGGTCCAGTCCGGAGCAGAAGCCCCGTCCGGCGCCGGTGAGCACCACCACCCGGGCGTCGGCGTCGGCGCGGAGCTCGTCGATCCGGTCGTGGAGCTGGTCGATCAGCGCCGGGTTCATGGCGTTGAGACGCTCGGGTCGGTCCAGGGTGAGGATCCGGATCCCGGCGTCGGTCCCGTGCTCTGCCACGCGCTCGAGTCGGACCACCGGGGCGGTGGCGGTGGCGTCGGCGGTGTCGTCGCTCATCGTCGCAGCCTGCCACGTGCCCACCGGGGTCCGCCCGGACGTGGATGGTGCGACCGGGCCGGTCGGTCCCGCGGCGCGGACCGGTGCGCCCGCCAGGCGGCGACCACCTCGGCGTGCGCGGCACCGGGGTGCGTGGACCGCCAGTCCCGCACGAACCGGTTGTACTCGAACACCGGGTCGATGACGTCGGCCGGTTCGTCCCGGGTGCGGAACCAGACGTCCACGGCGTCGGCGAGGCGCAGGTCGCTCCTCCCCGAGCCGCTGCCGAAGAGCTCGCGCATGTGCCGGTCGAACCGGAACCCCGGGCCGCAGTGCTCCTCCATGAACGTACGCAGGGCCCGGGTCAGGCGCTGGGGTGGGTGCACCACCGTCTCGGGTGTGAGCACTGCGTCGAGGGTGTCCCGGGGTGACGGTGTGGACCGCTCCGGCGGGTCCTCACCGGCGAGGGCGGCGCGGACCCGGGCCTCCAGCTCGGCCTTGCGGCCGCTCGTGCCCACCCCCAGGGAGCGGGCGCCGATGCGCAACTCGGCCACCGTCCAGTACCAGCGGTCGAACTCCTCCGGCGGCAGTCCGGGCTCGAGCCCCGGTCGTTCCGTCACGCTGCCGACCGGTCCCCCGTCGGGGACCTACTTGGTGTGCTCGATGACGTCGATCGCCAGTGCGGCGCCGAGCACGACCACGGGGTCGACCCCGTCGACCGTGATGCCGTAGGTGTCACGGATGGTCACCCACGCACGGGACGCCTGGCCGACCGTGGAGCCGTCGGGGGCCGTCACGGCGTACTCGTGGTCGACCAGGTTGCCGTTCACGTCGAGGTCGCCCAGTTCCGTGCCCTGCACCCGCCACGTCTCCTGCACCGGCATGAAGTTGGCCTTGGCGATGGTGACCTCACCCCGGCCCGGTCGGTCGAGGGTGAACGTGGGGTGCACGTGCACACCGGCCCGGGTGAGCTTGCCGACCTGCTGGCCGGCGGCGTCGGTGAACGTCCACGACTCCTTGGTGAGGCCCTCGACGTGGAACTTGACCCCGTAGGCGTGGGCTCCGGAGGCGTCGCTCACGTCGAAGCTCTTGATCGACGCCAGGTTGCGGTGCAGGACGTACTGGTGCTCGGTCACTGGGGCCTCCGAATCGTCTCGTGTGAGAGTGGAGTCTAGGTGTCGTCGTGGACGCTGAACGCCGTGGCGACCCACCGTCGCTGCGGGTGGTGGACCACCTCGCCCGGCAGGTCGATCGTCTCCACCAGCGCCGGTCGACCGGCACACCCACCGACCTCGATGCGGAAGGCCCCCGGCTCGCACACGCAGTCGAAGTCCTCGTCGAAGAACGCGAGTCGCGACGGGTGCAGCTCGAGGCTGACCCGGCGAGTGGCCCCGGCGGGGACGTGCACGCGTCCGAACCCGACGAGCTGTCGTTCCGGTCGGGCGACCGAGGCCGTCTCGTCGTGCACGTAGCACTGGACGACCTCGTCGCCGTCGACGCTCCCGGTGTTGGTGACGTCCACGGTGATCGTCGTGGACACCTCGGTGCTGCCGACCTCGACGAGCAGGTCGTGGTAGCGGAACGTGGTGGTGCTGAGACCGAACCCGAACGGGTGCAGCGGTCCGCTGGGACTGTCGGTGTAGTCGCCCCAGAACTGGCTGCGACCACCCCCGGCGCGGTGGTTGTAGTGGACGGGCACCTGGCCGACGGCCCGGGGGAGGCTCACGGGCAGTCGACCCGAGGGGGCCACGGTGCCCAGCAGCACCTCTGCGAGCGCGGTGCCGCCCTCGATCCCGGGCAGCCAGGCCAGCAGGACAGCACCGGATCGCTCCTCCACCACGTCCAGGGTGTGGACCCGACCGGAGACCACCACGGTCACGACGGGGGTGCCGGTCTCGGCCACGGCGTCGAGCAGCTCGAGCTGGACACCGGTCAGGTCCAGGTCGGTGGCGTCACGGGCCTCCCCGACCGTCGCCTCGGGCGTGAGCCCGCTGCGGCCGCCCAGGCAGACCACGGCCAGGTCGGCCTCGGCCGCCAACCGGGCGGCGGGCTCGATCCCTGTCCGGTCGGTCCCGGTGACGCCGCAGCCGGCGTGGTGGGTGAGCTCCACGTCGGTGCCGAGCAGCGCGGCGCGCAGGCCGGCGAGCGGGGTGACGGTGTCGGGGAAGTGTGGGCCGGGTGCGAACGCGCCGCCGCCGGCGGGGAGGAGATCGGAGCCGGCTGCGGACTCGCCGTAGATGATCTCGAGGTGCGCGGGGTAGTGGTAGTCGCCCTGCAGGAGTCGCACGTCGTCGGCGGTCGGACCGAGCACGGCGATGCGCCGCACCGGCCGGTCCGGATCGTCGAGCCGCACCGGGACCACGCCGTCGTTGCTGAGCAGCACCAGCGACTGCTGTGCGGCCCGCCGGGCCAGCTCCCGGCCCTGCGGCGTCCCGAAGGCCTGCGACGCGGCGGACTCCTCGACGTAGGGGAAGTCGAACAGCCCGAGCTCGAACTTCTGGTGCAGCACCCGGCGCACGGCCAGGTCGACGAACTCCACCGGCACGACCCCGGCCTCGACGAGCGGCGCGAGCTCGGCGAAGCAGTCCGTCGCCGGGAGCTCCACGTCCATGCCGGCCAGCAGCGCCTTGGCTCCGGCGACGGCCTTGGTCGGGGCGACGCGGTGGTGGGTCCGCAGCAGGTCGACGGCGAAGTAGTCGGCCACGACGGTGCCGACCAGTCCGAGCTCACCCCGGAGCAGGTCCGTGAGGATCGACCTGGACCCGGCGCAGGGGATCCCGTCGATCGACGAGTAGGAGTTCATGACCGACGCCAGCCCGGCGTCCCGGATCGCGGCTGCGAACGGCTCGGCGAACACCTCGCGGAGCTCCCGCGGCCCCATCTGCACCGGTCCGTGGTTGAGCCCGCCGTCGGCGAGTCCGTAGCCGACGAAGTGCTTGCCGGTGGCGACCACGCCGTCGGCCAGGCCGCTCCGGTCCTCCCCGGTGGTGTTCTGCAGACCACGGACGTAGGCCACGCCGAGTTCGCCGGCCAGCACCGGGTCCTCGCCGTAGGTCTCCTCGACCCGCCCCCACCGGGGGTCGCGGGCGACGTCGAGCACCGGAGCCAGGCTCTGGCGGGCCCCCACGGCCACCATCTCGCTGCGGATGTGCGTGGCGACGGCACCGAGCAGCTCGCGGTTCCACGTGGCGGCCAAGCCGATGGCCTGGGGGAACTGCACGGCGTCCCGGGCGCAGAAGCCGGCGGTCGACTCCTCGTGGACCAGCGCCGGGATGCCCAGCCGGGTCTCGGTGACCAGCCAGTGCTGGATGCGGTTCGCGGCCCGCGCCAGACCGGCGGGTCGCAGTCCGGTCGAGGCGGCGATGCGGGTCACCTGACCGGTGCCGTGCGGGATCACCGCGGCGGCGGCACCGGGCGAGAAGTCGTCGTCGGCGAACAGCCGGGTGGACCACACGCAGCCGAGCTGGGCGAGCTTCTCCGGCAGCGTCATCCGGGCGAGGAGCTCCTCGACCCGCGGGTCCTCGTCGGGTGGAGGCGGTGGTGGCTGGTCGTGGTCGCTCACGGGGTGATCCTCGCACCCGCGGGCTACCGTCTGCGCATGGCCGACGTCGTCATCTTCCACAACCCGAACTGCAGCACCTCCCGTCACGCCGTGGAGCAGGCCGAGGAGGCCGGGGTCGACTACCGGATCGTCAAGTACATGCTCGTCGCCGAACGTCCCGACCGCGAGACGCTGGAGGAGCTGGTCGACCAGCTCGAGGACCCGGTGACCGACCTGGTGCGGCGTGACGCCAACTTCACCAAGCTGGGACTGACCGACGCCGACGTGGCCACCGCCGCCCAGGTGGTCGACGTGCTCGCCGAGCACGGACAGCTGCTGCAGCGCCCGGTGCTGGTCAAGGACGGCGTGGCGATCATCGGTCGGCCCAAGGACCGGGTCGCCCCGTTCCTGGCGGGCTAGGCCCGGACCCGTCGGCTCAGTCGTCGACGAGCGCTGCGAGCGGCCGGGCGCACTCGAGCGCGATCGTCCGGTGGTCCGTGTCGGGCTCGAACACGGTGCGGATGAACCCGGTGAGCATCTGGCCGACCATCAGCTGGGCCAGGTCCTGTGGGTTCGACAGCTCCGGCACCGCCTCGGTGACCCAGCCCACGGCCGCCGGCTCGAGCAGGGTGATGAGGTCGCGACCGACGGGTACCACCGTCGACTCCCCCCGCATGGCCTCGCCGATCAGGACCCGCCAGATGGACTGCTCCTCCATGGCGCCCTCGAACACGGTGACGAACACGGTGGTGAGGCGCTCGCCCGGTGCTGCACCCGGGTCGATCGGGAGCGGATCGGCCAGCCGGGCTCCGTACTGACGCTCGGCCACCACCGCGGCGAGCAGCGCGTCCTTGGAGGGGAAGTAGTGGTAGATCGCAGCCACCTGCAGGTCGCACGCGCTCGCCAGTCGGCGCATGCTGGTGCCGGCCGCACCGCGCTCCGACATGAGTCGGAGCGCGACGTCGAGGATGTGCTCGCGCTGGTTCGGTCGGACGTCGGCGGTGCTCACGGCCCGGGGCTCAGTGCGGGACCGGGCAGGCGGTGTAGTTCGCCGGGATCCCCTGGAGCCCGATCACGAGCGACGACGACGCCCGGGTGTGGTCCACCTCGAGCGGCACCGTGATGTCGGGCAACCGGTGGAACAGCTCCTGGAACACGGTGACGATCTCCATCCGGGCCAGGTTGGCCCCCAGGCAGAAGTGGGGGCCGATGCCGAAGCCCAGGTGCGGGTTCGGGTCACGGGTCAGGTCGAGACGGTCTGGCTCGTCGAACACCCGCTCGTCGCGGTTGGCGCCCGCGTAGAGCATGAGGATCCGGTCACCCTCGCGGAGGTCGGTGTTGCGGTAGGTGTGGTCCTCGGTGACGGTCCTGATGAAGCCGAGCACGGGGCTGACGTAGCGGACGATCTCGTCGGCCGCCCGCGTGGCGAACTCGTCGTCCCAGAGGTTGTCGAGCAGGAGCTGGCGCTGGTCGGGGAACTGCGACAGGGCGATCAGGCCGCCGGTGAGGGCGTTGCGGGTGGTCTCGTTCCCGGCGACCAGCAGCACGGTCAGGAACGCCAGCAGCTCGTCGTCGTTGAGCTGGACCTCCTCCTCGTCACGTGCGGCCCGGAGACGCTCCACGTCCTCGTCGGACATGCCCTGGATGGCCTTGTGCTCCTTGGCCAGGTCGCCGGCGTCGAAGGCCTGGGTGAGGATGGAGATGAGGTCGTCCTGCGGGTCGGCCCGCCGGGCGGCGATCAGCTCGATGCACATGGTGGCGTACTCGCCGAACGCAGCGGCCGCCTCGTGGAGGACCGGGTCGTCCGGGTCGACGTGCCCGTCGCCCGCCATCATGGCGTCGGACCACCGGTACATGTGGAGGCGCTGGTCCGGGTCGAGACCGAGCAGCTCGCAGATGATGATGAGCGGGACGTGCGCGGCGAACTCGTCGACGAAGTCGATCTCGCCCTTGTCGGCGATCTGGTCGAGGACCTCGTTGCTGAGCTGCCGCACGTGGGGGATGAGCTCGCGGACGCGCCGCGGGGTGAAGCCCTGGTTGATGAGGCGCCGCTGGCGGACGTGCTCGGCCCCGTCGAGGGTGATGATCGACATGTCGCCGGCGATCAACGGCCGGACGCCGTACTTGGAGCAGTACCGCTCCGGGTCCCGGGAGATGTGGAAGACGTCCTCGTGGCGGGCGGTCACCCACAGGTCGTTGCGCTCGTCGCGGTGGAGGTGGTCGAGCGCCCGGAGCGCGGCGTAGGTGTCCCAGGCGTCGTCGAACGTCGCCGGGTCGCAGAAGTCGACCTGTGACAGGTCGACGGCGGTCGGGTCGGGTGGTCCGGGTGAGCGGAGTCGCATGGGGTCAACGTAACCCTGATTGAACGTTCGTTCAACGACGTCTAGAGTGCGCGCATGCAGCTCAGCGACGTCGACCTGCTCGACCTGGACGCCTTCGTGAGCGGGCGGCACCACGAGATGTTCGAGGTGCTCCGTGCCGAGCAGCCGGTGCACTGGTCCGATGAACCGGCCCGGGACGGCAAGGGGTTCTGGTCCGTCACCCGGCACCCCGACCTGCAGATGGTCAACCGTGACACCACCACGTTCTCGAGCGAGACCGGAGGCACGCAGCGGGCGGACTTCTGGGACCAGGAGGAGGCCGCGGCGTTCGACACGCGCGGCGTGATGCTGGTCGACACCGACCCGCCCAAGCACACCCGGTACCGCCGCCTCGTCAACAAGGGGTTCACCCCGCGGATGATCGCCCTGCTGGAGGCGCACCTCCGCTACCGGGCCGAGCTCATCGTGGACGAGGTGATCGAGTCGGGCAGCTGCGAGTTCGTGAGCGACCTGGCCGCCGAGCTCCCGCTCCAGGCGATCGCCGAGATCATGGGTGTCCCGCAGGAGGACCGTCGGCTCATGTTCGACTGGTCCAACACGATGATCGGGGCCCAGGACCCGGAGTTCAACCAGTCCGGTGGCGCCGACGAGGCCCAGGAGGCCGCGGCGCAGGTGTTCGCCTACGCCAACCAGCTCGCGGCCGCCCGTCGTGAGGACCCCCGGGACGACATCGTCACCACCCTCATCAACGCGGAGATCGAGGGTGAGCGGCTGAGCGAGCTCGAGTTCGACATGTTCATGCTCCTGCTCACCGTCGCCGGGAACGAGACCACCCGGAACGCCACGTCCTCCGGCATGGACGCGCTGCTCCGTCACCCGGACCAGATGGCGGCGCTGCTGGCCAACCTCGACGACCCGGCCTACGTGTCCACGGCGATCGACGAGGTCCTCCGCTGGGCCACCCCGGTGCTGCACTTCCGCCGCACGGCCACGGTCGACACCGAGATCCGAGGGCAGGAGATCGCTGCCGGCGACAAGCTCCTCATCTGGCACATCTCGGCCAACCGGGACGAGGAGGTCTTCCCCGAGCCGTTCCGGTTCGACATCGAGCGCACCCCCAACGAGCACGTGGCCTTCGGCGGCGGCGGCGCCCACTACTGCCTGGGTGCCAACCTGGCGAAGATCGAGATCGAGATCATCGTGCGGGAGATCCTCTCCCGCATGCCCGACATCGCCGCTGCCGGCGAGACCGAGATGCTGCGGTCGAACTTCATCGGCGGCGTCAAGCGGCTCCCCGTGCGCTTCAGCCCGGGACCGCGCAAGCACCCAGCCGGGACGTCGGCCTGAGGCCGGCGGACCGGACCCACACCCCAGGAGGACCGTCACCGTGCGCACACCCGTCTGCGAGCAACTCGGCATCGAGTTCCCGATCTTCGCCTTCACCCACTGCCGTGACGTGGTGGCCGCGGTGTCCAACGCCGGCGGCCTGGGCGTCCTGGGAGCGGTCGGCTTCACCGCCGAGCAGCTCGCCACCGAGCTGGAGTGGCTGGACGAGCACTGCCACGCCCCGTACGGCGTGGACGTGGTGATCCCCGGCAAGTACGAGGGCATGGGTGAGATGGACCCGGCCAAGCTCGAGGCCGAGCTCGAGGCGCTCATCCCGGAGCAGCACCGACGGTTCGCCGAGCAGCTCCTCGACGACCACGGCGTCCCGCCGCTCCCCGACGAGGAGACCGCGCCGGCGCTCCTCGGCTGGACCGAGGCCACGGCTGCCCCGCTCGTGGACGAGGCGCTCCGCCACGACAAGGTGGTCCTGATCGCCAACGCCCTCGGCACCCCGCCGCCCGACGTGATCGAGCGGATCCACGGTGCCGGGCGGATGGTCGCGGCGCTCTGCGGCACCCCGGCGCAGGCGGTCCGGCACCGCAACGCCGGCGTGGACATCGTGATCGCCCAGGGCACCGAGGGTGGTGGCCACACCGGCGACATCGGTTCGATCGTGCTGTGGCCCCAGGTGATCGAGGCCGTCGCCCCCACCCCGGTGCTCGCCGCCGGCGGGATCGGCACCGGTCGGCAGATGGCCGCTGCGCTGGCGCTCGGCGCCGAGGGCGTGTGGACGGGTTCGCTCTGGCTCACCGTGGAGGAGGCCGACGTGCCACCCGCGCAGATGCAGAGCTACCTCGACGCCACGAGCCGCGACACGGTGCGGTCGCGGGCCTGGACGGGCAAGCCGTGCCGGATGCTGCGCAACGACTGGACCGACGCCTGGGAGACCCCCGGCAACCCGGAGCCGCTGGGGATGCCCCTGCAGTTCATGGTGACCGGCGACGCCGTGGCCCGAGGGCACCGCTACCCGGAGCAGGCCAAGGACGTGAACTTCAATCCGGTCGGCCAGGTGGTGGGCACCATGAACAAGGTGCGCCGCACCCGGGACGTCGTGCTCGAGATGGTCGAGGAGTACCTCGAGGCCACCGGCCGACTCGAGGAGCTCAACCGGGTGGCCGCCGAGGGCTGACCACCGCCGCCGTCACTTCACGGTGACGTTGCGGCAGCCCAGGACGACCGGCTCGTTGGTCGGGTTGTCGTAGCCGGTGACGCACACCAGGTTCGCCCCGGTGCTGAGGTCGACCGTGCGGTCCCAGCGGCCGCCGGTCGACGTCTCGTCCACGTTGAGGAGCCGGCCGCCGCCGATCACGGTGACCCTGATCACGGCTGGACCGTCCGGCTCGGAGACCCAGCCGCCCAGGACGAACCGGCGTCGGTCGACCACGGCGGCGTCGATCCCGCCGGTCAGGCGGACGGGCGGAGCGGCCTGCGGAGGGGCCGGCGTCGTCGTCGGAGGTGCGGCCACCGGCACCGGAGCCACGGGTGTCGCTGGAGCACCGGTGGCCGCGGCCCGGGCCAGGTCGATGCGACCGGCTCCACTGTCGGCGTCGACGCCGGGCGTCGAGACGTCGACCGCGGTGGACCGGAGCAGCGAGGCGACGTCGTCCGGTGTCCGGGTGGGCACCTGCTGACGGAGGACGGCCACGGCCGCCGCCACCACCGGCGACGCCATCGAGGTGCCGCTCATGGAGCACTGGTTGCCCGCCCGGCAGGTGGAGAGGATGTTGACGCCGGGTGCGGCCACGTCCACGTAGTCGCCCCGGGTGGAGAAGCTGGCGACGACGTCGGAGGAGTTCGTGGCGGCCACGGCGATGGACCGCGGGTGGCTCGCCGGCCAGCTCGGGAGGCTGCCGGTGCCGTTGTTGCCGGCCGAGGCGACCACCACCGCCGGCGCGGAGGCCCCCGGGGCGACCGTCGTCGTGGCGTTCTGGATGGCACTCGCCACGTCCCTCGGGATGCTGTTGCTCGGAGCGCCGAGCGACATGTTGATCACGTCGGCACCCTGCTGGTGGGCCCAGCGGATCCCGGCGGCGAGGTCGGTGGAGGAGCCGCTGCCGGTGGAGCTCAGGACCCGGACGGGGAGGATCTGGGCTCCGGGGGCGACGCCGCGGCCGCCGATCCCGTTGTCCCGCGCTGCGGCGACGATGCCGGCGACGTGGGTGCCGTGGCCGTGGGGGTCGACGTCGCCGGGGCCACCGTTGCTCACCTCGTTGTAGACGAACGTCCGACCGGGCAGCACCCGGGGCGAGCCGTCCCGGAGCGGCGGGGTCAGGTCCGGGTGGGTCCCGGCGACCCCGGTGTCGAGCACGGCGACCACGACGCCGAGGCCGTCCTGGTCGGACGCCAGGTTCGTGGCGCCGATCCGGCCGAGTGCGTACTGGGCGGAGGCCTGCGGATCGGCGAGCAGTCGGACGGGCACGTCGACGGCGGCCGAGGCGACACCGGGGACGTCCTCGACGGTCCCGACCAGCTCGCCGACCTGGTCGGCGTCGGCCACGATCCGCTCGACCGAGATGCCGCCCGGGGCCTCGCCGTTGGTGTCGACCACGACCCCGACGCGGACGCCCGTCTCGCCTGTCGTCTCGTCGGCCAGGGTGCGGACCTCGGCCACGGAGTCGAGGGATCCGGGTCGCTCGAGCGCCTCGGCCACCGGACCCTCGGGATCCCGGGATCCGGTCGGTCCACCCGACGCCCCGGCCGGGGTCGCCGTGGCGGCGCCGCCGAGCAGGAGGGCCCCCACCAGGGCCACGGTGCCCATCGGTCGGCGGAGGGTGTCGGTCCCGATGCTCACGCCTCTGCATCGGCCGATCCGGGCCGGTACCTGAGCGATCGTCGGATCGGTGGGAGGCTGTCGGGGTGATCCGAGTCGCGACGTTCAACGTCCGCCACGGCCTGGCCGAGGGGGCCGAGGTGCCGGATCCCGCAGCGACGGCGACGGTCGCCGCCGCCCTGGGTGCCGACGTCCTCGCCCTCCAGGAGCTCGACGTGGACGTGGACCGCTCGGGGTGGACCGACCAGCTGGCGCTGGTCCGCGACGCCATCCCCGGAGCCGAGGCCCGGTTCGCGCGGACCGTGTCGGTCGGCGGCGGTGAGTACGGCATCGGCCTGGTGGTGCGCGGCACCACGAGCGATCTCGAGGACCTGGAGCTGGCCGGTCGGGGCGAACCGCGCCGGGCGATCGTCGCCCGGGTCGCGCCGGCTCCCGGCCCCGACGGGTCGGCCCGACCGCCGTGCACCGTGGCGGCCACCCACCTCCAGAACGATCGACGGGTGGCCCGGACGCAGCTGGTCGACCTGCTCGAACTCCTCGACGACCGGCCCGGACCGACGGTGCTGCTCGGCGACCTGAACCTCCCGCCGTTCGTGGTGGAGGGGGTCTGCTCCGAGCTGGCCTGGGACGCAATCGCCACGCCGGCGACCTTCCCCGCCCGCTCGCCCCGGGTGCAGATCGACTGGGTCCTGACCCGCGGGTTCGAGCTCGTCGCGGTCGTGGTGCCCGACGTCCGGGTGAGCGACCACCGCCCCGTCGTGGCCGAGCTCCGGCCGACCGGTGACCCACGGGTACCCTCGTCCTCGTGAGCGTCCAGTGCATGCGCCCGGGTTGTGCCGGGCCGGCCGCCGTCCGGCTCGTCTTCGACGCCGTCGACCGTGAGGTCTGGTTGGACGAGTTCACCGACGAGCCACCCGGGTCGTCCATGCAGGCGCAGTTCCTCTGCTCGCCCCACGCCGCCCGACTCGGGGTGCCGATCGGATGGTCGGTCGTGGACCGACGCACCCCGTTGGCCGCAGGAGCCCAACCCACCCCGGTCCAGCCCGAGCCGACGCCCGAGCCGCAGCCCGAGCCCGAGCCCGAGCCGGCACCGGAGCCCGAGCCCGAGCCCGCACCGGAGCCCGAGCCCGAGCCCGAGCCGGAGCCGGAGCCCGAGCCGACGCCCGAGCCGGTGCGTGAAC
>CAIQNH010000211.1 GCA_903873135.1 uncultured Actinomycetes bacterium
CGGGACTGCACGGGCTTGGGTTCGAACGCCACCTCGTCCCACTGCCAGAACTCGCCGTCGTGGGCCACGGTCGGCTCCGACCAGAGCCGACGGCAGACCTCGATGGACTCGTCGAGCCGGCGGCCCCGGGTGGCGGGGTCGTACCCGGCGGCCACCCACTCCGAACGCAGCCAGCCGGCGCCGACGCCCACCTCGACCCGGCCCCCGGAGAGCACGTCGACCGTGGCGAACGTGCGGGCGGCCACGAACGGGTGCCGGATGGCGAGCAGGTAGACGAACGTCCCGAGTCGGATCCGTTCCGTGCGGGCCGCCACGTGGGCCAGCAGGGCGCCGGGCTCGAAGACCGGGGTCTGCGGCGGCACGGGCGGGTGGGCGTCGTCGCCGGCCTCGACGTCGTGGGGCGACCCGGCCATCTGGGTGGGGAACACCAGGTGGTCCGACGACCAGAGCGACTCGAAGCCGAGCGCCTCGGCGGCGTCGACGACCTCGTCCCACAGGTCGGGACGCACCCGGGCGAGCGGGACACCGAACCTCACGACGCGCTCACAGCGTGTACGTGTCCCCGTCGAGCTGGCGACGCCACCCTCCGGCTGCCCACGTGCCGCCGTCCACGTGGACGGTGCTCCCGGTCACGAACGCCGCCATGGGGGAGCACAGCCACACCACCGCGGCGGCGACGTCCTCGGGGCGGCCGGCGTCCGGCCAGGGCTGCAGCGACTCACCCTGGGACTCCTTGGCGGCGTACGCGTGCAGCAGCATCCCGGTGCCCGGCGTCGGGATCACGTCGGGGGCGACGGCGTTGACGCGGATCCGTCGCGGCGCGTACTCGAGGGCCAGGGTCCGGGTCAGGTTCGCCACGGCGGCCTTGGCCGCTGCGTACACGGCGAACCCCGGTGCCGCCCGGTGGGCCTCGACGCTGGTGACGTTGACGATCGACCCGCCCGGGCGGAGGTGCGCCACCGCCGCCCGGCAGAGGGTGGTCACGCTGGTCAGGTTCTCGGCCACGAGGGCGTCCTCGGCCCGGTCCGACAGCGACTCGAACGGCGCCCTGAAGGTGCCGGCGGCGTTGTTGACCACGGCGTCGATCGCACCGAACTCGGTGACGGTCGCGTCGATCCAGGCGCGCACGGCGTCCCGGTCCCGCACGTCGAAGCACGCCGTCGTCACCCGTCGGCCGGTGGCGGCGACCGCCTCGGCCACCTCGTCGAGGTGCTCCGGCTCCCGGTCCACCAGTGCGACGTCGGCCCCGAACGCGGCGAGCGTCGTGGCGCACGCGGCACCGATCCCGACCGCAGCTCCGGTGACGAGGGCCACGCGTCCGTCGAGTCGGACGTCCTCGGGCGTGCTCACGCGTCCCGCACCCAGCGGGGGAGCACCACGGCCCCCTGGCCGTCGTCGACCGGCGAGCTGACGACCACCCGGACCGCCTCGCCGCTGCGGATGCTCGACGGGTCCACCTCGTCGAGCGGCCCGTCGGCGGAGAGGACCAGGTTGCCGACGAACCGGATGGTCGGGTCATCCTCGGCCTCGACGAC
>CAIQNH010000212.1 GCA_903873135.1 uncultured Actinomycetes bacterium
CGGACGATCCGACGCAGCCCCGGCTTGGGGGTGGGGTTGGTGACCGTGAACACGTCCTCGACGACCCCGCAGGCGAGGGCCGGGAGCGTCCGCTGGGCCAGGTCACCCATGACCAGGTGTGGGGCGTCGCGGAGTCGCCGGTGGTCGGTCAGCACGAAGCTGGACTCGAGGCTCGTGCGGTAGCCGGCCAGTCCCGAGGCGGTGGTGTCGCCCCGACCCACGGCGAGCGCCGCCGACCGTCCGGCAGCGGCTCCGGAGCCGATCGCGAAGTTGACGCCCTCCAGCCAGATCCCGGCGGCCAGGCACATGGCGGCAGCGTCACCGGCGACGAGGATCCCGTCACCGACGAGCGACGGCATCATGTCGTAGCCCGCCTCGGGGATCACGTGGGCCGAGTACTCGACCACCTCGCCACCCTCGACCAGCGGGGCGATCGCCGGGTGGGCCTTGAGCCGCCGGAGCAACTCCTCGGGTCGGGTCCCCCCGGCGGCGAGCGCCGGGAGCGACAGCACGAGCCCCACCGCCAGCGTGTCGCGGTTCGTGTAGACGAACCCGCCGCCGGGCACGTCGCCGGTGCAACCGAGGATCTCGATGTCCACACCCTCGTCGCCCCGGACGCCGAAGCGCTCGTCGATCACGTGCGCCGGGAGCGCGATCGTCTCCTTGACGCCGACGGTGAAGTTCGCCGGGTCGTCGTGCGGGTACATCCCCGCCTCCTTGGCGAGGAACGAGTTGACGCCGTCACAGGCCACGACGACTGCGGCCCGGAGGTCACCGTCGGGCCGATCGGTCCGGACGCCGACCACCCGGCCACCCTCCCGGATGAGCCCCGTCGCGGTGGTCGAGCAGACCAGCTCGGCGCCCGCGTCGACCGCCACGCCGGCGAGCCAGCTGTCGAACTCGGGCCGGTACGCCGTGGCCCCGTTGAACGGCGGCGCGCCCCAGGCCGGGTTCCTGAAGTCGATCGTCAGCGCCTGGTCGCCCGAGACGAGCATGGTGCTGCGCCGGGTGACCCAGCGCTCGACCGGGACCTGGTCCCACCAGGCCGGTACCAGCGTGTCGAGGATCCGTCCGTACACCACGCCGCCGTACATGTTCTTGGATCCGGGCGTGGGGCCGCGCTCCAGCAGACAGACCGAGCGACCGGCGCGAGCCGCCTCGATCGCGGCCGCCGAACCGGCCGGGCCGGCACCCACGACGACCACGTCGAAGTCCGTGCCGCTCACGAGGCCGCCCCGCTCCGGTCGGCCGCGGTGGTCACGCCGAGCAGACGGGCCAGCTCCGCCACGGTCTCGTTGGCGTCGGCGACGATCGCCACGTCGGCCATCGACATCATCGGGCAGTGGGGCTCGGTGTTCACGCTCAGGATGTGGTCCGGGTCGCCGAGCCCGGCGGTGTGCTGGACCGCACCCGAGATGCCGAACGCCAGGTACAGCGCCGGGTCGACGACCACGCCGGTCGTGCCGATCTGTCGGTCGTGGCCGAGCCAGCCCCGGTCGGTGACCACGCGGGTCGCTCCCATGGCCGCACCCAGTCGGGCGGCCACCTCCGCCAGCTGGTCGAAGCGTTCCGGACCGTCGAGGCCGGCTCCCCCACCGACCAGACGGGGGGCCTCCGCCAGGTCCATGGTCGCCAGGTCCGGGCCGAGCACCTCGACCGTGACGGCGTCACGTGCCTCGGCCGGCGCCGCCTCCAGGGTGCGGGGCTCCGGTGCGTCGCCGTGCCGGTGCGCCTCCGAGGTCACCGACACCGGGTGGACCGTCCAGACCAGCCGACCGTCGACGGGCACGTCGACCATCACCGAGCCGCCCCAGGCCGAGATCGTCAGCCGGTCCGGTTCGTGCTCCACGACGCCGCAGACCAGCGGACGCCCGAGCGAGGCCGCCAGTCGCGGGGCCAGGTCCCGGCCGTCGGGCGATCCGGGCAGCACCACCTGGTCGTACGCAGCGACGAACTCCGCCAACGGGGCCGCCCACCGACCCGGGGCGAACCCCTCGACCTCCCAGCACCACAGCTCGGTCGCGGTGGCGCCCAGGGCCTCCGCTGCCGCCGCGGTGTCGCCACCGACCAGGACGACCCGCCCGTCGGCGGCGGCGACCGCGTCGAGGGTGCCCGCCGGCAGCGCCCCCGACCGGACGCACACGACCGCGACGGCCGTCACCGCCGGACCTCAGCCGCGGACCAGCACGCCGCTGGCCGCCGGGATGCTCGCACCCACCCGCTCGCCGTCGATCACCGCTGCGTGCGCCCGGCGAGGCGCCAGGGCGTCCCCGACCCGGTGCACGTCGACACCCTCGGCCCGGAGCTCGTGGTAGAGCGAGTCCGCCGGGGACGACGGCACCGCCAGCACCATCCAGTCCGGTCGACGTGTCCGCTCGGTGCCGGTCGGATGGTGCTGGAACGTGACGGTGTGGTCGTCGACCCCCATGGGGACCAGCTCGGTCGACTGTCGGATCCCCTTGGCCTCGGCCCGGATCCACCAGTTCTCGAGGTCGAGGGTGATCCCGAGGTCCTGCCCCACGACCATGCCGGGCGTGACGACCTCCACGCTGCACCCCCGGTCGGCGAGCAGCTCGGCGACCGACGTGGCGTGGTGGAACCCGAGCTCGTCGAGCACGACGACCGTCCCGGTCGGCTGCACCCTGCCCTCGAGCACGTCGCGCACGTCGACGATCCAGTCGGCCTCGGGCGGGGCCCACCACGGCCGGGACGGGGTCGAACCGGTGGCGACGACCACCGTGTCCGGGTCGCGGCGGCGGACCTCGTCGGCGGTCACCTCGACGCCGTACTCGACCACCACGCCGGACCGGCTGCACTCCTGGAGCTGGTTGCGGACGAGGTCGCCGAACTCGGCCCGGTTGGGCACCGTCGCCGCCAGTCGGACCTGACCTCCGGCCTGGGCGGAGCGCTCCACCACGGTGACGTGGTGGCCGTTGCGCGCCGCTGCGATCGCGGCCTGGAGCCCGGCAGGACCAGCACCCACCACCAGCACCCGACGCCCGATCCGAACCGGTCGGGCGCTGCCGACGCCGAGCGACTCCCGCCCCGTCGCCGGGTTCTCGATGCACCCCAACCAGCGGTTCAGACCCATCCGGCCGACGCACTCCTGGTTGCACGACAGGCACAGCCGGGTGTCGTCGGTGAACCCTGCCCGGGCCTTGGCCACGAACTCCGGGTCGGCGATCTGCCCCCGCACCACCCCCACCAGGTCGCACTGGCCCTCGCTCAGGGCCCGCTCCGCCTGCAACGGGTCCTTGAACCGACCGACGCCGACGACCGGCAGGTCGACCGCCTCCCGGATGGCGGACGGGATGAACATGGAGTAGCCGGGCGGGATGTGCATCGACGCCTCGATCATGAACAGCGAGGCGGTGGCCACACCGATCGAGGTGTTGATGTAGTCGACCTGACCGGTGGCCTCGACCATCTGCGCGACCCGGACCGCCTCGTCGATCGTCGTCCCGCCCTCGATGAGCTCGTCGCCGCACAGTCGGACGCCGAGCGCCAGGTCCGGGCCGATCACCCGACGGACCTCCGCCACGATCTCCAGCAGGATCCGCGCCCGGTGCTCGAGCGGGCCGCCGTAGTCGTCGGTCCGGTGGTTGGTGGCCGGCGACAGGAACCCACGCACGATCGAGCTGTGGGAGCACTGCAGCTCGACGCCGTCGAACCCCCCCTCGGCACAGTGTCCGGCCACGAGCCCGTAGGACGCCACGATCTCGGCGATCTCCGCCGTCGTGACGGCCTTGGGAACCTCTCGGAACAGGGGGTCGGCCACGGGCGACGGTGCCCACACCGGCAGGCGTGAGTACATGGAACCGGCCTGGCCACCGTTGTGGTTGATCTGGGCGAGGATCGGGACCCGGTGGCGGTGCACCGCCTCGGTGATGCGCCGGTACCCCGGCACGACCTCCGGGTGGAACCCGTGGATCAGCTTCTCGTAGGGCCAGTCCGTCGGGTGGGTGGAGTGCTCCTCGGTGATGATGAGCCCGGCTCCGCCGGCAGCGCGGGCGGCGTAGTACGCGGCGTGCTGCTCGGTGGGCAGCCCGTCCTCGGCGTAGTTGGTCAGGTGCGCCGAGAAGACGATCCGGTTCCTGACGGTCACCGGCCCGATCTGGAGCGGCGACCAGATCAACGGGTCGGCCATGGGCGCAGGCTACCCACCGGGGGTCCCGACCAACGATCCCGGCCGGGGGCTCGACCCACCGGCGAGCGGTGTCAGTCCCGTCGCCGCCCGCGGAGCACAGCGGTGGCCACGCCGGCGACGGTCGACACGGCTGCGGCCGCACCTCCGGCGACGGCGGCCACGCGGCCCCACAGGAACTGGCCCGGACCGCCGTCGGGCAGGTCGATCACGCGGCGCTCGGCGTCCACGAACACGTCGCCGACCGGCTCCAGACCGAAGCCGACCAGCCGCCCGTTGCGGACGTGGCCGAACAGGCCGCCCGGCAGCGCCACGGCGACGTCCTCGTGGGAGCGGAACGCCGAGTCCGCCGACTTGGCCAGCTCGACCGCCTGGGCGATCGTCCGCTCGAGGAGCTCCTTCGTGGTGTTCAACATGGTCGCCTCCGAACTCCGCCCGGCGGACCGGCTGCACCGCCTCCGCTCCACCGCTCCGGATCACTCACCTGTGGGGTGTTCTCCGCACGCCCCTGCCGGAGGACCGGACGCCGCCTGATCGACGCCCCGTCGCACCACCAGCTCCCTCAGCGTACCCGGTTCCCGGGCGGACGAACAGGGCCTCGTCGACCCGGTCAGACGGTGCGGTGGCCCGACGCCCGGCGACCCTCGAGCACTGCCTCGTGGACGGTCCGGGGGGCGACTCCGTCGCCCACGGTGCGGACGCCCCCGGGGAGCTCCGGCGTCTCGGCCGGCAACCGGTGGCCGGCGTCGACGACGGCGGTCACCTCCAGGTCGTAGCGACGGGCCGTGAACCGGTCCTCGAGCGTGGCGGAGGTCGGCGACACCGCCCGCAGGAGGCTGCGACGGTGCAGGGTCACGCCGGCCCGGGCGAGCCGGGCGTTGGCGTCGGCCAGGTCTCCGGCGCGTGCCAGCTCGTTGCCCACGATGAAGTCCTGGGTGGCGAGGTGCACGGTCCGACCCGCCGCCGCGAGCCGCTCGGCCACGCCCACACCGACCGGCCCTCCGATCGGATCCCAGACGAGCACCTCGCCCTCGGGCAGGTCGGCCCCGACCGGATCGGTGTCGAGCACGAGCCGAGCGGGCACGAGCGCCGATCCGTCGAGCAGCTCCACGGCCGGATCGCCGTCCCGACCACCGGGAGCCAGGACGACCTCGGCGCCGGCGGCCACCAGGTCGGCGACTGCCTCGGGAGCGGGCTCCGACCCGAGCAGGACGTCGACGCCGAGCCGGTCCAGCTCGCCGGCGAACCACTCGGCGAGCAGCGCGAACCGCTCGCGTCCCGGCAGCGCGGCGACGGTCCACAGGAGCCCACCGAGACGGTCGCCGCGCTCGTGCAGGACGACCGGACGACCGAGACCGGCCGCCACCCGCGCCGCCTCCAGGCCGGCCGGACCTCCACCGACCACGACGACCTCCGACCCGCCCTGCCGCGTCGACGGTGGCGGTTCGTCGACCAGGGCGAGCTCCGGTTCGTCGGACTCGTGGCCCGTGGCCGGGTCGACGGTGCAGCTGACGATCGGGTTCCGGTTGTCGCGCACCGAGCACTGCTGGTTGCACAGTACGCA
>CAIQNH010000213.1 GCA_903873135.1 uncultured Actinomycetes bacterium
GAGATCGAGCGGTTCCTCCCCGACCACCCCCGCGCCCGCATGCTCGTCCACGAGGTCAACCAGGGCATGAGCGAGGCCTACTACCTCGCCTTCACCGACCTGCGCCGCCGCCTCGAGGCCGGCGACCTCGACCCGGACGACCTGGTGTACACCATCGACGCCGACGGACAGCACGAGCTCGCCGTACTGGAGGAACTCTGCGAGATCCTGGTGGCAGAGCGCCTCGACGCGCTGATCGTGCGGCGCGACCTGTCGACCTACCCGCCCTACAAGCAGGCGGGGAACTGGGTCATGAGCACCTGGGCGACCATGTGGTCCGGCGGCGTGCGGTTCCACGACGTGGAGTCCGGGTACCGGATCTTCCGGCTCGGCGCGCTGGCCGAGGCGCTCGACTACTACCAGGGCTACAAGTACTCCGAGACCGTCGAGGTGGCCGTGGTGATGGCCCGCCTCGGGATGCGGATCAACAACGAGGTGCTCGTCCCCGTGCCCGTGTTCCGGTCGAGGACCCGCATGAAGGACGTGGTGATCGACCTGGCCGCCATGGTCGCAGCGGCGTTCCGGGTGACCGCTCGCCGACCGCGGTCGCAGCCGGTCCCGAGTCTGGTCCCCCCGGTGCTCGCCACCGCAGGGCTGGCGCTGCTCGCAGTGACCCCGCTGGCGCTCCTGCGCCGCGCCGTCACCCGCCGCCGCGGCTGACCGGACTCAGCAGTCGGTCAGACTCCCGTCGGTGCCGACCAGCTCGTCGACCGTGACCGCACGCAGCCCTCGCTCCTCCAGCCCGTCCAGGATGATCGGCAGCGCGTCGAGCACGACCTGACGATTCGCGTCGGGCACACCGTCGAGCCCGTCGTGGAGCAGCACGATGGAACCGGGCTGCACACGGTCGAGCACGCGACGGGCCACCTCGTCGCCGTCGGTCAGGGTCCAGTCCATGGCGGAGACGTCCCAGGTGATCGTCTGCATCCCGGCGGCGGCGACGAGCGCCGAGATGAACGGGGTGCGCTGCCCGTGGGGCGGGCGGTAGGTGGTGGGGCAGCCGCCGACGGCCCGCTCGAACGCCGCCTGCGTCCGGTCGAGCTCCGGGTACCTCGGGTCCAGCCAGCGCCAGTAGTCGTGGTGGTACGAGTGGTTGCCGACCTGGTGGCCCCGCTCCACGAGTGACCGCACGATCCCCGGATCCCGGTCGATCGCGGCACCGACCAGGTAGAAGGTCCCTCGGGCGCCCCGCGACTCCAGCACCTCGGCGATCCCCAGGCTGAACGGGTCGTTGGGGCCGTCGTCGAAGGTGATCGCGACGGCCGGCACGTCCCGCGGCCCGTTGGAGACGACCGGCCCGAACCAGGACAGCTGTGGATCGTTGGCGCCGGTCCAGGCGAGCAGGGCCCCGGCCGCTCCGAGCGCCACGCCCACGGTCCAGCGCCGTCGGGCCACCCGGGTGCCCACGATCGACGACCCGCCCGTGTGACCCGGTACCGCCGCGGCGACGAGGAGCGCGGGGAGCCACCGGAGCAGGGGCTCCTCCCCCACCAGCAGGCGGACGAGCACCACCAGCGCCACGGACGCGGCGAGCGCCACGAGGACGACCCGGTCGGGTCGGCGCAGGCCGCCGTCGGCACCGCCGGCGACCAACCCGACTCCGGCACCGAGCAGCGCCGCGATGATCGCGGTCGCCAACCCCGCCGGCGTGACGATCGAGGCCACCGACGCCGCAGCGACCACCACCAACCCTCCGACGCGGGTCGCGATCGTCCGGCCCGGGCCTGCGGCTCGGTCCACGGCCACCGCCACGGCGACCGCGACCGCCACGGCCAGCACCGTGGTGGTGAGCTCCCTCGCCGACGGAGCCGCGCCGATCGCCAGGACCGGCGCAGCGAGCGCGCCGAGGGCCAACCCCTGGGCCACTCCGACGAACCCGGCTGGGCGGGCGGAAGGACGGACGACCTCGGTGCCGCTCACCGAACCACCGGCGACGGGCGCCCCGGTCCGGGCGCGGTCACCGATCCTCGGCCACAATGGCGGAGCGGCGCGAGGCCGCCGGACTGCGGCCACCTCCCGGTTCGGCGCCCCACCCCGACCAGCGGGACCGCCGCAGGAGACCATGACCGAGACCGACCGCAACGCACAGGCGTCCACCCTACCGAGCGGTGTCGACGCCCCTGCGTCGGACGGCACCGGGTCCCCGTGGTTCGACCGCACCGGTCGGATCGCCGTCGCCGTGGTGCTGCTCGGTTGGACGGTCGTCTGCGTCCTGATCCTGCTCCGACCGGTGTTCATCACCCACGACTCGCTGAGCAACAACGTCCACGTCTGGTGGATCGCCGACCAGCTCTGGAGCGGCAACGGCGTGCCGCTCACCATCGACGTGCTGGCCAACGGCGAGGCCCTGACGTTCCCCTACGCGTCGATCCCGTGGCTGACCTCGGCGCTGGCGTGGCCGCTGCTCGGGGACCGCGCGGTCAGCCTGTGGCTGGTGGCGGGTTTCGTCGGCACCGTCGCAGCCACCTTCTGGACGTTCCCGACCCTCCGGCGCGGGTGGTGGGCCGCCGCCACCCTCCTCAACCCGGCGCTGGTCATCTCCCCGCTCCTCGGGCAGCTCCCGTTCCTGTGGTCGACCACGTTCGCCGTGCTCGCCATGGGGTCCTGGCACCGGCGGCGGACCGGCTGGGCGGTGGCGCTGGCGGTGGCGGCGCAGGTGACCCACCCCGCCGTGACCATCCCGATCCTCGCGGTCGTCGTCCTGCTGTGGCTGCCGTTCGAACGATCGGAGCGACGGCTCCCGTTGGTGGGCTGGTGGGGAGCCAGCGTGGTGCTCAGCCTCCCCGCGATCTGGGCCGTGTTCCAGTCACCGGTGGTGGACCAGTCGTCGCTGGCGACCCAGGTCGCCGCGCTGTTCCAGACCGCGGGCATGCGGTCGCTCGTGATCCTCGTGCCCATGCTGTTCGTGGGCCTGCAGCACCAGGGACGCACGCCCGTCCCCCGGTGGACCCCCGCCGTGCTCAGCGTGCTGTTCGTGGTGCTGCAGTGGCCGATGTACACGCCCTTCGGCATGGACTTCGGTTGGGGGGCACTGCGCCGCGACCCCGACCCGGCGATCGACGCGTTCGCCGCCTCGGACGGGGTCCAGGACGGCGACACCTACCGGGTGCTCAGCGGCTTCGACGGCAAGTACGGCCTCTACGCCGTGGCCCGCGCCGGCGGGGTCCTCGACGCCGAGTTCTTCCCCGAGGGTCTCCACCGGGGCCCGTTCGCGTCGCTCGACGAGTACGCCGCCTTCCTCCGGGCGAGGCGGGTCGAGCACGTGGTGGAGTTCCCCAGCTACTCCCGACGCTACCGGCGCACCAACGAACCGGCCCTGCTCGAGGAGTTCGTCGCCGCCGGGTGCGTCGAGGGACTGCGGGTCTCCCGACGACCGGGTGCGGCGGAGTGGACCCTGTACGACGTGCAGGGTTGCTGATCAGCCGATGCCGAGCTCGTCGAGCCGGACGCCCGCCTGGTCCTCGCTCACGCCGAGCATGCAGGCGATGGCCCGCACGTCGTCCCGACGGATGGTCAGCACCCGCCCGTTGAAGTCCTGACGCTGGACCTGGATCATCCGGACGTACCGGCGGAGCATCTCGGCGTCCGGGCCCTCGAGGCCCTCGAGCACCGTGATGTCGATGCGGGTCTTGGCCGGGACCGCCTCCCGGTCGGCACCCTCCGGGGCGCTGCCGTCGTCGCCGGGCAGGAGCTGGTCGACGGGCACCCGGTAGAAGATGGCCAGCCGGTGCAGTCTCGGGACCGAGATGGCCCGCTCGCCCCGCTCGTAGGCACCGAGGACGCTCGCCTTGAACTCCTGGTCGGAGATGGCCTCGACCTCCTGCAGCGAGAGCTTCTTCTGTCGCCGGATCTGGCGGAGGCGACCTCCGACCACCCGGCCGTAGTGCTCACGCTCCAGATCGTCGTCGTTCTCTGCCACGTCTGCCCCCCTCGGCCGGCTCCCGCAGTGACCCCATTGTCTCACTCTGCGTGGGCAGCGTCGAATCCTCTCCGTGGTCGCCGGGTGCCCGGGGGCGGTCACCCCCGGAGCGCGCCCAGCCGGGCCAGGGCCAGCGCCGAGGCGGCGGCCACGGCCGCCGTCTCGACCCGGAGCACGTCGGCAGCGAGCTGCACCCGGCCACCCCCGGCGTCCGCCAGCGCCCGCTCGGCCTCGCTCCACCCGCCCTCGGGGCCGACGAGCAGCTCCCGGTCGCCCGCGTCGGGGGGGCGACCGTCGAGGTCCGCGACGGGCACGCCGGCGGCCAGGCGGGACCGCAGGTCGGCACGCTCCAGCTCGGGCCACCGCGGTCGCCGACTCTGGGCCGAGGCGGACCGCACGACCCGACGGAGCCGCTCCTCGGCCCTGCCCCAACGAGCCTCGTCCCACCGGACGACCGACCGTTCCGACTCGAGCAGCGAGATCCGGTCGACACCGAGCTCGCAGAGCCGACCGACGAGCCACTCCAGTCGTTCCCCCTTGGGTGGCACGACCCCGACCGTCACACCGTCGGTGGTCGGCGGGGCTCCCTGCACGTCACCGAGCCCGGCGAGCGTCCCGCGGTCACCCAGCTCGGCGGAGCGGACCGACCCGACGCCGTCGCTCAGGCACAGCTCCGAGCCGGGACGGAGCCGGAGCACACGGCTGAGGTGGTGGGCGTCCTCGGCGGAGAGCTCGGGTGACGCCACGTCCTCGACGAACACCAGCGCCGCCGCCGAACGCCACGGGGCCGGGTTCACCGGCGCAGGGTGTCCTTGATCCAGCTCGTGAGGCCCTGGTCGACCACGACCTTCTCGTTGCGGAGCTCGGCGAGCTGACGGTACAGGTCCTGCTCGGCCTCGCTGAGGTCGTCGGGGATGTGCACCTCGAGGACGACCAGGTGGCGGCCACGACCCCGACCGTTCAGACGCGGCACGCCCCGCCCCTTGATGGCCACCACCGTGCCGCTCTGGGTGCCGGCCGGGACGACGATCTCGTCGGTCACGTCGATCGTGTCGATCAGGATGCGGGCCCCGAGTGCCGCCTGCGCCGGAGAGATCGCCCGGCGCTCCACCAGGTCGAGTCCGTCGCGCTGGAACCGTGCGTGCGGCTCGACCTGGATCTCCACGTACAGGTCGCCGGGAGGCCCGCCCCGGACCCCCACCGCACCACGACCGGTCAGCCGCAGGGTCGTCCCCGTGTCGACCCCGGCGGGGACGTCGGTGGTGATCGTCACGTCGGTGAGCAGGCGGCCCTCGCCGTGGCAGGTGGCGCACGGGGCCTCGACCAGTTCACCCCGACCCTCGCAGCGGGGACACGGCGCCGTCGTCACGATCTGGCCGAGCACCGTCTGGCGGAGCGAACGGACCTCGCCGGCCCCCTGGCACTCGGGGCACTCGACGATCGAGGTGTCGGGCTCGGCGCCCCGGCCGGCGCAGTCCCCGCACGTCACCGCGGTGCGGTAGGTGATGTCCCGTTGGACGCCGGAGACGACCTCCTCGAGCGTGACCGTGATCGTCGCCCGGAGGTCCGGACCCTGCTGCGGGGCCCGGGGGTCCGGCCGGGCACCGCCGAACGGGCCGGCGCCGCCGAAGAAGGCCTCGAACAGGTCGCCGAGACCGCCGGAGCCGGAGCCGAACGGGTTGGCGATGTCGAACTCGTCGGTCGTGCCGAAGCGGTCGTAGCGGGCTCGTCGCCGGGGGTCGGACAGCACCTCGTAGGCAGCTGCGATCTCACGGAATCGGGCCGCCGCCTCGGAGTTCCCCGGGTTGGCGTCCGGGTGGAACTCCCGGGCCAGGCGCCGGTAGGCGCGCTTCACGTCGTCGGCACTGGCGTCCCGGTCGAGCCCGAGCAGCTCGTAGAGGTCCTGCACCGTCCGCTCAGCCCTCGGTCAGCACTCGGGTCAGTCGCTGCGAGACCACGGCGACGGCGGCGACGGACTCCTGGTAGTCCATGCGGGTCGGACCCAGCACGGCGATCGTCCCGGCCACCTCGCCGTCGACACGGTACGGGGACAGCACGACCGAGCAGTCGGCCAGGGGGTGCAACCCGGTCTCCGATCCGATCGCCACCATGACGCCACGCTCGGCGAGCTCCTTGAGCAGGGTGACGACGACGAGCTGCTGCTCGAGGATCCCGAGCACCTGCTCCACGGTCTCGCGGGCCTCGAGCGAGCCGGCCAGGAACGAGGTGCCCTCCACGAACACCCGGGAACCGTCGGTGCGATCACCCGGATCGAGCGACCCGGCCACCTCGGCGACCACCGGAGCCACCCCGGGGGCAGCGCCCGCCGATGGCCGCCAGCGTGAGACCTCGGCCCAGGAGCGACCGACCAGGTGCTCGCTCAGGTACCGCTGGGCGTCCGCCACCGTGTCGGTCGAGGTGTCCCCGTCCAGTTCCACGCTGCGCTTGACCACGTCGCCGTTGTTGAACACCAGGACGAGCAGCAGCAGACGCGGACTCAGGTCGACCAACTGGACCGACCGCACCACCGCCGCCGACACCTGCTCGCCGACGACCACGGCGGCGGACCTGGTCAGGCTCGTCAGCAGCCGGGACGTGTCGTGCAGGACCTGCTCGAGTTCCCCGTGGGCCGCCGTGAAGAAGTCCCGCACCTGACGGGCGCTCGCCTCGGACAGGTCGACCTCGCCCTGGGTGGCCAGACCGTCCACGAAGAACCGGTAGCCCTTCTCCGTCGGCACCCGACCGGCGCTCGTGTGGGGTTGGACCAGGTACCCGTCACGCTCGAGCAGGGTCATCTCGTTGCGCACCGTGGCCGGCGAGACCGACACGTCCGCCCGCGCCGCCACCGCAGCGGAGCCCACCGGCTGCGCCGTGGAGATGTAGTGCTCCACCACGGCACGCAGGATCGCTGACTTCCGGTCGTCGAGCATTGGCACTCAGTCTACGTGAGTGCCAAGGGTGGTCCCGGGCAGCGGTTCAGTCCTCGAGCCGGAGCGCCCGGATGAAGGCGTCGGCAGGCACCTCGACCCGGCCCAGGTGCTTCATCCGCTTCTTGCCGGCCTTCTGCTTCTCGAGGAGCTTGCGCTTCCGGGAGACGTCGCCGCCGTAGAGCTTGGCCGTCACGTCCTTCCGGAACGCCTTGATGGTCTCCCGGGAGATGATCCGGCTGCCGATCGCAGCCTGGATCGGGATGTCGAACTGCTGCCGGGGGATGATCTCCTTGAGCTTCTCGGTCATGCGCTTGCCGTACTCGTAGGCCCGGTCCCGGTGGACGATCGAGCAGAAGGCGTCGACCGCCTCGCCGTTGAGCAGGATGTCGACCCGGGACAGGTCGCCCGGGAAGTAGCCGATCGGCTCGTAGTCGAGACTGGCGTAGCCCTGGGTGCGCGACTTGAGCTGGTCGAAGAAGTCGATCACCACCTCGGCCAGGGGCAGTCGGTAGCGCAGGTCGACGCGCTCCGGGGAGATGTAGTCCATCCCCTCCATCTCGCCGCGCCGGGTCTGGCAGAGATCCATGAGCGTCCCGACGTACTCCGTCGGCGAGATGATCGAGCACCGCAGGTACGGCTCCCGGACCTCCTCGATCGACGCCGCCGGCGGCAGGTCCGAGGGGTTGTCGATCACGAGCTCCTCGCCGCCCGTGGTGCGGACCTCGTACTCCACCGACGGCGCCGTGGCGATGAGCGACAGGTCGAACTCCCGCTCGAGCCGCTCCCGGACGATCTCCATGTGCAGCAGGCCGAGGAAACCGCAGCGGAAGCCGAACCCCAGCGCACCCGAGGTCTCCGGCTCGTAGCTGAAGCTCGAGTCGTTCAGGCGCAGCTTCTCGAGCGCCTCCCGCAGCGCGTCGAAGTCGTCGCCCTCCACCGGGTAGAGCCCGCAGAACACCATGGGCTTGGGTTCCCGGTAGCCCTCGAGCGGCTCGGCAGCGGCCGAGCGCGCCTCGGTGACGGTCTCGCCGGACCGAGCCTCACCGACGTCCTTGATCCCGGCGATCAGGTAGCCGACCTCACCCGTGCCGAGCACCCCGAGGGGCGTCACCGCCGGAGTGCGCACCCCCACCTCGAGGGCCTCGTGGGTGGCCCCCGCCTGCATGAAGCGCAGGTCCGAACCGTGGCGCAACTGACCGTTGACCACCCGGACCGAGCTGACCACGCCGCGGTACTGGTCGAAGTGCGAGTCGAAGATGAGGGCCTGCAGCGGGGCGTCCGGGTCGCCGACGGGGGGCGGGATCCGCTCCACGACGGCGTCGAGGAGCTCGGGGACCCCGTCGCCCGTCTTGGCGGAGATCCGCAGCACGTCCTCGGCGGGGATGCCGAGGACCTGCTCGATCTCGGAGGCGTACAGGTCGGGATCGGCGGCGGGCAGGTCGATCTTGTTGAGCACCGGGACGATCTCGAGGTCGTGCTCGATCGCCAGGTAGCAGTTGGCGAGCGTCTGCGCCTCGATGCCCTGCGACGCGTCGACGACCAGGATGACGCCCTCGCAGGCAGCGAGCGAGCGGGACACCTCGTAGCCGAAGTCCACGTGGCCGGGCGTGTCGATGAGGTTCACCACGTGGCCCCGGTACTCCAGGTGGACCGACTGGAGCTTGATGGTGATCCCCCGCTCCCGCTCGAGATCCATGGAGTCCAGGTACTGGGCCCGCATCTCACGGGGGTCGACGGCACCGCAGATCTCGAGGATCCGGTCGGCGAGCGTGGACTTGCCGTGGTCGATGTGGGCGATGATCGACAGGTTGCGGATTCGGGAGAGTTCGCTCACATCAGGCAGTCCGGCTCGGTGGCCACCGACAGTCTGCCCGCCCGGGGGCCCGGAGCCGAACCGACCCCGACGGAGCACCCGTCCGGACCGGCCCTGCCGGACGGGACGGGCGCACGGGACGGACCAGACGACTGGAGGGGACGGGTGGACCTGACGGGGACCCGTCGCGACCGCTACGCTCTCCCGGCTGTTCCGAGGTGGCGCGGACGTCCGTGCGCTCCGGGGCAACCGAGACCCCCGACCGAGGTCCCCGGGACGAGCTCCCCGGGACGGAGCGAGCGAGCACGAACGTGGCGAACATCAAGAGCCAGATCAAGCGGAACCGGCAGAACGAGGCCGCCCGTCAGCGCAACAAGGCCGTCCGCTCCGAGCTGCGGACCCGGATCAAGCGCGCCGAGGAGGCCACCGGCGAGGAGGCCGCCGAGCTGATCCGGGCCGCCATCAAGCGGATCGACGAGGCCGCCGCCAAGGGCATCCTCCACCGCAACAACGCCGCCCGGCGCACGTCCCGGCTCGCCAAGAAGCTCAACGAGCTCTGATCCCGGGCGCTCAGCGCCGGGACACCGCCAACCTGGCGACGAGCACCTCGAGGACCGCCGCCGCGTCGAGTCCCGTCCGCCCGCGGACGTCCACGTCGGCACGGGCCAGCAGACCGAGGGCCCGACGCACACCCCCCGGGCCCAGACGGCCGGCCACCGCCAGCGCCTTCTTGGCCGGGAACGTGGAACCCTTGAGCCCGAGGACCGCAGCAGCCGATCCGGGGTCCCGGGCGCCGCTGCCGTCCAGACGGGCCACCCGCTCGTAGTGGGTCTGCAGGGAGGCCAGCACCTGGAGCGGGTGCCGACCACCACCGCCGAGCATCCGGCGTGCGCTGGTGACCGCTCCGGCCACGTCCCCACGGTCGATGGCGTCGGTGAGCTCCCAGGGTGGGACGCCACCCGACTCGCCGACGAACGGCTCCACGTCGTCCACGCCGAGCGGGCCGGCGCCCTCACCGTGCACCGACTCGAGCGTGGCCAGCACGTCACGCACGCGAGCCACGTCCTCGCCGAGCCGGGCGACGACGTACTCCCTGGCCCGGGCGTCCAGCCGCACCGACGACCTCGAGAGCTGGTCGGCGAGCCACTCGCCCGCCGCCTTGCCCGACGGTGCGTCGCACACGGTGACCTCGCCGCCGGCCGCGGTGACCGCTGCGGCCAGCACGGTCAGCGGGTCGGTCTTGCGGCGGCTCGCCGGCTTGCCCTCCCAGACGAGCAGCAGGGCCACGTCGTCGGGGACGTCGGCGAGGGCGTCGACCACCGGGGCGAGCTGGTCTGCGTCGAAGCGCTGGAGGTCCCGGGCGACCACGACCCGGCCACCGAACATCGACACCGTCCCGCACGCCAGCGCCACCTCGCCGGGCTCGTAGTCCTCACCCCGGAAGTCGTCGAGCACCTCGCTCCGGTCGGCGTCGCCGACCGCCTCGGTGACCGCAGCGTTGACCGCGTCGGCGAGGAGCACCGGATCCTGTCCCCGGAACAGCGACAGCCGGCCGCTCACGAACCGTCGCCGCCGTCGGCTGCGCTCGCCTCCGCCCGGAGCGTCGCCACGACGTCGAGCGCCTCACGAGCGGCCACCGGGTCGTCGGTCAGCAGCACCACCTCGGCGTCAGCCGGAATCTGCAGCGCGGCGACCACCAGGTCGGCGGTCCGGGCCCCATCGCCCGGGGGCAGATCCGAGCGGACGTCGACCACCGGCACCCGACGCCCGGGCCCCAGCTCGACCTCCTCGGGGACGGGCTCGTCCAGCACCAGATCGACCAGGTCGGCGGCTGCACGCAGGCTGTCCCCGGCGGAACGCACCACGGCGATCGACGGTCGTCGGGACGACACACCTCCGCACTCGCTCGCCACGCCTCGATGCTACTCCCCGACGCCGCCGGCTCGGGAGGTGGAGACGTCCGCCCCGAACTGCTCGGCCACCGCGACCACGGCCCGGGCACCGGGAGGGCCCGACACCTCGTCGACCCGCACGACCCCGAGCCGCCACAGGGCGTCCAGCACGTCCA
>CAIQNH010000214.1 GCA_903873135.1 uncultured Actinomycetes bacterium
AGACCGTCGTCGCCCCGACCGCCCACCTCTGAGCGGGCGCGGCGCACCCCACGAGCTCTCCCGATCGAACGAGACCACGACGAACCGACCGAGACACCGACCGAGACACCGACCGAGACACCGACCGTGACCGACCACCTGCCCCCGTTCCTGCACCCGTTCGCCCGCCCCGCCGCAGACCGCTTCGTCGAGATCGTCCGCGGCGAGGGTGCGCTCGTCTGGGACAGCGACGGTCGGGAGTACGTCGACGCGCTCGCCTCGCTCTGGTACTGCGTCGTCGGCCACGGACGCACCGAGATCGCCGACGCCGTGGGCGACCAGCTGCGCACCCTGGACGCGTTCCACACCTTCGAGCTGTTCACCAACCCGGCCGCCGAGCGTCTGGCCGCCGAGCTGGTGGCGATCTCGCCGATCGAGGACGCACGCGTGTTCCTCACGAACTCCGGGTCGGAGGCCGTCGACACGGCCATGAAGCTCAGCCGCCTCTTCTGGGCGTGGCAGGGCCGGCCCGAGCGGTCGGTCATCGTCAGCCGGGACCGGGCCTACCACGGCGTCACCTACGGCGGCACCAGCGCCCAGGGCCTGGCTCCCAACAAGGAGCACTGGGGCGAGCTGCTCGGCGGCGTCGTGCAGGTGCACGCCGACTCGCTCGAGGACGTCGAGCGGCAGCTCGCCGAGCACGGCGACCGGATCGCAGCGGTCATCACCGAACCCGTGCAGGGCGCCGGCGGCGTGTTCCCGCCGGCCGACGGCTACCTCGAGGGCCTGCGGGACCTGTGCGACCGCACCGGCGCGCTGCTCGTGTTCGACGAGGTCATCACCGGCTTCGGTCGGCTCGGCACGTGGTGGGGCGCCGACCGCTACGGCGTGACACCCGACCTGGTGACCTTCGCCAAGGGGGTCACCTCGGGCTACCAGCCGCTCGGCGGCGTGCTGGTCGGCCCCCGGGTGCGTGAGGTGCTCGAGGCCGACGACCAGCGGTGGCTGCGCCACGGGTTCACCTACTCGGGCCACCCGGCGGCCTGCGCCGCGGCCTCGGCCAACCTGTCGGTGATCCGTTCCGACGACCTGCTCCCACGGGCACCGGCCATCGGGGACCGGCTCGGACCGGCCCTGCACGGGATGGTCGAGGACGGTCTGGCCGCCGGCGTGCGCGGCACCGACGGCATCTGGGCCCTGGCGCTGCACCCCGAGGACTCCGCGCTCGTCGTGCGGGACGAGATGCTCGAGCTCGGGGTCATCCCGCGACCGATCGCCACCCACTCGATCGCGTTCTGCCCCCCGCTGGTCGTCACCGACGATCAGCTCGACCGGGTGGTCGACGCCACACGCACGGCGCTGACCACGGTCCGCGACCGGTCCGGCGCGTGAGCGGCCCCGCCGTCGCCACCCGCCCCGAGGACCCTCGAGTCAGCCGGGCGCTCGCCGACGCGGTCGGCCGCCCCTTCTGGACCGACCGCCCCGAGGTCGACCTGGGCCCCGGTGAGCCACCGGCCCGGGGGCAGCAGACGACGGACCTCCTCGTCGTCGGGGCGGGGTTCACGGGACTGTGGGCCGCCCACCTGGCCCTCGACGACGACCCGGACCGGGACGTCCTCGTGGTCGACGGCTCGGGTCCGGGCGACGGCGCGTCGGGCCGCAACGGCGGGTTCTGCGACGCATCCGTGACCCACGGCGCACCCAACGGGGTGGCCCGGTGGCCCGGCGAGTACCCGGACCTGCACCGGATCGGGCTCGAGCACCTCGACGCGCTCGTCGACCACCTCGGTCGACTCGGGGTCGACGCCCACTGGGCGCCGGTCGGCGAGCTGACCACCGCAGCCGAGGACTGGCAGCTCCGCGACCTGGAGGAGGTCGCCGCGCTGCACGCCGAGCTGGGCGACGACGTGGAGCTGCTCGACGGCCCCGGTGCCCGGGCTCGAGTCGACTCCCCCACCTTCGTCGGCGGCCTGCTCCGGCGCACCGGCGTGGGGACCCTCGACCCCGGTCGCCTCGTCGACGGGCTGCGCCGCTCCCTGCTCGCCCGGGGCGGTCGGCTGGCCGACCACACTCCGGTCACCTCGCTGCACCGCGCGGGTGCGGCGGTGCGCGCCGACGGACCCGGCGTGTCGATCACGGCGCACCAGGTGCTGCTCGCCACCAACGCGTTCCGGGGCCTGCTGGCACCCGTGCGGCGGGCGGTCGTCCCGGTCTACGACCACGTGCTGGTGACCGAGCCCCTCGGCCGCGACCGACTCGACGCGCTCGGCTGGACGGGTCGCGAGGGCCTCGCCGACTCCGCCAACCAGTTCCACTACGCCCGACTCACGCCCGACGACCGACTGCTGTGGGGTGGGTACGACGCGATCTACCGGTTCGGTGGACCGACCGGTCCGTCGGTGGAGCGCAACGAGGCGACCGAGCGCCTGCTGTGCGCCCAGCTGCTCGACACCTTCCCCCAGCTCGACGGGGTGCGCATCAGCCACACCTGGGGTGGACCGATCGCCACCACGACCCGGTTCTGCCTGACCGCCGGCACCCGGTGGGATCGCCGCGTCGGGTGGTGCGTGGGCTACACGGGGCTGGGTGTCGGAGCCTCGCGGTTCGGCGCCGCCACCGCACTCGACCTCCTCGCCGGGCGCCGGACCGAGCGCACCGAGCTGGGCCTGGTCCGCACCGCCCCCGTGCCCTGGCCTCCGGAGCCCCTGCGGTGGGCGGGGATCAGCCTGACCCGGCGGGCGATCGCCCGGGCCGACCGTCGGCACGGTCGACGGGGGCCCTGGCTCCGGCTGCTCGACGCGCTGGGGCTCGGCTTCGACAGCTGAGCCGGTCGACCCCCCTGAGGGGGTGGGCTCAGCGGGTCCCCCACGAGTACGTCTGCTTCTCGAGGTGCAGGTAGGTGAACACCTCGGCGCTCGTCACGCCGTCCAGGCTGCGCACCTCCCGGTCGAGCAGTTCGAGGAGCGCGTCGTTGTCGGCGCAGACCACCTCGAGCAGCAGGTCGAAGGATCCGGCGGCCACGACCACGTAGTCGATCTCGTCCACCGCAGCGAGCTGGGCAGCGAGTCGACGGAGGTCACCGCTCGCCCGGACGCCGATCATCGCCTGCACCGTGAACCCGAGTCGCAGCGGGTCGGTCACCGCCACGACCTGCACCACGCCGGTCTCCACCAGCCGCTGGACCCGGTGGCGGACCGCGGCCTGGGACAACCCCACCAAGGGGGCGAGCTGCGAGTAGGCCATGCGCCCGTCACGTTGCAGCTCGCGGATGATCGCCTTGTCGACCTCGTCGATGCCCGCCGCTCGACCGGTCGGGGCCTCCGCCGCCTCGGTCACCTCAGCCCCGGAGCGCGTCGTGCAGGTCGACGTGGGGTCGGCCCAACGCCTCGGCGACGGCCGCGTTGACGACCGACCCGCCGGCGGTGTTGACGCCGAGCGCCAGCGCCGGATCGACGGCGACCGCCTCACGCACGCCGAGCCGGGCCAGTTCGGCCAGGTACGGGAGGGTCACGTTCGTGAGGGCGTAGGTCGAGGTGTGCGGCACGGCACCCGGCATGTTGCCGACTGCGTAGTGCACCACGTCGTGGACGAGGAACGTCGGATCGTGGTGGGTGGTCTCGTGGGAGGTCTCGATGCAGCCCCCCTGGTCGATCGCGATGTCCACCACCACCGAGCCGGCCTTCATGGACCGGACCATGTCCTCGGTGACGACCACCGGCGCCCGACCTCCGGGGACCAGCACGGCGCCGATCACCAGGTCGGCCTGCTCCACGGCGCGCTCCACCTGGCCCCGGTTGGAGGTGAGCGTGGTGATCCGACCCATCTGGATCTGGTCCACCCACCGGAGGCGCTCGACGTTCTTGTCGAGCAGGTCCACCTCGGCCTCCAACCCTGCAGCCATCCACGCCGCGTTCCACCCGACGTTGCCGGCGCCGAGGACCACCACCCGCGCCGGCCGCACCCCCGGGGCGCCACCGAGCAGCACGCCCCGACCACCGTTGTGCCGCTCGAGCAGGTGGGCCCCGACCTGGACGCTCATCCGCCCGGCGACCTCGCTCATCGGCGCCAGCAGCGGCAGTCCGCCGCCGGCCGGCTGCACGGTCTCGTAGGCGATCCCGGTCACGCCCCGCTCGAGCAGGGCGTCGGCCACCCCGGGGTACGCGGCGAGGTGCAGGTAGGTGAACAGCACCTGCCCGTCACGGAAGTGCTCGTACTCCGAGGCCTGGGGTTCCTTCACCTTGCAGACGATCCCGGCGCGCTCCCACACCTCGGCCGCCGTCGCGACGATCTCGGCGCCCGCGGCGAGGTAGTCCTCGTCGGGGATGGACGCGCCGACGCCGGCCCCGGCCTGCACCAGCACGTCGACGCCGTGTGCGTGCAGCTCCCGGACACCGTCGGGGGTCATGGCGACCCGGTACTCGTCGGCCTTGATCTCGGCGGGAACCCCCACCAGCGTCGTGGTCACGTCGGTCTCCTCGGTGGCGGTCGGGCGCTCAGGTGGAGGCGCCGCGGCGGCGCTGGGAGAGCGGACCGATGGTGAACAGGATCAGGGTCACGACCAGGATGAGCGTGGCGAGCACGTTGACCTGCGGCGGGAAGCTGACCCGGAAGGCGTTGTTGACCTGGATCGGGAACGTCGTGAACTCGCCGCGCGTGAAGTCGGTGACGATGTAGTCGTCGAGCGACAGGGCGAAGCTCAGCAACGCCGCGGCCAGGATGCCCGGCAGGATGAGCGGGAACGTCACCTTCCAGAACACGCGCATGGGCCGGGCGCCCAGATCCATGGCGGCGTCCTCGACCGTCCAGTCGAACCCACGGACCCGCGCCTTCACGGTCATGGCCACGAAGCTCACGAGGAACATGATGTGGGCGATGACCACCGTCACCTGACCGAGCACCACGCCGCGCCCCAGGAACAGCTGGTAGAGCGAGGCGCCGAGGACGATCTCGGGCGTGGTCAGCGGGAGGACCAGGAACACCTCGGTGAGCTTGTTGCCGGTGAACCGGTAGCGCGAGAGCGCGATGGCGATCAGCGACCCCATGGCCAGCGCCACGGTGACGGCCACCGCCGCCACCACGAGGCTCCGCCAGAACGCCTGGGTGAGCTGGGCGTCCTTGAAGGGTTCGGCCCAGTTCTCCAGGGTGAACCGCTCCCAGGACAGGTTGTACTTGCCCGACGGCTGGTTGAACGTGAACACCACGATGTTGAGGATCGGCAGGAACAGCCAGATGTAGGCCGCGATCGCCACGAGCGTGAGCGCCCGACGGCCCCACCCGGTCCCGGCCCGCGACGGCCGCGTGGAACCCTTCGACGGACGGACCTCGGCGACGACGGGCGGCGCAGCGCCCTCGGCCATCACCACGGCCGCACCGCCGTCCGGTCGGAGGTCGCCGCTCGAGGGTGCGCCGAGTGCCGCATCAGACCGCCAACCCCTCGGTGCCCAGGAACCTCGAGTAGATCAGCACCATCGCCGTGATGATCACCATGAGGACGAGCGACAGCGCAGCGGCCTGCGGGTAGTCGAACTGCACCAGGAACTTGTTCTGCACCACCGTCCCGATCATCGAGGTCTGGGGCGAGCCCAGGTACCGGGCGTTCAGGTAGTCGCCCGCCGCCGGGATGAACACGAGCAGGCTGCCGGCGAACACCCCGGGCATCGAGAGCGGGAGCACGACCTTGCGGAACGCCCGCCACGGGGTGCTGCCCAGGTCGGCTGCCGCCTCGGTGAGCCGGAAGTCGATCTTCTCGAGGCTCACGTAGATGGGCAGGATCATGAACGAGATGAAGTTGTAGGTCAGTCCGCCGATCACCGCGAGCGGCGTGGCCAGGATCCGTCCGTCGCTGCCGACCCACGGGAGGAGTCGGTACAGCGCGGTGACCGGGCCGTCGTCCTGGAGGATCGACGTCCAGGCGATGGTGCGGATCAGGTAGGAGGTGAAGAACGGGACGACCACGAGCCCGATCAGGAAGTTCTTCCAGCGGCCGCCGCAGGTGGCGATCCAGTAGGCCAGCGGGTACCCGACGAGGATCGCGAGCACCGTGGCGGTCCCGGCGTAGAGGAACGAGCGGAGGAACTCCGGGGAGTACTCGCTGAGCGCCGAGGTGTAGTTGGAGAAGTCCCAGGCGAACTCCGGGTCGGCGAACCGACTCGGCTTGGTCGACAGCGAGGCCTTGACCAGCATGACCACCGGGACCAGGAAGAACAGCAGCAGCCAGATGATCCCCGGGCTGAGCAGCCCGTAGGGCGCGAACCGACCCCGGCGGAGTCCGGTGTCGTCGGTGGTGGCGGCGGCCACGGGGTCCTCCCTGGATCCCGGCGGGGTCCGGTCAGGCGCCCGAGATCCGGGCGAACTCCTCGTCCATCTGCTGTTCCTTCTCCTCGCTGATCGTGCCCCAGGTCTGGAGCCGGGCGAGGGTGGACGCGTCCGGGAACAGGAGCGGGTTGTCGGCCAGCGCGGCGGCCTCGCCGCCCATCTTGCGCAGCTCCTCCTGCACGCCTTGGACCGGCGAGATGTACTGCACCGTCTCCGTGATGCGGGCGGCGTTGACCGGGTCGTAGACGAAGTTCATGAACTTGCCGGCGGCCTGGATCTGCTCGGCGCTGGCGCCCTTGGGGATGACCATCGTGTCGAACCAGAGCGTGCCGCCGGACTCGGGCACCACGAACTTGATGTCCGGGTTGGACACCGAGAGCTGGGCGACGTCACCCGACCAACCGATGCACGCGGCGTAGTTGCCCTGCTCGAGGTCGTCGACGTAGTCGTTCCCGGTGAACTGCCGGATCTGGCCGTTGGCGACCTCCTCCTCGAGCTTGGCGAAGGCCGGCTGGTAGTCCTGGTCGTCGGGGTTCGCCAGGTCGATGCCGAGCGACATGGCGATCAGTCCGATCGTGTCGCGCATCTCGGTGAGCATGCCGATCTTGCCCCGGAACGCCGGGTCCCACATGTCGTCCATGGTCGTGAGCTCGCGCCCGGTCACGGCCTGGTTGTACGCGATGCCGGCCATGCCCGACTGCCACGGCAGCGAGTACTCGCCGGTCGGGTCGTTCGGCGGGTTCTGCAGGCTCTGGATCAGGTTCGCGGCGTTGGGGATCTCCGACAGCGGCAGCTGGTCGAGCCAGTCCAGCTGGAGGAGTCGCCCGGCCATCCAGTAGGTCGGGGCGATGATCGTGGCGCCGATCGGGTCACCCTTCGACAGCAGCGGCTGGATCTTGGCGAACAGCTCGTTGTTGTCGTTGATGCCCTCGGTGTAGTCGACCTTGATGCCGGTGGCCTTCTGGAACTCGGCCAGCGTGCCGCCTTCGCCGAAGAGGTCGTCGTTCGGCTTGTCGATGTAGAGCGTCCAGTTGTCGAACGTCAGCGTGTCGGCGGCGCCGCCGGCGGCCGTCGTGGAGCTGCCCGACTCCTCGCTGCCACCACAGGCGGCGAGCGCGGTCGACCCGACCGCCAGCCCGCTCAGGGCGGCGGTGGACACCAGGAAGTTGCGGCGGGAGACTCGGTTGGTCACGGCGGGTACCTCTCTGTTGGTTCTGTTGTCGTTGGGTTGGTCGGTCGGGTCACGGCAGGTGCCGTGACGAAGGGTGGGTCCCGGACCCGCCTCACGCGGCGGTCTGGTCGTCCTCCATGGACGTCACGCCGGCCTCGTCGGCGGCGATCGGCTCGGGCACCAGGTAGGCACCGTCGTGGGACCAGGTCATCTCCATCTCGGATCCCACCGGGAACGAGCCGGGGTCGTCCTCCGGGCCGAGGTGGGCGACCAGGTCGGCACCGGCCTCCGTGCGCACCTGACACCGGACGACCGGCCCCTGGAAGACCATGGAGGTCACGATCGCCCGGATGCTCGCTCCCGACCCGGTGCCGTGCAGGGGCGCCCCGGCCGGCACGAGGCGCTCGGGACGAACCATGAGGGTGACCTCGCTGCCCGGTGCGTAGGTGGTGCCCGCCGAGGACACCGTGCACTGGCCGCCGAGACGGGTCTCGACGGTGACGTCGTCGCCGGTCTGGGACACGACGGTCACCGGCAGCAGGTTGGCGGTCCCGATGAACCCGGCCACGAACGGCGTGGCGGGCGTGTGGTAGATCTCGGTCGGCGTGCCGATCTGGTCGACCCGACCCTGCGTCATGACCGCGATGCGGTCCGACATGGTGAGCGCCTCCTCCTGGTCGTGGGTCACGAAGATGAACGTGATCCCCACGTCGCGCTGGATGCGCTTCAGCTCGAGCTGCATCACCTGACGGAGCTTGAGGTCCAGCGCACCGAGCGGCTCGTCGAGCAGGAGGGCCGCCGGATGGTTGACCAGGGCGCGGGCCAGCGCGATCCGCTGCTGCTGTCCACCGGAGAGCTGGTTGGGGCGACGGTCGGCCATGTCGGGCAGGCGGACCACGTCGAGCATGTCCATCACCCGGGTCCGCACCTGGTCCGCCGGCACCTTGGCGGTCCGGAGCCCGAACGCCACGTTGTCGAAGATGCTCATGTGCGGGAAGAGGGCGTAGTTCTGGAAGACCGTGTTGACGTCCCGCTTGTACGGCGGCGTGTCGGACACGTCCCGTCCCTCGAGGAGGATCCGTCCGGAGGTGGGCGTCTCGAAGCCGGCGATCATCCGCAGCGTGGTGGTCTTGCCGCAGCCGGAGGGACCGAGCATGGAGAAGAACTCGCCGCGGGCGATGGCGAAGTCGGCCTGCTCGACGGCCACGTAGTCACCGAAGCGCTTCGTCACGGCGTCGAGCAGGATCGTCGCCTCCGCCACCTTGCCGTCCCCCACGCTGCGAACCACCTCCCCGGACGCCGTCGGTGTGCCCGACGTCACCGAACGAGTTCGTCCGGCACTCTTTTCCTAGCAGTCCCCTGATCCTCACACCGGATGGACCCCCTGGGCAAGTGATTCGCTCGTGAAATCGACGTTCCGAAACGGAAATCGTCGCTGAGAGGTGTCCAGACGACCGAATCCGTGCCACAATCTCCCTCGGTCCGTCCGGTCGACGCGCCGGACCACCGGGCGGCAAGGATGGGGACCCCCGGCGGCCGTGCGCCGCCGGGGCGAGCAGGACACAGCGAGCAGGGAGCGACGTGGCAGGACAGAACTTCATCGACGGCCAGTGGACCGACGCCGCCAGCGGCGAGTTGGACGACGTGGTCGACCCGGCGACCGGCGAGGTCGTGGCCCAGGCGGCAGCGAGCGACGCGACCGACGCCGACCGGGCCGTGCAGGCCGCAGCCGCTGCGTTCGAGTCGTGGGGCCGGACCACACCGAGGGAGCGCTCCGAGAAGCTGCTCGCCCTGGCCGACGCCGTCGAGTCCAACATCGACGAGCTCAAGCGGCTCGAGATGGTCAACGTCGGCAAGCCCGTGTCCATCATCGACTTCGAGTTCGACCTGACCGTCGACAACCTGCGGTTCTTCGCCGGCGCGGCTCGGACCATGCAGGCCCAGGCCGCCGGCGAGTACCTCGAGGACCACACCTCGATGCTGCGGCGTGACCCGCTCGGCGTGTGCGTGGGGATCGCACCGTGGAACTACCCGCTCAACATGGCCACGTGGAAGCTCGGTCCGGCGCTCGCCACCGGCAACACGTTCATCCTCAAGCCGAGCGAGCTCACACCGCTCACGGCGCTGGCGCTCGCCGAGATCGCCGCGGACATCTTCCCGCCGGGTGTGTTCAACGTGGTGACCGGGCAGGGCGAGACGGTGGGGGACGCGCTCGTGCGGCACCCGGGCGTGGCCATGGTGTCGATCACCGGTGACGTGAACACCGGCAAGCTGATCGCCCGCAACGCCGCCGACTCGCTCAAGCGTGTCCACCTCGAACTCGGCGGCAAGGCGCCGGTCGTGGTCTTCGACGACGCCGACGTGGAGACCCTGGTCGGCACGCTGGCCGAGGCCGCCTACTACAACTCGGGCCAGGACTGCACCGCTCCGTGCCGGGTGATCGCCGGACCGGGCGTCTACGACCGGGTGGTCGGCGACCTGGCCGCGGCCGTCGGTGACATCGTCGCCGGCGACCCGTCTGACGAGGCGACGGCGGTGGGCCCGGTCGTGTCGGCCGCGCAGCAGGAGCGGGTGGCCGCCATGGTCGCCCGTGCCGTCGAGGCCGGCGCCGAGGCCGTGGTCGGCGGCTCCACGCTGGACCGTCCCGGCTTCTTCTACGCACCGACCGTGGTCGCCAACCCTGCTCAGGACGCCGAGATCGTCCAGCGCGAGGTGTTCGGTCCCGTGGTGTCGGTGCAGCGGTTCGCCGACGAGGACCAGGCGCTGGCCTGGGCCAACGGCGTCGACTACGGCCTGGCGGCATCGGTGTGGACCCAGGACGTGGGCCGGGCCATGCGGATGGCGAGCCGCCTCATGTTCGGCACGGTCTGGGTGAACGACCACATCCCGATCGTGTCGGAGCTGCCCCACGGCGGTTTCAAGCAGTCCGGCTACGGCAAGGACATGTCCCTGTACGCGCTCGAGCACTACACCGAGCTGAAGCACGTGATGGTGAGGATCTGATGAGCAACACGACCGACAACGCCAAGGACACCCGACTCTCGGCCCGCGCCGCCGAGCTGGCCGACCGCGAGTCGGCCCAGCTCGTCGCCCGCACCCAGGGCTCCCGGGAGTGGTACGAGCGGGCGCTCCGCTCGCTCCCCCTGGGTGTCCCGTCCAGCTTCCAGGCGGGCGACCCCTACCCCATCTACATCGAGCGCGGCGAGCGTGTCGTCGTGACCGACGTCGACGGCAACGACTACCTGGACTTCCACGGTGGGTTCGGCGTGGGGATCTGCGGTCACGCGCACCCCGCCATCGTCGAGGCGGTCAGCCGGGCGGTCCGCTCCGGCACCCACTTCGCCGCCCCGACCCCGGTGACGGTGGAGCTGGCCGAAGAGCTCTGCCGACGCTTCAACCTGGACCAGGTGCGCTTCGCCAACTCCGGCACCGAGGCGACGATGGACGCCATCCGGGTGGCCCGTGCCGCCACCGGCCGAGAGGTCGTCGCCAAGATCGAGGGCTCGTACCACGGTCACCACGACACGGTGATGTTCTCGGTGCTGCCCAACTCCGACGCCGTCGGCGGCCGGGAGATGCCCCCGACGACCCCGATGTCGCTCGGCATCCCCGACAACGTCGCCGACCTCACCGTGGTGGTGCCGTTCAACGACGCCCAGGCGTTCGCCGACCTGGTGGCCGAGCGGGGCGACGAGATCGCCTGCCTCATCCTGGAGCCCGTGATGATGAACGTCGGGATCATCGAGCCCGACCCCGGCTACCTGCAGGCGCTGCGGGACATCTGCGACGCCAACGGCACCGTCCTGATCTTCGACGAGGTCAAGGCCGGAGCCACGGTGGCACCGGGCGGCGCCCAGGAGCGCTACGGGGTGCGACCCCACCTGGCCTGCTACGCCAAGGCGCTCTTCGGCGGCACTCCCGGGGCGGCGTTCGGCGGCGAGTCGGCCGTCATGGACATCATCGCCAACGGTGCCGCCCAGATGGGCACGTTCAACGGCAACCCGCTCGTGGCGGCCGCCGGACTGGCGTGCCTGACCGAGGTGCTCGTCCCCGAGGCCTACGACCACCTGGCCGCCCTCGGCGACCGGCTGGCGAAGGGCTGCCAGGACGCCATCGACGCCACCGGCATCCCGGCCCACACGGTCAGCCTCGCCGCCAAGGGGTGCGTGTCGTTCCGGGCCGAGCGGTCGCGCAACTACCGCGACTTCCTGGAGTCCAAGCCGCAGCTCTTCGGTGCCGCCTACCCGTGGGCGCTCAACCGGGGCCTGTTCATGACCCCCGGCGACGAGGAGCAGTGGACGCTCTCGGTGCAGCACACCACCGCCGACGTCGACCGCTACGTCGAGGTGTTCACCGACTTCTGCCACGCGCTGGCCCAGGACTGACCGTGTCCGGCACTCGGATGCCGGCCGAGACCGACCCGCACGAGCGGAGCCTCGTGGCCTGGCCCACCGAGCGGCGCCGCGCGTTCTGGGAGGGACACGTCGAAGCGGCGCGCGACGCGTGGGCGGAGCTGGTGCGGGCCGTGGCGGATCACGAACCGGTCACGGTCGCCGTCGACGCGGGTGAGCTCCCCGGCGCGGAGGCCCGTCTGGGCGACACGCCCCACGTCGAGCTGCTCGAGGTGCCACTCGACGACTGCTGGATCCGGGACACCGGACCCGTGGTCGTCCGGGACGGCGAGGGGGCGCGCCACGCCGTGCAGTTCGGCTTCAACGCGTGGGGCGGCCTGGTCGAGCCGTGGGACCGTGACGCCGAGCTGGCCACCCGCCTCGCCGGTCACCTGGGTCTGCCCGTGCGCACCGCACCGTTCGTGCTCGAGGGCGGTGCCGTGGCGGTGGACGGCTGCGGGCTGGTCGTGACCACCGAACGCTGCCTGCTGCACCCCAACCGCGGGCCGCTGCCCGACGGGACACCCCGCACCACCGAGGCGCTCGAGACGCTGCTCCGGGAGTGGCTGGGGGCCGAGGAGGTGGTCTGGCTCCGTGACGGTCTGGCCGACGACACCGACACCGACGGCCACGTGGACAACGTGGTCGCGCTGCCCCGGCCGGGCCGCGTCCTGCTGCAGGGGTGCGAGGACCCCGACGACCCCGACCACGCCACCGCAGCGGACAACCGGTCCCGGCTCGCCGCAGCGGGGCTCGACGTGGTGGAGCTCCCCGTCCTCCCCCGTGCTGAACGGTTCGGCCGGGTGGTCGAGGTTCCCTACGTGAACCTGTACGCCGCCAACGGTGTGGTCGTGGTCCCCGTCACGGGCCACCCCGCCGACGCCGACGCGCTGGCGGCGATCGCGGACTGCTACCCGGGCCGGGAGGTGGTGACCGTCGACGGCGCCACCCTGGCGTTCGGCGGCGGCGGACCCCACTGCGCCACCCAGCAGGTTCCGGCGTGAGCGGGTTCGCCGTCCTGACCGCTGACCGGACCCCGGAGTCACCGGCCCGCACCCGCCCGCCCGAGCGGGGTTCGCTCCGGGTCGGGGTGGTCCAGACCAGCTGGCACCCGGACCCGGACGAGCACCGGGCGGTGCTCGCGGAGGGCACGGCGATCGCCGCAGCCGCCGGGGCCGATCTGGTCTGCCACCAGGAGCTCACCCTGTCGCCCTACTTCGCGCTCCTCCCGGACGGCCCGGAGTCCACCGGGGTGTCGCCGGAGCCGTTGCCCGGCGGCCCGACCCACGAGCTGGCCGCGGCGCTCGCCGCGCAGCACGGCGTGGTGGTCCACGCCTCGCTGTACGAGGCGCCGGGCTGGAACACGGCGATCGCCGTCGACCCCGACGGCCGACTGCTGGCCCGCACCCGCAAGGTCCACATCCCCGTCACCTCCGGGTACCACGAGGACCGGTACTTCCGTCCCGGCGACACGGGCTACCCGGTGGTACCGGTCGGCCCGGCGAAGGTCGGGTTCCCCACGTGCTGGGACGAGTGGTTCAGCGAGCCCGCCCGCATCTACGCCCTCGCTGGGGCCGACCTGCTCGTGTACCCCACGGCGATCGGCTCGGAGCCCGACCACCCCGCCTTCGACACCGAGCCGCTGCTCCGACAGGTGGTGGTGGGCAACGGCATCGCCAACGGGCTGGCGATGGTCGTGGCCAACCGCCACGGCACCGAGCGGCTCGGCGACGTGGCCGTGACCTTCTACGGTTCGTCGTTCGTCAGCGACTGCTACGGACGGGTGCTCGTGGCCGCTCCCCGCGACCGCGACTGCGTGCTGGTGGCCGACGTCGACCTGGACGCCAGACGGGACTGGCTCGAGCTGTTCCCGTTCCTGGCGACCCGTCGTCCCGACACCTACGGGGCGCTGCTCGAGCGCGGCGTCACCGGGCGTCCTCCAGGGACAGGTACCGACCGACCCACGGGAGGTACGCCGAGCGGAACGAGTGGAACGGGATCCGACGGTGCCTGAGTTCGGCGCAGGCCGGCAGCGGAGCCTCGCCGCAGATCGACTCGGCGAGCCGGTGACCGAGCCACGTGTTGAGCGCCACGCCGCTGCCGTTGCAGCCCGTGGCGTACCACGCGCCGTCCACCTGACCCACGTGCGGCAGTCGGTCCAGCGTCACGCACACCGCACCACCCCACGCGTGGGTCACCGGCACCCCGGCGAGCTGCGGGTGCACGGCGACCATCTGGTCGTACAGGAAGTCACGGGCGTCGGCCACGTCGGTGGGGTCCATGTTCCTGCGACCGCCGTAGGCCAGCCGGCCGTCGGGCGTGAGGCGCCAGTACGCCAGGAAGTTGCGGGTGTCGAACACCATCCGCCCCGTCGGCAGGACCGACGCCGCCAGGTCCGCAGGGAGCACCTCGGTGGCGATGATGTAGGACCCGACGGGCAGGACCCGTCGCTCGAGGTGCGGCACGGCGGCGTCGGCGGTGGCGTTGGTGGCGAGCACCACCTCGGCGGCCCGCACCACGCCCCGGGTGGTCACCACCTCGTGGCCGACCGTCAGCGGGCGGACCGACCGCAGGGCCGTGCGGTCGAACACCTCGGCGCCGGCGTGGAGCGCCCGGCGCGCCAGACCGGCGTGCAGGGCAGCCGGTTGCACCGAGCCGGTGCGTTCCACGACGGCCCCGGCCACGAACGCGTCGCTGCCGATCTCGGTGTGGAGGTCGTTGCGCTCCACCACGTGCGCGGACTCCCCGACCTCGGTGAGCTCGTCGACGAGCCCCCGGACCGCGGCGACGTGCCGGGTGGAGTGGGCCACGAGGAGCATGCCGGGCTCGGCCCAGGAGCACTCGACCGGGTCGTCACCCGTCGCCAGGTCCCGGACGTACTCGAACGCCTCGACCACCTCCGCGTGCATGCGCAGACCCACCGGCCCGTAGCGCTGCTCCAGCGTGCGCGGACCGGCCTTGAGCTCGGGGATGACCATGCCGCCGTTGCGACTCGACGCCCCCCAGCCCAGCGGCTCGCGCTCGACCACGACCACCGAGCGGCCCAGCCGGGCGAACGTGTCGGCAGCGGCGAGCCCGCACAGACCTGCACCGACGACCACCACGTCGGCCCGATCGGGCAGGGGCCCGGGCGTCCGTTCCGGCGGGTCCACCTGGCTCTGCCACAGGCATCGCTCGACGTAGTCGTCGCTCAGCACAGCGGGCACGGCGGGCACGCTACCGCCACGGCGACGATGCTGGACTGCGTGCCAGACTCCGGGCTCGCCCGGACGCGGTCCGGGATCCGGGAGGAGGCCCCGTGACCCACATCGCCGAGCTGCTGATCGATGGTGCGTGGACACCGAGCGCGGACGGCCGCACCGTGCCGCTGCGGAGCCCGGTGACCGGTGAGCACCTGGCCGAGGTCGCCATGGCCACGGTCGACGACGTGGACGCAGCGGTGAGCACCGCCGCCGGGGCCGGGGCCGACCTGATGGAGGCCATGCCACCGTTCGAGCGGGCCGACCGACTCCGGCGGGTCGCCGAGCTGCTCGACCAGCGGGCCGACGAGCTCGCCGACACGCTGACGCTCGAGCAGGGCAAGCCGCGCCACACCGAGGCCGCCGACGAGATCGCCGAGTCCGCCGACATCTTCCGGTGGGCGGCCGAGGAGGTGGTCCGTCTCGAGACGCCGAGCCTGCCCGGGGCGGATCCGGACAAGCTGGTGCTCACCCACCGCAGGCCCAACGGTGTCTACGCCCTCGTCACGCCGTGGAACTTCCCCATGAACATCCCCGCCGAGCTGCTCGCCCCGGCACTCGGCGGCGGCAACTCGTTCGTGTTCAAGCCCTCGGAGTTCACGCCGCTCACGGCGGCAGGCCTCACCCGGGCCGTGCTCGACGCCGGGTTCCCGCCCGAGGCCGTCCACCTGCTCCACGGGGACGCCGCCGTCGGCGAGGCCCTCGTGTCGCACCGGGGCGTGGACGCCGTGGCGTTCGTCGGCTCCGCAGCGACGGCGACCGCCGTGGTCAGGGCGGCGGGGCTGAAGCGAACCCTCGTCGAGGCCTCGGGCAACGGCCCGCAGATCATCTGTGACGACGCCGACCTGGACGCCGCGGCAGCCGCCGCCGTCTACGGAGCCAGCTTCGCCGGCGGCCAGTGCTGCGTGGCGACCGAGCGACTGCTGGTCCAGGAGTCGGTGCACGAGGAGGTGCTCGAGCTGATCCTGCACCACGCCCGTCAGGCGACGCTCGGCGATCCCCGGGACGAGGGCACCGTCGTCGGCCCGCTCAACCACGAGGCGGTCGCCGCCACGGTCGACGAACACCTGGCCGACGCCCGGGCCAAGGGCGCGTCGATCCGCTGCGGTGGCGAGCGGGCCACCGGCTTCCCGACCGACCTCTACTACCCGCTCACCGTCATCGACGGCGTGACGACCGACATGCTGCTGTTCACCGACGAGACGTTCGGGCCGGTCCTGCCGATCACGACCTTCACCGACGACGACGAGGCGGTCGCCCTGGCGAACGACTCCCACCTGGGCCTCCAGGCCGCGGTGTTCACCTCGTCCTTGCGTCGCGCCTTCCACTACGTGCACCGCGTGCGCGCCGGCAGCATCGTGGTGAACGACTCGACCGACTTCTGGGAGCCGCACCCGCCGTTCGGGGGCGCGTCGCGCACCCAGAGCGGGTGGGGTCGTATCGGAGGCAAGTACACCCTGCTCGACATGACCGACCTGCGCACGGCGGTCATCGACATCAACACCACCCGCGACTGATGCCGCGGACCCGACGACGGAGGCAGACGTGACCGACACCATCGACCACTGGCTCGACGGCAAGCCCTGGACGGGGGCCGGCGCCCGCCGGAGCCCCGTCTACGACCCGTCCACCGGCGCGACGACCGCCGAGGTCCGGTTGGGTGACGCCGCGGACGTCGACGTGACGGTGGCCTCGGCGCGGGCGGCGTTCGACGAGTGGCGGGCGTCGTCCCTCTCCAAGCGCACGTCGGTGCTCTTCGACCTCCGTCGCATCCTCTCGGACCGCCGCGACGAGCTGGCCCGGGTCATCTCGTCCCAACACGGCAAGGTGCTCTCCGACGCCGCAGGCGAGGTGCAGCGGGGTCTCGAGGTGGTCGAGTTCGCGTGCGGCATCCCGCAGCTGCTCAAGGGGGGCTACACCGAGCAGGCCTCGACCGAGGTCGACGTCTACTCCATCCGCCAGCCGGTGGGTGTGGCGGTCGGCATCACCCCGTTCAACTTCCCCGCCATGGTGCCGCTGTGGATGTGCCCCGTCGCCATCGCCTGCGGCAACACGTTCATCCTGAAGCCCTCCGAACGGGACCCGGGTGCGTCGCTGGTGCTCGCGCAGGCCTGGGCCGACGCGGGACTGCCCGACGGCGTGTTCAACGTGCTCCACGGCGACGCCGAGGTGGTGAACGCCCTGCTGGAGCACCCCGGCGTGGACGCCGTGAGCTTCGTGGGGTCGACCCCGATCGCCCGGCACGTCTACGAGACGGCGACGGCTGCCGGCAAGCGGGTCCAGGCCCTCGGTGGCGCCAAGAACCACATGATCGTGCTCCCCGACGCCGACCTGGACGCCGCCGCCGACGCAGCGGTCAGCGCCGGGTACGGCTCGGCCGGTGAGCGCTGCATGGCCATCTCGGTCGTCGTGGCCGTCGACCCGATCGGCGACGAACTCGTCGAGGCGATCGCCGAGCGCACCCGGGCCATCCGGGTGGGACCGGGCCACGACCCGGCGTCGGAGATGGGTCCGATCGTGACCGGGGTCCACCGGGACCGCATCAGCGGCTACGTCGACGCCGGGGCGGCCGACGGGGTCCGGGTCGTCGTCGACGGGCGGGGACTCGCCGTCGACGGGCACCCCGACGGGTTCTGGTTCGGGCCGACGCTGCTGGACGACGTGCAGGTCGGCCAGTCGGTCTACACCGACGAGATCTTCGGTCCGGTCCTCAGCGTGGTGCGGGTGCCGTCCTACGAGGATGCCGTCGGACTGGTGCGCGACTGCGCGTTCGGCAACGGCGTGGCGATCTTCACCCGGGACGGTGGCGCTGCCCGACGCTTCACGTTCGAGGTCGAGGCCGGGATGGTCGGCGTGAACGTGCCGATCCCCGTGCCGATGGCGTACTACTCCTTCGGCGGCTGGGGGGACTCGCTGTTCGGCGACACCCACGTCCACGGCCCCGAGGGCGTGCACTTCTACACCCGTGGCAAGGTCGTCACCCAGCGGTGGGCCGACCCGGCCACGCGGGGTCCCGACCTGGGATTCCCCACCCACACCTGAACGCCACCAACGAGACCACCCCAGGAACGGAGCGGACGTGACCACCGAGCTGACCCCCATGCGCATCGACGGACGGGCGGTGACCGCCGCCGAGGAGACCGTCGTGCGCTCCCCCTACGACGGCCACGAGGTGGGTCGGGTGCCCACCGGCACCGCCGAGGACATCGACCGAGCGGTCGCCGTGGCCCTCGAGCGACACCGCGGCGGGGCGCTCCCCGCCCACGAGCGGGCCGAGATCCTGGACCGGGCCGTCGGTGTGCTCGCCAGCCACCAGGAGGAGTTGGCGCAGTCGATCTCCGCCGAGGCCGCCAAGCCCATCTCCACGGCCCGGATCGAGGCGTCACGGTCGCTCGACACCTTCCGATTCGCCGCCGTGGCCGCCCGCACGCTCACCGGCGAGGTGATCCCCATGGAGGCCTCCGCTCCCGGCGTCGGCAAGCTCGGCTTCACGCTGCGGGTCCCGGTCGGCGTGCTGGCAGCGATCAGCCCGTTCAACTTCCCGCTCAACCTGGTGGCCCACAAGGTCGCCCCGGCCATCGCCGCCGGTTGCCCGACGGTGCTCAAGCCTGCGTCGACCACGCCGCTCACCGCCCTGCTGCTGGCCCGACTGCTGGAGGACGAGGCCGGTCTGCCGGCCGGCTGGCTCAACGTGGTCACCGTCCCGGGTCGGGTGGCGGACCACCTGGTGACCCACCCCGACGTCGGGGCGATCAGCTTCACCGGCTCGCCCGAGGTGGGCTGGAACATCCGGGCCCGGGCGCCGCGGATCCGGGTCGGACTGGAGCTGGGCAACAACGCCCCCGTGATCGTCCACCACGACGCCGACCTGGAGCGGGCCGTGGCCGCCACGACCGTCGGCGGCTACTCGTACTCCGGCCAGACCTGCATCGCGGTGCAGCGCGTGTACGTCCACGACGCCGTCGCGGACGAGTTCCTGGATCGCTTCAGCGCTGCGGTCGGCGCCCTCGTCACCGGCGACCCGGCCGACCCGGCGACCAACGTGAGCGCTCTGATCTCCAGCGCCGAGACCGACCGGGTGGCCGAACTCGTCACCGCGGCCACCGCCGACGGTGCGACCGCAGTGGTGGGTGGGGACCGTGGTGAGCACGGCGTGCTACGGCCCACGGTCCTCGACGGCGTGACCGACGACATGACGGTGTGTCGGTCCGAGGTCTTCGGTCCGGTGGTGGGCGTGCAGCGCTACACCGACGTCGAGACGGCGTTCGCCTCCGCCAACGACTCCAGGTACGGACTGCAGGCGGGGATCTTCACCGCGGACCTGTCGCTCGGGCTCGAGGCGGCACACCGGCTCGACTACGGCGGCGTGTGCGTCAACGAGGTACCCACCTTCCGGGCCGACCAGATGCCCTACGGCGGCATCAAGGACTCGGGCAACACCAAGGAGGGCCCGGCCTGGGCGGTGCGGGAGATGACCGAGGAACGGATGGTCGTCATCCAGCGCTGAGCGGTCGACGGTCGTCGAACCAGCCGCCGGGATCACCGG
>CAIQNH010000215.1 GCA_903873135.1 uncultured Actinomycetes bacterium
CCACGAGGGAATCAGCAGAGCCCGAGGTCGGACTCGAACCGACGACCTGCTGTTTACAAGACAGCTGCTCTGGCCAACTGAGCTACTCGGGCGGGACTGGCGGACAATGTGGGCGACAACCCTGTGTCGGCTGGTCAGTAGCAAGGCTAGCGGGGTGGTTGGCGGCACGACCGGGTGCACGCCACCGTCGCCCCCGTGCTCGCGCGGGTGGGGGAGTCCGAGAGCCTCCCCGTGGTCAGTACGGCAGGGTGTAGGAGTTCTCGAGCTCGTCCTGGAGGACGGTGGCCAGGTGGTCGCTCGTGTCGATCACGAGTTCCTCCTCGAGGACACGGGTGCGGTAGGCCCAGCCGTCGGGGAGTGCCAGCCGGTCGCCCAGCGTGGGGAGCGACTCGAGCGTGAGGGTGGGGTCGACGCCGAGGCAGTACGCCTGCATGACGTAGGCGGTCCCCTCGGGGTCGACGAGTTCGAACACTGGTTTCCCGGCGTCGAAGAAGAACACGGCGCCACGGTTGACGTGGTTCTCGGTGTACGGGGTGACGCCCGGATCCTCGCCGAGCTCGACGACGGCGATGCGTCGCGTGGTCAGACCGCCGAAGTCGCGGAGGATCGGTTCGACGACCTCGACCTTGGTGCCGAGCCCGTCGAGGGTCCAGTGGCGCGGACCGTTCAGCTTGACCGCCAGCGCTCCCAGCTCAGCGGCGATGGCCGTGGCGTCGAGAGCGTCCCACAGCTCCGCGGGGCAGTCGTTGAGCAGCTGGGTGCCGTAGACCTCGGCGTGGAACCTCCCGTCGCGTGCGAAGGCTGCGATGACCTCGCCGTAGCGGGTGTCGCGGTGGTCGGTGATGAGTCGTTCCTGGGACGTGGTCACGTCTCCTCCTCCGGGTCAGGTCGGCGACGAGCCGATCGAGGCGGCCAGCTGGTCGATGGACGGGTCGAGGAGCACGACGAACGCGTCGCCTCCGGATGCGGCTGCGGCGACCAGGTCGTCGACCGGGCGCTCGGTGCGCAGGAACGTGGCCCGTCGGTAGGTGCGGTCGTCGCCGACGATGACGCCCTCCGCGTCGAGGGTCGCGACCAGTCCGTCGCCGGCGGGCAACGGGGCACCTCCCTGGTCGACGACCACGACGAGCTGGCCGGGCCCACCGTCGGTGCCGGCGTCGCCCGCGGGCGCGCACGACAGGATGATCGTGAACTCCATGCCGGCCTGCTTGTGCTCGTGGGACGCCTTGAACTCGGGACGTTCCTGCATGGCGATGAACGCGGCGCGACTCGGGTAGCGCACGACGGCGACCCGGTCCCAGGCCGGGTCCCCGAGCGGCTGGCCCGTCACGTCACCCACGAACACGATCGACGCGCCGACGGCGGACAGGGACTCGAACGGCGCGTAGGCGTCGTCGGCCTGGCGGCCGGAGACGCCCTGCCGACCGTCTGCGTACTGGGCGACCTGGTGGTACCGCATCAGGTTGAGCGCCCAGAAGGGCGGGTCGTCGGCCGGGTCGAGCTGCAGCCACCCCCCGACCATCTCCCAGTTGATCCGCCCGTAGGGCTGGTGCGGTCCGTCTGCCATGTCAGTGCTCCGTCGTGGTGGTCGTTGGCGAGGTCGGTGGTCCGGCCGACGTGGCGGGACGGCCGAGGAGGGCGAGCAGCGCGTCGGTCAGGACGGCCGCGGTCTGCTCGGCGGACAGCTCACGGGTACGGCGGAGTCCGTCGAGCGACGTGAGCGAGACCAGCAGCTCGACGGCGGTGGCCAGTGTCGTGCGTTCGTGCTCGCCGAGCGCGTCGAGTTCAGGCTGGAACTGGACCTCGACCTGGTGGGCGAGCGCATCCCGCGTGAGGGCGAGCCGGTCGGCGATGGTGCGGTCGGTCGCAGCCTTCGTGGTGGCGGCCCGGAAGGCAGCGGCCACGGCGTCGAACAACCGGACCCGTGTGGCGACCAGCCGGTCCACGCGTTGCTCCAGCGTGCCCTCGCCCAGGTGGGGCACCTCGGCCAGCGGCGCGATCCGCTCGAAGTGTCTCGCGATGGCGGCTCGCACCAGTTCGCTGCGGTCCTCGAAGTACCGGTAGACGGTCCGTCCGGAGACCCCGGCGAGCGCAGCGACCTGCTCGGGAGTGGGGTCGAGGTTGCCCTGGGTGAACAGCTCGATCATGGCGTCGAGCACCTGGTCCCTCCCCCGGGCCCGCCGAGCGGTTCGCCCGTCGGTGGGCGAGGCGATCTGGTTCACGAGGGCTGTTCCGCCGGCCGGAGGGTGGCGACGTACCCGGTCCGGGGGTCGGTGCTGCCCCGTGCCAGCTCGCCGAACGTCTCGACGACGGCGTCGGGGCCCGTCACGTCGACGAACTCGAGCCAGTCGTCGGCCCAGTCGGCGAACACCCCCCACGCCGCCGCCATCCGCTCGGCCAGACCGTCGGCCCCCCACTCCCTGCTGCGCTTGGAGATCTGGGTGGGCGCGAAGAAGAACTCGGGCGCCGGAGCGGGGAGGTCCCCGGTGGCGGTCGGACGGTGGTCCCAGTTGGTGTTGCCCACGATCATCGAGTGCCGGAGGAGGCCGTCGAGACGCGTGTGGACGGACCGGACCACGTCGGCGTTCCCGGCGATGTCGACGAACACCGACGGCACCGCCGCCAGGGCGTCGACCTGGTCGTAGGGGAGCACCTCGTCGTAGACGCCCAGTTCGCGCACGGTCGCCACGTTCGACTGCGAGGTGAGTCCGACGACCGTTGCGCCGCGGGCGTGCAGGCAGTGGGCGGTGGCCAGCGACGTCTTGGCCGACGCGCTCGAGATCACCACCTGCTCGGCTCCGAGGTCACCCTGGTCCTCCAGGAAGTCGTCGATCACGTAGGCGGTCGCGAACAGCGGGAACAGCACCATCTGGTGCCGCTCGCGGTCGGGCCGGTGGTTGGGGTCCGCCGCAGTGCGCTGGTAGCGGTTGTACGTGCCGAACAGCTCCTCGCGGTGGGCGGCGACGTCGCTGACGCCGCGCGGGTCCGACCGTCCCGGCGTGATGACGAGCTCGTCGGACATCGGGAACATCCCGAAGACCCGCTCGCCTGTCTGCAGGTGCTCCGATGCGGACTCCACCACGTCGGCGAATCCCCAGACCGGGACCCGACCCCACTCGTCGGGTGAGTCGACTGCCGGGAACAGCCTCCAGTACTGGAGCAGGTCTCCGAACACTGCGTAGCTCACGTTGTTGGCGGTGAGGGCGAACGCGTCCACGCGGAGCCGGCACTGTCCGTCCTCGAGTGGAGCGGGCCGGTCCTGCACCACCCGTGTCCGGCCGATGTCGCTGCGGAAGGTCTCGACGGTGGTCACGGCGTGGTTCTAACGAGCCCGCAAACAACTGTCAAGGGTTGCGACAATTGCTGTGGACCGGTGCGCACGAGGTGCCGGTCGCCCGGCCCCACGGTCAGGGCAGGTCGAGCAGCTCCGCCGCCTCGGCCGACGTGGCGACGCGTCGGCCACAGTCCTCGGCCAGCGCGACGGCCTCGCGCACCAGGTCGACGTTGGTCGGCGTCCGGTCGCCCGAGTGCTCCTCGAGCCCGACGTGGAGGTGGCCGCCCCGTTCCACCGCGAGCCGGGCGACCGGGGTGTGGACGAGGTCGCCACCCCACACCGACACCGACCAGGGCAGGCCGGTCTCGGCGACGAGCTCCAGGTACGCGTCGAGGGCGGCGGCGGTCGGTGGTAGTCCGAACGAGCACCCGGGGCCTCGGCCGAACGCGCCGTACGGTCCCCCGAAGTACAGCTTGACCATGGCGCCACGGGGCATCCGGCCGGCCCCTGTCCACGAGATGGTGGTGCGGAGGAACCCGGGCTCGTAGATGGCCAGACTGGGGCCGAGGCCGCGGGTCCGGCACAGCTCCACCGCCGCTCGGATGTGGTCGTAGTCGTTCTGGTACACGAACCCCTGCGGCAGGCCCGCTCCGTCGGGCCACCCGAGGTTGGTCGACCCCGGGTCCACCACTCCGATGCGGAGCGGCACCTCGTCGGCGATGAGGGCGAAGTGGCCGAGACGGTCCTCGTCGGTCGCGCCCCCTGCGGTTGTCGGGTACCACAGCGTGTCGGGTCGCTCGCGCAGCACCGGCACCCACGCCGCCAGGTAGTCCTCGGCAGCGGCGGCACCCGTCAGCGTGAAGTCCCGGTTGTGGGCGTGCACGATCGCCGCACCGGCGGCGAGGCAGGCGAGCGCGTCCTCGGTGATCTCCGCAGGCTCACGCGGCACGTTCGGGTTGCGCCGCTTGGAGCTGACGCCGTTGAGCGCAACCTCGACGACGACCGGACCGTCGGTGCTCACGTCGGCTCCGTCGGGTCGCACCACCCGCCGTCGATGACGCAGCTCGCGTGGTCGATCACGTGGCCTCCTCCGAGGTCAGGGTGCGGTCGCGTCCCCGTCGGCGCTGACGGTAGAGCGTGCCGTCGACGATCGTCGACAGCACGCCCAGCGGAAAGTTGTCACGACGCCGGTCGGCTGAGGTCTGGACCGTCACGACGACCCCGAGTGGAGGTGGACGACGTGTCGAACGACCGTGGACACAGGAACCTGAACCCGACCCGATTGCTGCGGGCCCTGATCGCCGTGGCGGTGCTCGTGGCGACGCAGGTGGCGCTGTCGACCGAGCCGCTGTCCCCGCCGGCGGCGGCGGATGTTCCGGGCGGGCTCGGGTACGCACCGCTCGCCCCGTGTCGCGTGGCCGACACCCGGGTGCCGGACCAGCCCCTCACACCCGGCGCCACGCGGATCCTCCGGGTGCGCGGCAACTCGGGCCTCGCCGCCCAGGGCGGGAACGCCTTCGGCTGCGTGGTGCCGCTCGAGGCGGTGGCCGTGGAGGTGACGATCACCGCCGTGGACCCGCCGTCGAACGGATTCCTCCGGGCATTCGGTGCCGGGTCGACGCCCCCGTCGGCCACGTTCCTGAACTTCTCGACCGGCAGGAGCGTCACGAACACGGGCACGGTGCCGCTGGTGCCCTCCGGCAACGCCGGTGAGCTCGGTGTCCTGGCGTTCGGCGCCGACGTCCACGTGGTCGTCGACGTCCAGGGGTACTTCCTGCCGACCATCGGTCGCGGCTACGTGCCCCTGCCGACCCCCTGCCGTGTGGTCGACACACGCAACGCCGTCGGCATGCTGTCGCCGGGCACGGTGCGGGAGTACCAGGTGGCCGGGAGCGGCTCGAACTTCGCTTCCCAGGGCGGGACCAGCGGTGGCTGCGGCGTGCCCGCGGGCATCGGTGCCTTCGAGCTCTCGGTGACGGCGCTCACGCCGACCGGTGCAGGGTTCCTGCGGGTGTCACCCAACGACGGTTCCAACCCGACCTCGGCGTTCCTCAACTACTCGGCCAGCGCGAGCAGCACGAACACGGGGTCGGTGACGGCGTCGACGATCGAGACCAAGGGCCTCGCCGTGCGGAACCTGGGAGCTGACACCCACCTGCTCGTGGACGTCCAGGGCTACTACCCGACCTCGGGTGGGACCCGGTACCAGACCGTCACGCCGTGCCGGATGGTCGACACCCGCAACGCCGGCGGTGCCTTCGTCGCGGGCACCCACCGCTCGTTCCAGATCGCCGGCGCCAACGGCGGGTTCCTCGACCAGGGTGTGACCAGTCCGGCGGGCTGCGGTGTCCCGCAGCGTGCCGCAGCGATCGAGGCGTCGTTCACTGCGGTCGATCCCGTGGCCGACGGCTACGCCCGGGCCTACCCGACGGGTCGGCCGTTGCCGAACGCCACCTTCCTGAACTTCTCGGCCCTGAGGTCGGTCACCAACACCGGCACGGTGCCGCTGGCTCGCTCCGGTGCCGACGACCTGGTGGTGTCGGTGCTCGGCGGATCCAGCGGGATCATCGTCGACGTCTTCGGCTACTACGAGCCGGCGTCCGACACCCCGGTGGGCGTCGAGGCCGTGCAGATCGGGAACGGGCACTCGTGCGCTGTGCTGGCGAACCTCACGCTGCGCTGCTGGGGATTCAACGCCTCGGGGGAGCTCGGCACCGGCAACAACACTCCGTCGGCCACTCCGGTTCCCGTCGACCTCGTGGGGGCGCGACAGGTCGCCACGGGCGGGGGTCACACCTGTGCGGTGAGGAACCTCGGGTTCCTCGTCTGCTGGGGGCGCAACCATCGCGGCCAGTTGGGTGTCGGCAGCAACGTCGACTCGGCCACGCCGCTCCCGGTTCCGCTGCCCAGCCCCGTGGACCAGATCGCGACCGGTACCTACCACTCGTGCACCCTGCTCGCCTCGGGTGCGGTCCGCTGCTGGGGTCTGAACCTCTCGGGGCAGATCGGGGACGGCACGAAGTCCGACCGGACGTCGCCCGTGGTCGGTCCGGTGCTGGCAGGTGTCGTCCAGATCAGCGCCGGCGACTACCACACCTGCGCACTGCTCGCCTCGGGTGCCGTCCGCTGCTGGGGTGAGAACGGAGGGGGTCAGCTCGGCGACGGGACGACGACCGATCGCACCACCGCCGTGGCCGTCCAGGGGCTCGACGACGCGGTCTCGATCGACGCCGGTGGCTCCAGCACCTGTGCGGTCGTGCGCAGCGGTGGCGTCCGCTGCTGGGGTCGGAACGTGAACGGTGAGCTGGGGACCGGATCGACCACGTCGTCGCTGGTGCCGTTGCCGGTGGTGGGCCTGACCGACGCGCTCCAGGTCGGTGTCGGCGGCTCCGGTTACGCCTCGTCGCAGCCGGGGGACCAGTACCCCGGCCACGCGTGCGCCCTCGTCCTCGGCGGGAGCGTCCGCTGCTGGGGGAGTGGGAAGTTCGGATCGCTGGCCAACTCCGACGTGGTGCCGGCACCGTCGAGCACCACGCCGCAGATCGGCTTCCAGAAGGTCGCCAACCAGCTCGAGACGATCACCGGTGCGTCGTCCCTGACCGTCGGCTACGCGACGAGCTGCCTGGCCACGGCTGGTTCGGTCACCGCCGACGCCGGGATCGTCCGCTGCTGGGGTGCCAACTCCAACGGGCAGACCGGGACCGGGGCGATCGGACCGGTCGGCGTCGCGGTCGCATCGGTCGGCCTCCCGCTCTGAGCACCGGCTCCTCGGCTTCGTGCTCGGCGCCTCAAATGACGTATCTCATCACCTGAATCCCAGAGCGTTCTTCGCTATCCTCGCCGCATGCGTGAGATCCCCTTCACTCTGCTCCGAGGCTTCGTCATGGGCGCGGCGGACGTGGTGCCCGGGGTCTCCGGCGGGACCGTGGCGCTCGTGTTCGCCATCTACAACCGGCTCATCGAGGCAGTCCGCACGGGCTCGCAGGCGCTCGGACGATTCCTCAAGTTCGACCTCCGTGGGGGCCTCGAGTCCCTCCGGTCGGTGGAGTGGTCGTTCTTCCTGCCACTCGTCGTCGGGATCGGCGTCGCAGTGGTGATCATGTCCGGTGTCATCGAGTCGGCCCTGACGAACCACCCCGTCGAGATGGCCGGCCTGTTCCTGGGCCTGGTCGGCGGCTCGGTGGTCGTGGCGTGGCAACTGCTGGAACGGCGCGACGCAGGGCGGCTCGTGGTGCTGTTCGCCGTCGGTGCCCTGACGTGGGTGGTGCTCGGACTCCGCGAGGGGACGAGCGACTCGAGCGTCACGCAGGTGAGCGACCCAGCGACGTGGACCTACTTCGCCGCCGGCGCAGTGGCCATCTGCGCCATGATCCTCCCCGGCATCAGCGGTTCGTTCATCCTGGTGATGCTCGGCATGTACGGACCCGTCCTGGCGGCGGTCAACGAACGCAACCTGCTGCCCGTGGCGCTCGTGGCGCTCGGGTGCGTCGTGGGGCTCTCGCTCTTCTCGCAGGTGCTGCACTGGGCGCTCGCCCGGCACTACGACTCGGTCATGGCGGCCATGATCGGTCTCATGCTCGGGTCGCTGCGGGTCCTGTGGCCGTGGCCGGCCGGGCTCGACAGCACCTCGATCGCCGCCCCGAGCGACCCGTGGGTGTGGCCCACCGTGTTCGCCGTCGGCGGCGCCGTCCTGGTGGTCGGGTTCAACGAGGTCGCCAAGTTCCTCGAGCGTCGGACCACCGCCGACGAGGCGGCTGAACTCCAGGCCAGCTGACCCGGTCGGTCCCGAACGGACCGCACCTCGGCTCGAGGGTGCGTCGACGGGCCCGGTGGAGCCGTCGACGCCGATCAGGCGGTGGTCGTGCCGTTGTCCCAGATGCGGAGCAGCGCGCCGCCCGGGCCGGAGTTGCCGGTCGGCCCGCCGTTGCCGCCACCGCCGCCGAATCCGGGGAAGCCGGATCCGTTGTTCGGTCCGGCTCCGCCGCTGCCCGGGCTGGCAGCGGGACCGCCACCACCACCGGGACCTCCCGGTGCGGCGACGAACGAGCGGTTGAGGGTGCTGCCGCTCACGACCAGCGTGCCGGCCCCGATGTGCACCACGGAGATCGAGTGCCCGCCGGCACCACCACCGGCGCCGCCGCCACCACCACCGACGCCGCCGCCGCCACCGCCGGCGCCACCGCCGGCGTTCCCACCGGACTTGTCGGCCCCCTGACCGCCGTTGCCGCCGTTGCCCCCCGCACCGCCGGCCTGGCCGGCGCCCCCGACGCCGCCCGAGGACGACGTGACCGACGAGCCCGTGACCGTCACCGACGAGCCCACGGCGTAGATCCCGAAGGAGCCGCCGCCGGAGCCGCCGCCGACGGAGCCGGGTGCGCCACCGTTGCCGCCGGCACCGCCGCCGCCACCACCGCCGCCGTTCTGGAAGGCCGTGGTCTTGCCGCCGCCGCCGCCACCGCCACCGCTGCCGGGCTGGCCACCGGAGCCGCTGGTCCCCGAGGTCGGGGAGAACAGGTCCGCACCGGTGATGGCGTTCGAGCCGCCGCCACCGGGACCACCGGGAGCGCCGCCACCGCCGCCGCCACCGGGCTGACCGTCGAACCCGCAGCTGACCCAGTTGGCGCAGCCGCGAGCACCTCCGCCACCGCCGGCCGGACCCTCACCGGACCCGCCGTCGGAGCCGAGCGACGTGCCCACGCCGCCGCCGCCGCCCTGACCGCCTCGGTAGGTCGTGCCGCTGCCGCCCGGGCCGCCCGAGGCGAGCCCGCTCACACCACCGCGGGTGCCGTTGCCTCCCGACGCCGCCTGTCCGGGCCCTCCGGGGGCGCCGGTGCCGGCTGTCGCTGGCTGCGCGGTGACCGTCGAGTCGGCGACCGTGACGCTGGATCCGCCGGTGGCTCGGATGCCGTAGGTGCTGCTGCCCGGGCCGCTGGGTGAGCCGCTGTTCACGTTGACCCCGGTGAGCACGACCTGGGACGCACCTGCGACCAGGAGGCCGGTCGGGTTGGGTCCGAGTCCACCGGTGATGGTGGTGAGCGGGGCGTTGTTGGACCCGATCGCCACGCCGCTCGATCCGCCGACCACCTGCACCGCCCCGGCGGCACCGCTCGTGCGGGCAGCGCCGTTGATCGTGAAGCCGGCGATGGACGCCCCCGTCACCCCGTCGAACGACACCGCCGGACCGGGTGTGGTGCCGTTGATGGTGGTCACGCCTCCGGGTGGGAAGTCGTCGAACGTCGAGTTCCAGCCGCCGACGATGCTCACACCGCTCGCCACGCTGACGGTCTCGTTGTAGGACCCCGTCGCCACCCTGATGGTGCGGACGTTCGGAGTGCTGAGCGCGTTGGCCTGGGCCTGGGCGATCGACGCGCAGGGGTCGAGGATGGGCCCGCAACCGGAACCGGACCCACCGCCGACGCGGACGAAGTACTTCGGGGCAGGGTCGACGTTGACGGTCACCCTGATCGGTGCCGACGTGGAGGTCCCCAGCGAGTTCGTGAGGATCAGTCGGGCGGTGTAGGTGCCGGGGTTCAGGTAGAGGTGCGACGGGTTGGGGGAGAAGTCGAGACCCGAGCCGTCACCGAAGTCCCACTGGTAGGTGAGATCGGTGCCGGTGCCGGGGAGCGAGCCGCTGGAGTCGAACCGGACGGTCAGCGGAGCGTCGCCGATGGTCGGCGAGGCGCTGGCGATCGCCGTCGGTCGTCCTGCGGGGGCCGTCGTGGTGGTCGTGGTGGTGGGACCGGGTGGGGCCGGCGGGACACAGCCGACCGCCAGGAACCCGAGCGCTGCGATCGCAGCAACGACGACTCGACGTGCGTGCATGTCCATCCCCCGGCTCACCCGTTCGCCCAACGCCACCGAGAGTGATACAAGGACTCTCTCTCATTGTCAATAAGGCTTCCTGAATCAGGGCGAGGTTCCGACGGTGGTCGGGTCGACCCATCAGATGGACTCAGGGTCAGCTGGTGGTCGTCCCGTTGTCCCAGACCCGGAGCAGCAGTCCGTTCGGACCGGCCAGGCCCGCTGGGCCGGCGTTGCCGATGCCGGCGCCGGCACCGTCAGGGGGGCAGCCCTCGGCTGGGAACCCAGCACAGGCACCCCGAGCCCCTCCTCCACCGCCGCCGGCGGGAGTGGCGAGCGCCCCTCCGGCGCCACCGGCTGCCGGGATGGCAGGACGGCTGGAGGTGGTGGCCGTCACGGTGAGCGTGCCGGTTCCGAGGTGGAAGATGGCGACCGAGTGGCCGCCGGCGCCGCCGCCGGCACCGCCGCCACCGCCGCCGGCACCGCCACCACCGCCACCGGCGCCACCGGAGGCGGCACAGCACGAGTCGTTGCCGCCGTCGCCACCACGTCCACCGTCGCCACCACGTCCACCGGCCTGCCCGATACCGCCGACACCTCCGGATGACGAGGTGATGGTGGAGGAGTTCACGTTGATGCTGGCGTTGACAGCGTAGAGACCGAAGGACCCGCCACCCGAGGTGCCACCGATGGTTCCCGGTGAGCCGCCGTTGCCGCCGGCGCCGCCGCCGCCACCACCGCCACCGGACGCGCTGGCGGACTTGCCACCGCCACCGCCGCCACCACCGCTGCCCGGGGACCCGCCGGTGCCGGCGCTTCCGTTGGTCGGGTTGAACGTTGCTGCAGCAGTCGTGGCCGGGTTGTTCAAGCCAGCCTGTCCAGACGACCCGGCGGCACCGCCCCCGCCGGCGCCGCCGGCCCCCGGCAGTCCGCCGCAGCCGAACAGCGATCCGCAGCCGCCGCTGCCGCCGCCACCGGGGGCCGGCCCGGAACCGTTCGACCCACCTTCGGCGCCGCCGCCGTAGTTGCCGCCAGTGCCGCCACGTCCGCCGTCGAAGGTGCCGTCGCCGCCACCGCCACCGCCGCCGGGGCAGGACGGACCGCAGGCGTCACCACCTCGGGAACCGCCGCCACCGCCGTTCGCCTGGCCTGGTCCGCCGGGGGCGTTCACGCCGGCGACGCCGGGCTGAGCGGCGACATCGGACAACGTCACACTGACCACGGAGTTGGACAACGACCGGATGCCGTACGCACTCCGTCCGGCGCCCACCGTCGTGCCACTGTTGACGCTCGCGTTCACGACGTTGGCCTGGGAGCCACCGCTGACGAGGATGCCAGTGGCGTTGGGTCCGATGCCACCGGACACGGTGGTTCGGGGGGCGTCGATGTCCCCGATGCTCACCGCCGAGGAACCACCGGTCACGGCCACTCCGACGGCGTCCACTCCGTTGCTGTTGCCGCCGAGGATTCCGACCCCGGCGATCGAGGCGTCGGTGACCCCGGCGAAGGTGACCACCGCACCGGGGGCCGTGCCGGCGATCGAGGTGCTCGCGCCGCCGGCGAAGTCGGAGAAGTCGTTCTTCCAACCACCGGAGATGCTGACTCCGCTCGCCACCGAGAGCGTCTCGTTGAAGATTCCGGTCGCCACCCGGATCGTCCGGATGTTCTGCGTGGCGAGTGCGTTGGTCTGCGCCTCGGAGATGGAGGCGCACGGGTTGAGGATCGGTCCGCAAGTAGCGGGTGATCCGGTTCCGCCTCCGACCCGCACGTAGTACTTGGGGTTGGGGTCGACGTTGACGGTCACGACGATCGGCGCGGAGGTGGATGAGCCGAGCGAGTTCGTGAGGGTGAGCCTGGCGGTGTAGGTGCCGGGGTTCAGGTACAGGTGCGACGGGTTGGGAGTGGCGTCGGGGCTGCTGCCGTCGCCGAAGTTCCACTGGTAGGTGAGCCCGGTCCCGGTTCCGGGGAGCGAGCCGCTGGAGTCGAACTGGACCGTGAGGGGTGCGTCGCCGATGGTCGGCGACCCGCTGGCGATCGCCGTCGGGCGACCGACGGGTGCCGTCGTCGTGGTGGTGGTCGGCCCGGGCGGGGTGGGTGGCACGCAGCCGACGGCCACGAAGGCCACGGTCGCAGTGACAGCAAGAACGACTCGACGAGCGTGCATGGGGACTCCCTCCCGAGGAACACCAACAGCCGATCAGACTGTGGCCGAGGTCCGTCGGCTGTGTCAACCATCACGGGGACCCCTGTACGCGGGTCGACCGCACCCGAGGGTGCGGTCGACCGAGCGTGCTGGACCCCAGGTGGGGGCGGATCAGTTGGTGATGGTGCCGTTGTCCCAGATCCGGACCAGGACACCGGAGGGGCCGTTGGTCCCCGCCGGGCCGGAGTTGCCGCCACCGGCGCTCGCTCCGTCGGC
>CAIQNH010000216.1 GCA_903873135.1 uncultured Actinomycetes bacterium
GTGGGCGCTGGTGGTGCTCGGTCTCGTGGTGCTCGCCGCCGTGGTGGCCAGCGTCGTGGCCCGCCGCCGGGCCCGGGCTCGCCGGGCTGCGGCCACGCCGGCGTCGACCCCGTCCGGGCCGGCACCGTGGGCGCAGGCACCGCCGTCTGCCGGCGCGGTCCCACCGCTCGGAGCATGGTCGGCGCCGGTCGGCCCCGCACCACCGGCGCTGCCACCACTGCCGGTTCCGTCGCCGACCACACCCACCGCTGCGCCCCTCGACCATCCGACCACTCCGCCGAGCGCGGCCGACGTGGCGACCACCGAGGTGGCGCCCGTGGAGGTGGCGTCGGTCCCGGCGGCCACCGCGCCGGCGGTGTTCGACCGCACCGAGACGATCCCGACGGTGCCCGTCGGCGGTTGGCACCCGGATCCGTGGGGTCAGGCCACGTGGCGGTGGTGGGACGGTGCCTCCTGGACGGAGCACACGGCCTGAGCCGCGGTGGGGTTCAGCCCGCGGGACGTTCCGTCAGGTGTGGTGCCCGGCGGCCGACCAGCTCCACCACGTCGTCGAGGCTCGGGTTGACCAGGTACTCGCCGGCGACGCCGACGGTCGGCACCGTCTCGTTGCCTCGGGCGGCCGCCCGCACGGTCGCCGCCGCCTCCGGGTCGGCCCAGATGTCGTGCATGCGCACGGGGAGCCCGGTGGCCTCGAGTCCTCGGATCAGTCGGGCGCAGAACCCGCAGCCCCGCCGCCAGTAGAGCTCGACGTACTCGACCGGCACCTCGTCGTCGGCCGTGGGTCGTGCGGGGTCGTCGGACCCGTCCACGTCAGCCCTCGCGGGGCCGGGTGGTGACGGTCGAGAAGCACATCTCGTCGTCGGTGCCCTCGGCGAAGATCAGGTAGCGCATCGGCATGGTGGGTCGGAGGTTCCGGTCCCAGTTGCACTCCACGCGGATCGTGTCGCCCGGGTTCACGGCCACCGGCTCGACGGGCTGGTAGTTGAGCTGCCAGTCGAAGTCCCACACGGGGATGTCGAGGAGCACCGTCTCGCGGTCGGTGTCGGGGTGGAGCGTCATCCGGTAGGACGCGCCGTACTCGTGCATGTGGCCGAGGACGTCGACGATGTCGCCGCCCTTGCGGACCCGGTAGTCGCAGGTGGTGCGGGCCGTGGTGCCGTCGGAGGCCGCGGCCAACTGCCCAGGGGTCGTCCGGCACACGCGGTGGAGGAGGTCGGCGAGGCTCGCCCCAGCCGGGCCGAACCGCTCCCGGACGTCGGCGCTGGCAGCCGCCCGGTCGCAGAGGGGCTCGGTCCTGCCCGGTGGGCACGGGAGTTCGACCGGACCGACCAGCTCGTTCGTCTCGAGCGCCGTCAACTCCGCTCCCGGTGCGGCGAGCTCGAAGGTCATCCGGGACTGGTCGGCGGGGCGGTCGTCCTCGTAGTGGTAGTGGATCTGGGCGACCAGGAAGTCGCCGGGCTGGAACCGGAACCCGGTGCCCTCACCGAAGTCCTGGGGCCGCTGGCCGGGGACCCATCCGGCCACGAGGTCGCCACCGCTTCCGGGGCCCATGCCCACGGCGCAGCTCCATCCGGATCCCGGGTCCCGGGCCTCCGCGGCGTCCATCTTCGCCCGCTGGGCGGCGGGCGCCCGGTAGACGAGCGCGTGGTGGACCACGTCGAGCCGGTCGGGCTCGAAGGTGTAGCCGGTGATGAATCGCGGATCGGTCAGCGCCGGGTCGAGGATGAAGCAGCGGTAGTCGTCGCGGAATCCGGACTCACCGGCGTACGGCTGAGGGATGGGGAGCGTGAGGTCGGCCCGCGGCGTGACCACGTCGCTGTCGGACGGCGTCGGTTCCACCGGAGTCTCCGGGGGCACGTCGAGGGGGGCACCGGCATCGGCCCACTCGCGGATCGTCCGGATCTGGTCGTCGCTGAGCTTCCGCACGTGCTGGAGGGGGATGCCGACGTCCGAGGCGTGCCACGGCGGCATGTAGCGGCTGCCCGTGACCACGGCCAGTCCCCGGGCGTCGGCCCGGGCGTCACCGGCGGTCTCGAGCAGCCAGTGGGACGCTCCGATCTGGCCCTCCTGGTGGCACGAGGCGCAGTTGGAGGAGAGGATCGGCGCCACCTGGCTCGCGAACGACGGCCCGGGTCCAGCGGTCGCCGCTTCGACCACGACCTGCCGGGCGGCCGGGGGGCTGTAGTCGCGGCCGTCGACGGCGACGAGCTGCACGGTCAGGCGAGCCTCGTCGCCCGTGCTGACGAGCCCCACCTTGGTGATCGGCCCGACGCCGTACGTGGACAGGGTCACCGGTCCCCTGGCCGTCGCCCGGAGCGTGTTGCCGTCGAGAGTGGCGGAGCCGGTGAACTCGACGGGGGCAGCGACGTCCCGGACGGTGAGCGTGCCCCGGAGGGTCACGGGCACCTCGGTGCCGTCGTCCGGCACCGGTCCGTCGGGCAGGTCGAGCGAGGCGTCGCTCAGCCGCGCCTCGGGAAAGTCGTGGGAGTCCAGGTACTCGTGGTGCAGGGCCTTGTCCCGCAGGGAGTTGTCGCTCTCGAGCTGCTCGACGTTCACCACGAGGTCGCCGACCCGAGCCGACGACAGGTCCTCGCCCACGGCGAAGCTGCCGGCGATCCCGCTGGTCCGCAGCACGGCGACCTGGTCGACGCCGGCCAGACGCTGGTCCACCTCGACGGTCACCGACGACTCGGCGGCGTCGACCCGGTACACCGTCTCGTCGGGGCCGGGCTGGAGCGGCTCGACCAGCGGCAACGACATGTCGACGGTGGGCTCCGGGGTGACCAGGAGGGCGATCAGGTCCCGGTTGGCCACGGCGATGCCGCCGACCACCACGAGGACGAGGGCCAGGAGGCTGCGCCACGGGTGACGGCGGACCGCTCCGAGGACACCGCCACTGCCACTGCCACCACCACTGCCACCGCCGGCGTCGTCGACGTCGATCGGCTCTGGATCGGCCTGGACCTGCACGCTGCTCCCGCCCTGTGCTCCGACCCGGCGATTCGCCGGGTCACTCGACGACCCTCCGGATGCGGCGCAGGCTAGCGCGGGTCACGACACCTGCCCGGCCGGATCGGACAGACTCGACCCATGCTCGAGGACCTCGCCGCACGCTTCCCCAGTCTCCGTTTCGACGAGCCGGCGGAGCACGTGCTCCGGATCACGCTCGACGCCCCCGGTCTCAACGCGGTCGACGCGTCGGTGCACCGGGAGCTCGCCGACGTCTGGACGGTGGTCGACCGGGAGCCGTGGGTCCGGGTCGCGCTGCTCCGGGGAGCCGGCCGGGCGTTCTCCGCCGGTGGCAGCTTCGAGCTGCTCGACGAGATGCTCGACGACTACGCCGGTCGCACCCGGGTCCTGCGTGAGGCCCGGGACCTGGTGTTCAACGTGATCGACTGCTCCAAGCCGATCGTCTCGGCCATCCACGGTCCCGCGGTGGGAGCGGGGCTGGTGGCCGCCCTGCTCGCCGACGTCTCCGTCGCCGCCCGTTCGGCCCGGATCATCGACGGCCACACCCGGCTCGGCGTGGCCGCCGGCGACCACGCCGCGGTCTGCTGGCCGCTCCTGTGCGGCATGGCCAAGGCCAAGTACTACCTGCTCACCTGCGAGCCGCTCACCGGTGAGGAGGCCGAGCGGATCGGTCTGGTCTCGCTCTGCGTGGACGACGAACTGGTCCACGACCGCGCGCTCGAGGTGGCGGTCCAGCTCGCCGAGGGCGCGCAGTCGGCGATCCGCTGGACCAAGCACGCGCTCAACAACTGGTACCGGGACCACTCGTCGATCTTCGACGCCTCGTGGGGGCTGGAGTTCTACGGGTTCGGCGGCCCGGACGCCGCCGAGGGGCTCGCGTCCCACCGCGAGAAGCGCCCGCCCCGGTTCACGGGTCCGACGTCGGAGTGACGCCCCGGACTCAGTCCGGAGGAGCGAAGAGCGCGGCGCCGGCGATCCCGGCGTCGTTGTGCATCTCGGCGGGCACCACCCGGGTGCGGGTCTCGATGAGGGGGAGGAACTTCTCGGCCCGCTTGGAGACCCCGCCACCGACGATGATCAGGTCGGGCCACAGCAGTCGTTCCAGCAGCTGCAGGTAGCGCTCGACCCGGTGGGCCCAGTCCTTCCAGCTCAGCTCCTCCTCCTCCCGCACCGACGCCGCCGCGTAGTCCTCGGCGTCGCCGCCGTGGAGGTGGAGGTGACCCAGCTCGGTGTTGGGCACCAGACGGCCGTCGACGAACACGGCGCTGCCGATCCCCGTCCCGAAGGTGACCATCACGACGACCCCGGCGACGTCACGGCCGGCACCGAAGCGCACCTCCGCCACGCCGGCGGCGTCGGCGTCGTTGATGACCGCCACGGCTCGTCCGGTCGCCTCGGACAGCAGCCCGGCGGCGTCAGCGTCGACCCAGCCGGCGTCGATGTTGGCCGCGGTGCGGGCCACCCCGTGCTGCACCACGGCGGGGAGCGTCACCCCGAGCGGCCCGGGGTGGTCGATCTGCCGGACGAGCTCGGCCACGGTGTCGGCGACGGCCGACGGAGTCGCAGGGTGCGGCGTCACCAGCCGGATCCGCTCCTGGGTCAGGTCGCCCGTCGCCGTGTCGACCGGCGCCCCCTTGATGCCCGAGCCACCGATGTCGATCCCGACCGTCACCCGGTCCGTCGTGCTGTCGGCCACCTCGGTGCCCCCTCGTGTCCGTGACGCCACCCGTCCGCTGCGGTGCGCCGATGCGGATGCACCCTAGGGCAGACTGTCGGTGCGAGCGGGCCTCGCAGCACCAGGGGGACAGAGCATGAGCACGACCACCACGGGCGCGTCCACGGGCGCGGAGTCGGAACCACCGAGCGTCCCGCTGAGCCGCTGGTTGTGGCTCGTCGGAGCGGTCATCCTGGTCGCCGGCGTCCTGTTCGGCTACGACCAGGGCGTCATCGCCGGGGCGCTGATCGGGATCGAGAAGGAGTGGGACGTCTCGACCCGCCTCACCGAGGTGATCACCAGCTGGGTGACGCTCGGGGCGCTGGTCGGAGCGCTCGTCGCCGGCACCGTCGCCGACCGGATCGGACGGCGGGCGGCGGTCATGGCGGCGGCGGTCCTGTTCGTGGCCGGTGCCGTGGTCGAGGCCGCGTCGCCCAACCCGTCGGTGCTCGTGGTCGGCCGGCTCGTCGTGGGCTTCGGCGTCGGCGTCGCCTCGGTGGCGGCCCCGCTCTACGCCGCCGAGATGGCACCGACCCGGGTCCGGGGCCGCTTCGTGTCCTGGTACCAGTTCGGCATCACCTTCGGCATCTTCCTGGCCTACCTGGTGGACCAGTTGCTCTCGAGCGGCGACCGGTGGCGGGCGATGCTCGGGGTGTCCGCCGTGCCGGCGATCCTGCTGGTGCTGCTGATCCTCCCGCTCGGCGACACGCCGCGGTGGTACCTGACCAAGGGTCGTGAGGACGACGCCCGTCGGGCCGTGGAGCGGATTCGTCCCGACGACCCCGACGCCGGCATGGCCGAGATCGAGGCGTCGATCGCCGAGGACGTGCCGCAGGCCTCCTGGGGTCAGGTGTTCTCGCGACGGTGGCGCACGCCACTGCTGCTGGGCATCGGCCTGGCGGTGTTCCAGCAGGTGACGGGGATCAACGCCATCATCTACTACGCCAACAAGATCTTCGCGGCCGCCGGGTTCGAGTCGGTCGCCGACCAGACGGCCGCGACGACGTGGGCGATCGGTGCGGTGAACGTGGTCGCCACCCTGATCGCCGTGGCGTTCGTGGACCGGCTCGGCCGTCGTCCGCTGCTGCTCGCCGGTCTGGTCGGCATGGGGTTGAGCCTGACCGCCGTGGGCTTCGCGTTCCGGTCGCTCGCGCAGATCCCCGAGGACCCGGTCACGCAGACCGCCCGGGTGTCGAACCCCGGTGCGATCGCCCTGGTCGGGCTCGTCGTCTACATCGCCTCGTTCGCGTTCTCGCTCGGGCCGGTGGTCTGGACGCTCATCAACGAGATCTTCCCGCGGGACATCAGGGGTCGGGGCGTCTCGGTCGCCACGGCGTTCAACTGGGGGAGCGCCTGGCTGGTCAGCCAGTTCTTCCTGAGCCTCACCGACTCCATCGGCCAGGCGGCCACGTTCTGGCTGTTCGCCGCCCTGTGCCTGGTCGCGTTCGTGTGGATCTGGCGCTACGTGCCCGAGACGCGCGGTCGCTCGCTCGAGGAGATCGAGGAGATGTGGGTCGCCCGGTCCGACTCGGCCGACCAGGCGTCGAGGGCGTCGGCCGGCTGAGCCGTCCGACGCTGCCGGCTCAGGGGGCCGGAGCGACGAACGAGTCGAAGAAGTCGAGCGCGACGGTGGTGGCCGCCACGTCGGTGTTGGTCGGACCGGCGAACAGGTCGATCAGGCTGGGCGCACCCGCCCAGGTGTGACCGGCGCCGAGCAGCGACCAGTGCTCGACCCGGCGGTCGGTGTCGCAGCCCCCGAACACCGACACCCGGACGGTGGGCGCCCGGTCCTCGACGGCCGGGGTGGCGTCGCACCCGGCCCGGGCGGCGTCGGTGGCCACCACCGAGGCGAGCGGCAGTCCGAGCGGCGGCGCGAACGGCACCACCGAGCCGGTCAGGGGAGCGATCGGATCCGCCGTGCCGTGGAGGATCAGCACGCTCGTGGGCGGTGAGTCCGGGCACAGTTCGGTCAGGTTGGTGCCGCCCGAACCGGCCACGGCCCGGAAGCGCCAGGGCACGGTGCAGCTCAGCGCCTGGGCCATGGCCGCACCAGCGGAGAAGCCCGCGGCGACGATGCGGTTGCGGTCGATGCACCCGCGATCCTCGAGGTCGTCGACGAGCCGGTTGATCAGCCCGACGTCGTCGATCCCGGTCCGGAGTCCTCCGGGGACGGCCCACCGCGGTCCGGGGTCGCTCCCGAGCGGGGTCAGCACCACGTAGCCCCGGGCGACCGCAGCGGCGGCCAGCCCCGAGTAGGCCTCCCAGGCCTCCGGGCCGAGGGCGAACGGGTGGAGCGAGACCAGGAGGGGGCGCGGACCGGAGCCGGTGGCGGGCACGTCCACCGTGGCCGTCCGGGCGAGTCGCTGCCAGGCGATCGTGACGGTGCTCCGGCCGGGCGCCAGACCCGGGGCGGTGGAGCACCCGGCGGACGGGGCGACGGCCTGTCCGCTGACGATGCCCCGGCCGGCCGGCTGGGGCAGGACCGCCGGCGGCGGGGAGGTCGGGATGGTGCAGCCCACGACGGCGGCCGCCCCGAGGACGGCTGCTGCGACGGCGATCCGGGACCGCCCGGGTCGCCGACGGCTGGTGCTGGTCGGTGCGTCGATGGCCACTGCGTGCTCCGTTCCCTCCGCGAGCCCCGCCGGGGCACGACGCCCGAGGGTACCGCAGGCCTCGCCGGCGATCCCCGGCCGACGGCTGGGTGGATCCCCCGGTCCCCGGATCGGCGGCGGGGGGCCGGTACCGTTCGGTCGGGCCGACGAACATGGAGGTGCCCGCCGTGAGCAACGCTGTGAGCGACGACGTGACCGAACGGGACCTCGAGGGCGGCCTGCAGGCCGTGACGGGCCTCTGGTGGATCTTCCTGGTGACGGGGATCGCCTGGCTCGTGATCGCCCTCCTGGTGCTCCGGTTCAACGAGACCTCGGTCGACACCGTGGGCCTGATCCTCGGTCTGGTGTTCCTGGGTGCGGCCATCAACGAGTTCGTGCTGTTCGCCGTGATCCGGGGCGGTTGGCGGGTGTTCCACCTGGTCCTGGCGCTGGTGTTCGTCGCCGGCGGGATCTACTGCTTCGTCTCGCCCCAGGACGCGTTCTGGGAGCTGGCGAGCATCCTCGGGCTGCTGCTGATCCTGATGGGGGCGTTCCAGATCGTCGTCGCCGTCCTCTCCCGGGCCACGAACGAGGTCTGGTGGCTCGGCCTGATCGTCGGCATCATCGAGCTGCTGCTCGGCTTCTGGGCCTCCCAGCAGTACTACCCGGCCCGGGCGGCGCTGATCCTGCTGTGGGTCGGCTTCTTCGCCCTGTTCCGCGGCATCACCGAGATCGTCACCGCCTTCCAGGTCCGGTCCGTCGGCAAGGAGCTCGCCGCCGGGTCGTGACGCTGGGTGGCGCGCCGACCACGCTCGTCTGCCAACCTGTCGGGGTGGAGCGCAACCTGCCCGAGGGTGTGGCCGACCTGGTGGTCGAGCACATGTCCGACATGGTGCTCGTGATCGACTCGCTCGGACGGATCGCGTACGCCAACCACACCGGCGAGCTGGTGCTGGGGTGGAGTCGGGAGGACTGGGTCGGCCGCAGCGCCTTCGACCTGGTCCACCCCGACGACGTGGGCGCGGCGGCGGAGTCGCTCGCGACCGCGTCGACGTCCGGACCCGGCATCAAGCAGCCGATCGAGCTCCGGGTCCGTGACGCCGACGGCGGGTGGCACCCCGTCGAGATCATCACCTCGAACCTGCTCGACGAGCCGACCGTCCGTGGGCTCGTGGTGGTGGCCCGGGACCTGTCGGCCCGTGCCGACGGTCTCGAGGTGGCCGCGGTCGAACGCCGTCGGTTCGAGCGGGTGTTCGACCAGTCGCCGATCGGTCTGGCGCTCGTCGGCCCGGACGACCGGATCGTCCGGCTCAACGACGCGCTCGCCCGGTTGGGCGGGCGGTCGCAGGCGGACCTGGCGGGGAGTCCGCTGGCGGACCTGCCCGTCGAGGACGACCGCGACCGCTTCGGCGAGTTCCTGGCCGGGCGCGACGGCGGTGCCGCCCCCGACCCGATCGAGGTGCGCGTCGTCGACGTCGACGAACGGGTCCGCTGGGTGCGGGTGTCGATCTCACCGGTCGGTTCCGGACCGGACGAGGCCGAGTACTCGGTGTTCCGGGCCGAGGACGTGAGCGAGGAGCACGCCCTGCGCGAGCAACTCCTGTACGCCGCCACCCACGACGACCTGACCGGGCTCCTCAACCGGACCGGCTTCCACAGCGTCTACGACCACGTGGTCGAACGGGACCGGTCGTCGGCCGGCGCCGCCGCCCTGGTGTTCATCGACCTCGACGACTTCAAGGAGGTCAACGACCGACACGGCCACGAGGTCGGCGACCAGCTGCTCGAGGTGGTGGCCGGACGGATCCGCCGCACCGTGCGCACGAGCGACGCCGTGGCCCGCATCGGCGGTGACGAGTTCCTCGTCCTGCTGGATCCGCTGTCCGAGCCGACGGCGGCGTCTGACCTGGCCGGACGGGTCCTGGCCGCCGTCCGGGAGCCGGTCGAGCTCTCGGTGGGGGTCGTCCGGGTCGGCGCATCGATCGGCGTCACCCCCGTCCGCTCGGGCGAGCCGCTCTCCGCCGGCCTCAACCGTGCCGACTCGGCCGCGTACGACGTGAAGCGCTCCGGGGGGAACGCCGTCGCCGGCACGGCGGCGACGTGAGCGAGGACCGGGCACCGACGCCTCGACCGGAGGACGTCTCGCTGGCGGGACGGGTCGTGGTGGTGACCGGAGCGGCCCGCGGCATCGGGCGGGCCGTGGCCGAGACGGTCGCCGAGTTCGGCGCCGACGTGGCCCTGGTCGACCGTGACGACGCGGTCGAACTGGTGGCCGATCGCATCGCAGCGACCGGCCGTCGGACGCTCGTCGGGCTGCTCGACGTCCGGGACCGGCCCGCCGTCGGGGACTTCGCCGACCGGATCGGGACCACCTTCGGGACCGTCCACGGGTTGGTGAACAACGCCGGGGGCACGTTCGTCTCGGAGTTCATGGAGGCCAACGAGCGGGGCGACGCTGCGCTCGTCGCCGAGAACTTCACGAGCGTCGTGGACGTGACCCGGGCCGTGGTCCCCCTCATGGGCGCCGGCGGGTCGATCGTCAACGTCACCTCGAGCGAGGCGTTCCAGGCCGCGCCCGGGTTCGCCGTCTACGCCGCCATGAAGGCGGCCACGGAGCAGCTGAGTCGGACCCTGGCCCTCGAGCTGGCCGCCTCGGGCATCCGGGTGAACGCCGTCGCCCCGGACGGCATGCCGACCCCCGGCGACGCCGGTCTGGCGGCCGAGGTGGCCGAGCGCTCCAGGTTCCTCCCGCCACCCCGACCGCCCTGGGGCAGCACGGCGGCGCCCGAGGCGGCCGCCGGCGTGGTGGCGTTCCTGCTCGGCGACCTGGCCGGGTTCGTCACCGGCGCCTCGATCGCCGTCGACGGTGGCCTGCAGGCGGCCGGGGGCTGGCACCTCCGCTCCTGAGGGGCGCGCCCCGGGCCGCCTCGGACCGGGGGAGACTGCCGCTGTGTGGCGGTTGACCATCAGGACGGCCCGGGTCCACTGGCGGCGGTTCGTCCTGACGGCCAGCGCCGTGGTGATCGGCGTGGCGTTCGTGGTCGGTTCGTTCGTCCTGACCGACAGCCTGTCGAGTTCGATCACGTCCCTGCTGGAGGAGTCGTCCACCCGGAGCGACCTGGTGGTGCGGCCCGAGGGCGCCGGGGGTGGTCGTGGCCCCCGGGGGGTGTTCGGTGGGCCGCGCTCGGGCATCCCGCTCGACCTGGCCGACCGGGTGGCACAGGTCGACGGCGTGGCGGCGGCGGCGCCGGTCGTCTCGGGGCCCTCGCAGCTGCTCGAGGCCGACGGCAGCGCCGGTGCGTTCGACTTCGCCCTGGTGAGCAACTGGCCGGCCGACCCGGGAGCGTTCGGTGTCCGACTGGAGGAGGAGGGTCGGGGACCGGAGGGTCCCGGCGAGCTGGTCGTCGACCGGTCGACGGCCGACGACCGGGGGCTCCGGACGGGTTCGGTCGTCCGGATCGCGACCGCCCGGGGCGTCGAGGAGTTCGAGGTGGTGGGCATCGCCACCCAGCAGGCCGGGTCGATCGTGGCGGCGGCCCCCGTGCTCGCCGTCACGTTGGAGGAGGCGACCGAGCTGGTCGGCGTCGCCGGCTCGGTGGGGTTCGTGAACGTCAGCCTGGACGACGGTGTGGACCCGGCGGTGGCCGTTCCCGCTGTGGCCGCAGCGATCGGACCCGGGTTCAGCGTGGTCTCCTCGGCGGACCTGCTCGCCGAGGCGCGGGAGCAGGTCGACGAGCTGCTGACGACGTTCGTCGGTCTCCTCCTCGGGTTCGCCGCCGTCACCCTGTTCGTCAGCGGGTTCCTGGTGTGGAACACCTTCACGGTGGTGCTCGCCCAGCGCACGCGCGAGCTGGCGCTGCTGCGGGCCGTGGGTGCGTCCCGGCGTCAGGTGCTGGGGACGGTCGTGGGCGAGGGTGTCGTGGTCGGCGTCGTGGCGTCGGCGATCGGGATCGGACTGGGCATGCTGCTCGCCGTCGGCCTCCGACGTCTGATCGGAGTGCTGGGGGTCGAGCTCCCCGAGGCGCCGTTGGTGCTCGCTCCCCGCACCGTGGCCGCGGCGCTGGTGGTCGGGGTGGGCGTCACGCTGGTGTCGGTGCTCGGTCCGGCCCGACGGGCCACGTTCGTCCCGCCGGTGGCGGCCGTGGCGGCGGTCGACGCCACGCCGGGTCGTCGCACGCTGGGCCGTCCGGTCGTGGGTTCCGTCCTGCTGGTCGCCGGGCTGGTGGTGGGGTCCCGGGCCGGGGCCGTCCCTGCCGAGCAGGTCGAGGACCGGGTCCGGCTCGTCGCCGTCGGCGGACTGCTCGTGTTCCTCGGGGTGGTCGGCGTCGCCCGCTTCCTGGCCGGGCCGATCATCCGTGTGGTCGGGTGGCCGTGGCGCCGTTGGGGAGGAGTGGCGAGCCGGGTCGCCGGGGCGAACGCCGTGCGGAACCCCCGCCGGACCGCGTCCACGGCGTCGGCGCTCATGATCGGGCTCGCGCTCGTCACGACCACGCTGGTGGTGGGGGAGTCGGTGCGCACCGCCGTGCGTGACGGCCTGGCCCGTTCGGTCCGTGCCGAGGTGGTCGTCGACTCCGGCTCGATCGCACCGTTCGACGACGAGGCGGTGGCCGCGGTGGCGGCGGCGCCCGGGGTGGAGCGGGCCCTGCCGCTCGGCATCGCCCGGACCGACACGGTCGGCGGGCCCGGTCGCATCACGATGACCTCGGGCGACCTCGACGCCCTGGTCGAGCTCCTCGACCCCGAGCTCGTCGAGGGCCGACTCCCCGGAGCGCCCGGCGAGCTCGCCGTCGCCACCCGCTGGGCCGAGGACAAGGGCGTCCGGATCGGGGACACCTTCGACCTGCGGTCCGGGGACGAACGTCGGGCAGTCGTGGTGGTGGGCGCCTACCAGCGGCGCGAGCTGTGGGACGACTCGATCGTCGCTCCCGGGACGCTCGACGGACTGCCCGGCGTCGACGCCGTGGCGCGCCTCGTGTTCGTCGAGGCCGCCCCGGGCGTGGAGCCCGGCGGACTCGCCGAGGAGCTGGCGGCGGTGGTCGCCTCCGTGCCCAACAGTTCGGCCCGCCCCACCGACGAGTTCGTCGAGCGTCGCACCTCGTCGGTCGACATCATCCTCGGGATCGTGAGCGTGCTGCTGCTGTTCGCCGTGGCGGTGGCCGCGCTCGGCATCGCGAACACGCTGGCGCTCTCGGTCGTGGAGCGAACCCGCGAGCTCGGCCTGTTCCGGGTCACGGGGATGACCCGCCGTCGCACCCGTCGGATGGTCCGTGTGGAGGGGTTGCTCATCGCCGGGTTCGGCGCAGCGCTCGGGCTGGCGCTCGGCGTCGGGTTCGCCGCCGCGCTCGTGTCGGTGCTGCCGGCCGAGACCGTCGAGTTCGGCCTGCCGTGGACCCGCCTGCTCGGGGTGGCGGTCGCGGGCGCCGTCATCGGGGTGCTCGCCGCCGTGCTCCCAGCCCGACGGGCCGCCCGCCTCGACCCGCTCGCCGCCGTCGCTGCGACCTGACCCCGGTCCGGCTCAGCGGACGGCGGCGGCGCCGGGATTGACCGGCAGGTGGTCGAAGCGGCCCTCGGGTCGCTGCTCCCGGTAGGCGGCGACCACCGGTGCCAGCTCGTCGGGAGTGGCGCCGTGGAGGACGACGCTGTCGGCGCCCAGGTCGAACTGTCCCAGCACCCGGGCGGCGCAGGCCTCGGGGCTGCCGACCGCCGCAGCGGCCAGCCACTCGTCCGGCAGCAGCTCCGCCACGTGCTCCAGCACCTCGACGGTGCCCACGGCGTCGAGCGCGCCCGGGGTGGAGGCGACCACCGGATCGGCCCGGAAGCGCTCCAGGACCGCCGGGTCCCAGTCGTTGACCCGCACCATCAGGTCGCCGTACCCCTGGAGGTACGTGGCGAGTCGCCCGACGGTCTTGCGGAGGCGCAGCTCGACGTCGAGGTGGTCGCCGACCGTCGCCAGGACCGACCACACCCGGACCGAGGCCGGGTCCCGACCCGCCTGTTCCGCCCCACGTCGCACCGCTGCGACCGACCGGGCCAGCGTCTCGTCCGTGAAGTAGGTGTGGAGCACCACGCCGTCGAACACCCGGCCGGCCAGCTCCAGGGACCGCTCGCCCATCGCGCAGAGGATGACCGGGATGTCCTCGTCGAAGGTGCTGCCCTGGTGGAGGAACGGGTAGCTGCCGGCCGGACCGTCGTGGCCCACGACCACGTCGCCGTGCCAGAGCCGTCGGAGCAGCTCGACGGTGTCGGTGAGCTGCGCACCGGTCGCGTCCTCGAGTCCGTAGAGCCCGTTCAGCAGCCCGATGCCCCGGCCGAGTCCCAGCGCGAACCGTCCGCCGGTGAGGCGGTGGGCGGTGGTGGCGACGGTGGCGGTGACCATCAGGTGCCGGGTGGTCACGTTGGTGGCCGCCGTGGCCACGCCGAGCGTCGTGCTCACGGCGCCGGCGGCGCCCGTCAGCACCGCGGCGTCCTTGACGTTGAACCGCTCGGAGATGAACAGCGAGCCGAGTCCGAGGGCCTCGGCGGCGTGGACCTCGTCGACGAGGTCGCGCGGCTGCTCGGTGTGCCCGGCGAGCGCGTAGAACCCGAGCTCGACGAGCTGGCTCACCGCTGGTCGTACCAGAAGCGCAGCGTCGTCGACTGCGGATCGACCACCAGGTCGGAGGTCGTGTCGAACCGGAGCACCGGGCGCCGCGACGCGTCCACGGCCGGCCACGCGGGCAGGCCGTCGGCCGCCGGCACGCCGTGCGTGGCGAACGCCGCCCAGGCCTCGTGGACGGCACGGGCGAGCGGCTTGGAGGCGTCGGGTCCGACGAACACGTGGAGACGCTGGTCCTCGACCAGGTCGAACACGAACGGGATCTCGATGGCGTGCGACGCCCCGATCAACCCGCCCATGGCCGGGCTCGCCCAGTCCCATCGGTACTGGTACACGGGGGCGTGGGCCGCCTGGGCGTCGACCAGCTCCGAGGCGGGGACGCGGAACACCACGTCGGTCAGCACGGCCGTCTCGAGCTCGGCCGGCGTGGCGTCGGGGAACTCCTCCCGGTACGCGGCGAGCGCAGCGGCCGGGTCGATGCCGAGCAGCTCGAGCCGGTCGAGCAACGAGTCGTCCGACGTCGCCAGCGGACTCATCAGGGCGAAGAGCTTCCACTCCTCGAGCGTCGTGCCGACCACCATCGGGATGCCGGCCGCCGCCCCGTCGGCGATCGCCGCGAGTGGGTCGGCGGGCACCTCGCCGCCGTCGGCCACCGGTCGGAACGCCAGGAACGCCAGCGGACTGTCGTGCTCCCGCAGGGCCGCCTCCGGATCTGCGATCCGGGCGGCGTTGATGCGGGCGTGGGCGGCGAGCAGCGACGGGAGGTCCGCAGCGAGCAGCTCGTCGACGGTCGCGCAGCCGACCTCGGCGAGGAACGCCTCGGTGTCGGCGCGGGCGTCGGCGACCGGGCGGGCGGCCGACGCAGCCCCCGACTGGGCGACGACCTTGTGGAACAGGCCCCGTGCCCGAGGCATGGCGGCGAGGAGCGACACGCTCATGGCGCCCGCCGACTCGCCGAAGATCGTGACGTTGCCCGGATCGCCGCCGAACGCCGCTGCGTTGTCGCGCACCCACTCGAGCGCGGCGACCTGGTCGAGCAGGCCGACGTTGCCGGAGCCGGCGTAGCCGGGGTCGAGACCGCCGAGTTCGAGGAAGCCGAGCGACCCGAGCCGGTAGTTGAGGGTGACGATCACCACGCCCGTCCGGGCGAAGGACTCACCGTGGTAGAGCGGCGAGGAGCCGGAGCCCATCTCGAAGCCTCCGCCGTGGATCCACACCATGACGGGTCGCGGGGTCTCCGGTTCGACGTCGGTGGTCCAGACGTTCAGGTAGAGGCAGTCCTCGTCCCAGACCTCGGACTCGCCACCGAAGAGGGCGTCCATCATCGAGGGGTTCTGCGGGCAGATGGGCCCGAACTCGTGCGCCGGTCGGACCCCGGACCACGCGTCGAGCGGCTGGGGCGGGCGGAACCGGAGCTCGCCCACGGGCGGGGCGGCGAAGGGGACCCCGGCGAAGCGGGCCACGCCGTGGTGCCACGACCCCTCCAGGGTGCCGTGGGTGGTGGTGGCCTCGACGGTCGTGCCGTCGACGGGGGTGAGGTCGCTGCGAGCCATGCCCATTGACTACCACGGCGGGGTCGGTGGCTGCCGGGTGGTCCGCCCGGTCACGATCCGGTGGTCGCCCGGTCACGGCCCGTGGGTGATCCACTACGTTGCGGTGCCGTGAGCGACGTGCGTGGCCCCGGAGCGTCGCCGGTCCACGGGGCGTCGGTCGCCGAGGAGTTGGTCCCCGCCCGGGTGCGCGAGTTCACGGGGCTGGTCGAGCGGCTCTTCGCCGACCTCATCGCCCTGCCCGACGACCGCCTCGACGACGGGCTCGTCGACGTGCTCGGGTCGGTCAGCACGTTCATCGGGACCGACCGGGGCTTCGTCGTCCGCTACGACCACGACGCCCGCACGATCTCCATGACCCACGAGTGGTGCGCCCCCGGGATCCCGCCGGCGTTCGAACGGGAGCAGGACCGCCCGTTCGACGACATGCCCCAGGAGCAGGCCCGGTTGCTCCGACACGAGATCAACGAGATCCGGGACGTCGCCCACCTGCCCGAGGACTGGGAGGCCGACGCCGAGTACCTCGCCGAGGAGGGCATCACCGCGATCCTGGAGTTCCCGTTCCTCCGGGACGGTCGGGTCGCCGGTCTCGTCGGCTTCGACAACCTGACGGGTCCCGCAACCTGGATCGACCAGGACCTCCCGGTCCTGCGCAGCGTCGCAGCGCTGGTGGAGCACGCGTTCGAGCGGGGTGGTTCCGTCCGGACCGGCGGCGACGTCGACCGGAGGCTCGAGGTCTTCGAGCGTTCGCCCATCGCCATCCTCGTGGTCGACTCGCAGGCGAGGATCGTCGCCGCCAACGACGTGGCCAGCCGGCTCGTCGGCCGGGACCGTGACGCCCTGCACGGGGTCGCGCTGGAGGAGCTCCTGCAGCGGGACGACGCCGCAGGCTTCCGGGCCGAGTGGGCCGAGCTCGGATCGGGAGCGCTCGACTCCTGCTCGGTGGAGGTGCGGCTGCACGGCGGCGGACCGTCCCGGTGGTGTCGTCTCGACGTCCTCGCTGACCGCCCCGACGGCGGCGAGCTGGTGGGTGGGACGGTCCACGTGTGGGACCTGTCCGACCAGCGGCTGGTCGTCGACGAGCTCGAGCGGACCGAGGCGCGCTTCTCCTCGCTCGTCGCCGCCCTCCCGGAGGGGATCATCCAGTTCGTCCCCGGTCGTCCGCCCGAGTTCGTGAACCAGGCGGCGATCGACCTGCGTGACCGGCTGGTGGCCGCCGGGGTCGCCGACGTCGACGGGTGGCCCGACCTGCCCGAGGAACTGGTCGCCCGGCTCCGGGAGTCCATGCTGCGGGCGATCGACTCGTCGAGTCAGGAGGTGGTCGAGTTCCCCGTGTCGGCGCCCGGCGCGGTGATCTGGCTGGAGTGCACCCTGATCCCCCAACCGCAGGACGGGGACGACCCGATCGTGCTGGTCGTCCTCCGGGACACGACCTCCGGTCACCAGCACCGGGCCGAGCTCGAGCACCAGGCCAACCACGACCACCTGACGGGTCTGCCGAACCGGGTGGCGTTCCTCAGCCGACTCACCGCGGCCTGCGGGGCGGTGGGTGACCTCCACGATTCCGTCGGCCTCCTCTTCGTCGACCTCGACGACTTCAAGGTCGTCAACGACTCGCTCGGCCACGACGCCGGCGACGCGCTGCTCGGCGTCGCCGCCCGACGACTCCGGGAACGGCTCGGAACGTCGGCCACGGTGGCGCGCTTCGGTGGTGACGAGTTCACGATCCTGGCCACCGACGTCTCCGAGTCGGAGGTGCTCGGCCTGGCCGAGGAGGTCCGCGAGGTGCTGGCGGAGCCCGCCGAGCTGGACGGTCGGCGGTTCCTCCTGGCGGCGTCGGTCGGGGTCGTGCGCACCGACCGTCCGGCCGATCCGGCCGACCTGCTGCGCTGGGCCGACGCTGCGCTCTACGAGGCCAAGGCGGCGGGCCGGGACCGGACCGTCGTGGTGGACGACGCCCTCCGGGCCCGGGTCGCCGATCGGACGGCGCTGGGACTCGAGCTCAAGGTCGCCGCCCAGACCGACCAGCTCGTGGTCCACTACCAGCCCGAGGTCGACCTGCTCGGCGGTTCGATCGTCGGTGCCGAGGCGCTGGTCCGGTGGCAGCACCCGGTCCGTGGACTGCTCCAGCCGGGGGCGTTCATCGGGCTGGCCGAGGACAACGGGGCGATCGACGGCATCGGTCGGGAGGTCCTGTACCAGTCGTGTCGGGACGCGGCCGGGTGGGAGGCACGCGGTCGGCTGGCGGACGACTTCGTGCTGCGCGTCAACGTGTCGGTCCGTCAGCTCGAGCTGGTCGACTTCCCGGACCTGGTCCGTGACGTGCTCGAGCGGACCGGTCTGTCCGCCGCCCGCCTGACGCTCGAGGTGACCGAGACCACGGTGATGCGCGACGCCGAGCTCGGCCTCGCCGCCGTGGACCGGCTCCGCGACCTCGGGGTCCGGCTCGCCATCGACGACTTCGGGACGGGGTACAGCTCGCTGCAGCTGCTGAAGCGACTCCCCATCGACGTGGTCAAGATCGACCGGAGCTTCGTCGCCGACCTCCCTGCCGACCCCGAGGACCGGGCCATCGTCGAGACGATCGTCCGACTGACCGAGGTGCTGGGACTCGGCGTCACCGCCGAGGGGGTCGAGCGGCGCGAGCAGCTCAGCACGCTCCTCGAGCTCGGCTGTCGTTCCGCCCAGGGCTTCCTGTTCTCGAGGCCCGTGCCGGCCGAGGAGTTCGAGCGACTCCTCGACCGGTCCCTCGTGCCCGTCGCCGACTGACCGCCAGGGCGACAGTCGCGGGGTCGGCGGCTACCGTCGGCGCCGTGAGCATCGACTTCTCCCTCTCGCCGGAACTCGAGGCGATCCGGTCCCGGGTCCGGACGTTCATCACCGACGTGGTGCAGGTCGGCGAGGCCCGCATCGCCGAGGCCCGGCTCGAGTCGGAGGACCGGGACGAGTACCTGCGGACGCTGATCGGCATGCGTGTCCGCGCCCAGGAGGAGGGTCTGTGGCTGCCCCACATGCCCGAGGAGTGGGGCGGGATGGGCCTCGGCCACGTGGAACTGGCGATGGTCCAGGCCGAGGCGGCCAAGAGCTACTACGGGCCGTGGGTCCTCAACTGCCAGGCCCCGGACGAGGGCAACATGCACACGCTGTTGCACTGGGCCACCGAGGAGCAGCTCGAGCGCTACCTCCGGCCCCTGTGCGAGGGCCGGGTGTGGAGCTGCTTCGCCATGACCGAACCCGAGGTCGCCGGCTCCGATCCGACGCTGATCCGCACCCACGCCTACCAGGACGGCGACGAGTGGGTCATCAACGGGCACAAGTGGTTCATCTCCAACGCACACCGGGCCAACTTCGCGATCCTCGTGGCCCGTACCGAGGACGACCCTGACCTGCCACAGGCCGCCAACACCGCGTTCATCGTCGACATCCCGTCGGAGGGGTGGAACGAGGTCCGGCAGATCGAGACCATGCACGGCTCGACCGGCCACTCCGAGATCCTCATCGAGGACCTCCGGGTCCACCAGTCGCAGATGCTCGGCGGTCGGGGGCAGGGCCACCTGCTCGGGCAGTACCGGCTGGGCCCGGCCCGGCTGGCGCACTGCATGCGGTGGATCGCCCAGGCCGAGGTGGCGCTCGACATGATGGTGGACCGATCGCTGCACCGGTTCGCCCACGGATCGCTCCTCGCCGAGAAGCAGGGCGTCCAGTGGATGATCGCCGACTCCACCGTCGAGCTGTACCAGGCCAAGCTCATGGTGCTGCACGCTGCGTACAAGGTCGACCAGCACCGGCTCGACGAATCGGTGGACTTCAAGTCCGAGGTGTCGATGGCCAAGCACTTCGTGGCGAACATGTTGAACCGGGTGATCGACCGGTCGATCCAGGTCCACGGGGCGCTCGGCTACTCGACCGACACGCCGCTCGCGCACATGTACCAGCACGCGCGCTGGGCCCGGTTCGCCGACGGCGCCGACGAGGTCCACCAGATGCGGATCGCCCAGCGGACGATCGCAGCGTGGAAGGACTCCGGCTCGACGAACGCCGCCACCGGCGGCCTCCCCATCTGACCCCCCCTCTCCCTCTCCTCTCCCTCTCCTCTCCCTCTCCTCTCCCTCTCCTCTCCCTTCCCCCCTCCCCGCTTTGTGGTGCGAGCTA
>CAIQNH010000217.1 GCA_903873135.1 uncultured Actinomycetes bacterium
CGGGGTGTCCCCGAACATCATCGAGGCGTCGTGGCGGGCGCTCGTCGACGGCCTGGTCTTCGGCCTGCTCCACGCCGGCGCCGAGACCGGTGCCGAGTAGTCTCCGTCCACCATGTCCGCACCCCGCTACGTCCCCACCGATCCGACCCAGACGCTGCGCAGCTACGCCTCGCCACCGCGACGGCCGACGTCCTGGGTCGCCGACCGCCCCGGTGAGCTGTCCGGTCTGCAGCCGGAAGGGGAGCGGCTCGGGACCCCGGGACCGGACCAGGGGTACGCCATCCGTCTGGCCCGTCGGTTCGAGGGTCGGCTGACGCTGCTCGACGGCGAGCACCAGGCCGACGCACTCGCCGGTGCGACGGCCGTGGCCACCAAGCGCTCCGGTCTCCTCGGTCGGGCTCCCGTCGTCCACGACGTCCGGGTGGGTCTGGTGGTGTGGGGGTTCCTCGACGACGCCGTCGACGCCGGTCTCGCCGAGATCCGACCCGAGTGGTTCGACGAGGTCCACCTCCGGCACAACTACTCGGACCTGCGCCGCATCGCTGACGCCGCCCCCGAGGACGTGCTGGTGCTGCCCCACACGGAGATCGAGGAACGCCACCGCGCCGACTGGCGCAGCTGCCTCGACCTCGACGTCTGACCGTCCCGTCGGCCGGGTCGGCCGCTGTCAGGGCGTGATGTCGACCCTGGCCCCCAGCTGCAGGCGGTCGCCGATCAGGGTGACCACCTCGTTGGGCATCCGGACGCAACCGTTGGAGGCCTCGGATCCGATCAGCTCGGGCTGGTTGGTGCCGTGGAACGCGATCACCGGGACCCCGTCGTCGAACTCGTCGAGCTGCTCGCTGTAGGCGCTCGTGGCCAGGATCAGCGGGCCGAAGGCACCGTCGGGGTCACGGGGCACCTCGTCGGTGACGTAGAACCGGCCGGTCGGGGTCCGGGTGGACTCCTTGCCGATCACCACCTCGGTGTCGGCCACGACGACGTCACCCTCGAGGAACCGGAGTCGCCGGTCGGAGAGGTCGAGCTGGAGCCGCTGGTCGATGGTGCTGAGCTCCACCTCGTTGGTGCGGACGTAGCCGACCGTGCCGTTGGGCCGCACCGGGACCTGCACCTGCAGGTGGTCGCCGCGCTGCTCGGTGACCAGCATCACGAACGGGTCGCCGAGCGAGGTGGGGTTGTCGAACATCCAGCCGACCGGCGTCGACTGCCGGCCCTGGATCGGGTACTCGGGGTTGGGCAGCGGCACGGGGGCCTCGCCGGAGGCGGCGAGGGCCTCGGCGCTCGACGGCGGGGGCGGCGGTCCGTAGCGGACCCCCGTGGGCTCCTCGTCCCAGCTCGCCGGCGGGGTGGCGGTGACCTGGATCGTCGGCTGGATGGCCCGGGCGACCACGACCGAGGTGGAGATGGTGGTCTGGGTGGTGCTCGTCGTGGACTCGGTGGTCGTGGTCGTGGGCGGTGGCGGCGGGTCGGACCGGGTGGCCAGGAACAGTCCGATCGCAGCGAGGGTCACCGCGGCGGCGACCGCGACGACCACCAGGGTGTGCCGTCGTCCGTCCGGCGCCGGCGTGCCCTCCGTGGGCGCCCCGGTGTCCTCAGCCGAGGTGATGCGGAACCCCGGCTCGCCGCCGTCGCCGCCCGTCGGGACGGTGGCGTCGGACGGTGGCGGTCCGTCGGTCGGGGGCAGGTCGCTCACGCCCGCATGGTAGGAGCCCGGACGACGTCGGGGGCGACCGCTAGCGTGGACCTGTGGTCGAGCCCAGTTCCGGACGTCGCATGCGGTTCGCACCCGCCCCCACCGGCTACCTGCACCTCGGCAGCGCCCGGACGGCCCTGTTCAACTACCTCGCCGCCCGTTCGGTCGGCGGCGCCTTCCTGCTGCGTGTCGAGGACACGGACCTCGAGCGGTCCCGCCCGGAGCTCGTCGACGTGGTCTACGCCGCGCTCGAGTGGCTGGGTCTCGACTGGGACGAGGCGCCGATCCGCCAGTCGGCCCGGGTCGAGGCCCACCAGGAGGCCGTCGAGGACCTGCTCGCCCGGGGGCTCGCCTACTGGTCGGACCCGGTGCCCGAGGGGGACCGTGAACGAACCGGCGGCCGGGCCTACGACCCGGCCGACCGTGACCGGGGGCTCGGCCCCGGAGCCGGGAGGGCGGTCCGATTCCGGGTCGACCCGGACGCGACCGGCGCCACGTCGGTCGGCTGGGACGACGAGATCAGGGGGCGCATCGACTTCGAGCTCGCCAACCTCGAGGACTTCGTCCTCCGGCGGGCCGACGGCTCGCCGACGTTCTTCGTCGCCAACGCCGTGGACGACGCGCACATGCGGGTCACCGACGTCATCCGTGGCGAGGACCTGATCAACGTCACGCCCAAGTACCTGCTGCTCCGCAGCGCGCTGGGGGTGGCGTCCGCCGATCTCCGGTTCGCCCACCTGCCGCTGATCGTCAACGAGCAGCGCAAGAAGCTCTCCAAGCGTCGCGACGACGTGTCGTTGCTCGACTACCGGGACCGCGGGTACCTCAGCGAGGCGATGGTGAACTACCTGGCGCTGCTGGGGTGGGGACCGCCCGACGGCGAGGAGGTCCGCTTCGACCCGCTCGGCGAGTTCCCGGCGATGTTCCGCATCGCCGACGTCGGCGAGTCGCCGGCCGGGTTCGACGTCCGCAAGCTCCGGCACGTCAACGCCGAGCACATCCGCCACCTCGGTGTCGCGCACTTCGCCGAGCGGGCCCGGCCCTACTTCGCGGCGACGCCGTGGGCCGACCGCTACCGGGACGAGACGTTCGCGCTCGTGGCCGGCGAGGTGCAGACCCGTGTCGAGACGCTGGCCGAGGTCCCGGGGTACGTCGACTTCCTCTTCCTCGCCGACCCGGAGGTCGACGAGGCGTCCTGGGACGCCGCCTTCGCCGGCGACGCCCCGACCTGGCTGGCGGCGGTGGCCGAGGGCCTGGCCGAGTGGCCGTGGACGTCGGCCGAGCTGTACGAGCGGACGATGGCGCTCGCCGAGGAGCTCGGCGCGAGCCGGAAGCGGTTCCAGGCACCGCTGCGGGTGGCGGTCACCGGTCGACGGGTCGGCCCGCCCCTGTTCGAGTCCATGGAGGTGCTCGGCCGGGAGGAGACGCTGCGCCGGGTGGCCGCGGCCCTGGACCGTGCCGCCGAGACGGAGGCCCCGGGTCCGTGATCCGGTGGGGGGTGCGCCTGGCCTTCGGGGCAGCGCTGCTCCTCGCCGCGTACCTCGTGGTCACGTTCGTGCAGGTCGAGGTCGCCGCCTACCGGGACGACCGCAGCACGAGCGACGCGCTGGTGGTCCTGGGGGCCGCCCAGTACGACGGTCGGCCGTCACCGGCCCTGCAGGGTCGCCTCGACCACGCCTACGACCTCTACCGGGCGGGCGTCGCGCCCCGGATCGTGCTCACGGGGTCCAAGCAGCCCGGTGACCGCTTCACCGAGGCCTTCGCCGGGTTCGACTACCTGCGGGGCCGGGGCGTGCCCGAGGGGGACCTGGTGATCGTCGACGACGGCGACAGCACCTGGGAGTCGCTCGCCGCCGCCGAGCGGATCCTGGCCGGGCGCGGCTGGAACCGGGTCACGCTCGTCTCCGACGGCTACCACAACGCCCGCTTGGTCGCGATGAGCGGTGACCTCGGTCGGGACGCCACCGTCTCGCCGAGCACGACGGGCGGGTCGGTGGGCGAGGTGGCCCGGGAGACCGGTCTGGTCGCCCTCGGTCGGGTGATCGGCTTCGACCGGATGCTCCGCTATCGACCCTGAGGTCCACCTGCCACCACGGTCCGGCGGTTGTCGCCGGGGCGGTCGCCTCCGCTAAGGTCTCCGGGCGTCCCGGTGGGACGGCGCTGCCTTTCGGGGGTGGTGTAATCGGCAACACAACTGGTTCTGGTCCAGTTATTGGGGGTTCGAGTCCTCCCCCCCGAGCCACAACAGAATCGCATCCACCCGACCGGGGGTGCGTACATCAGGCCCCCATCGTCTAGCGGCCTAGGACACCACCCTCTCAAGGTGGCGGCACGGGTTCGAATCCCGTTGGGGGTGCTCAGACCGGAGCGGCCGACCTCAGGCCGCCGGTGCGCGCCGGGGCCACGGTGCCGCCTGCTCCCAGATCCGGGCCAGCCGGAGGCACAGGTCCTCGCGGTGCCGAGGTGCGGTGACCAGCAGTCCGACTGGCAGGCCGTCTGCGGTGAGTCCCGCCGGCAGGGAGATCGACGGCAGGTTGACCAGGTTGGCCAGCATCGTCAGCAGCGCTGCGTGCCCGGCGTGGCACGGCCGGCCGCCGATCTCCTCGGGCATCGGTCCCTCGGCGGCGAACGGTGGGCACGCGTTGGTGGGGGTGAGCAGCACGTCGGTGTGCTCGAACAGCCCGGCCACCCGGTGCTCGAGCTCGCGTCGTTCCCGCTCCACCCGGGCCGCCGTCGGCAGCGTGACCTCGGCGGCGGAACGCCAGCCGTCGACGACGAGCGGGTCGAGCTCGCCGAGCCGGTCCGCCCAGTCGGCGGGCACGTCCACGAACTGGTCGGGTCCCTCCACGAAGACGTAGGTGAGGATGTAGTCGTCGAGCGCGACGGTCACGTCGGTGGTGGCCAGACCGGCGGCTCCGACCAGCCGCTCGGCAGCCGACCCGGCGATCCGGGACACCTCGGGGTCCACCACCACGAACCCCAGGTCGCTCGACCACGTGGCCCTCAGGCCCGACACCGGCAGTCGCTCGGCCGCCTCCACGTAGCGGACCCCGGTGCTCGGGTGCGAGGTGCGGTCCCGCGGGTCGGGGCCGGCGGCCACGTCGAGCAGCAGCGCCGTGTCGCGGACCGTCGTGGCCAGCGCGAAGTTGACGGCGTTCTGGGCCAGTCGGGTGCTGGCCAGGCTTGGGACACGCCCGTAGGTCGGCTTGAGCCCGGGGAGCCCGCACGACGCCGCCGGGCCGCGGATCGAGCCGCCGCCGTCGCTCGCCGTTCCGAACGGCACGAACCCGGCCGAGACCGCTGCTGCGGTCCCACCGCTCGACCCGCCCGGGGTGCGGCTCGGGTCCCACGGGTTCCGGGTGACCCCGTGCAGCGGGCTGGCCGTGTAGCCCCACGCGCCGAACTCCGGTGTGGCGGTCTTGCCGACCGGGATGGCGCCGGCGGCGCGGAACCGGCCGACGTGCAGGTCGTCGCGCTCCGCCGACGGACCGTCGGCGAACCACCGTGAGCCACGCGTGGTCGGCTGCCCCGCGCAGTCCTCGAGGTCCTTGACCCCGAACGGAACCCCGGCGAGCGGACCGAGCTCCTCGCCACGGCGCCGAGCGTCATCGACGCGATCCGCGGCGACCAGGGCGCCGTCCGGGTCCAGGTGGACGAAGGCGGTCAGCTCGGCATCACCCCGGTCGATCCGCTCGAGGCTCGTCTCGACGAGCTCGCGTGCGGACACGGCTCCGGATCGCACCGACTGCGCGGCGCCCAGGACGTCGAACGGCTCCACGCCTGCGGACCCTACCGGTCGTCCCGGTGGCCGCGCCCGGGCTCGTGCCGTGGGACGGGACTCAGGTGCCGGTCAGTCGCTGGACGAGCGGGGCGAAGTCGTGCGCCCGGTCGCCGGGGATCACGTGGTACGAGTACCCCCAGCGCTCCCGTCGTTCGTGGAGCTGCTCGGCGCAGTCCGACTCGCTGCCCACCAGCGCCAGCGGCGAACCCCGGAACGACTCGACGTCGGTGCCGAACAGCTCCGCGAGCATCGCCGGGACCGACGGGTCGTCGGTCAGCTCGGCGGCGGCCAGCCACGCGTTGAGCTCCAAGTCGTCGAAGCGGTCCCCGGCGCCCTCCCGGACCCAGCCGACCTTCTCGTCGATCCGCTCGGCCAGTCCGTCGTGCGCAGCGGCCTGGTCGATCTCGCCGGAGTGGATGGACGCGTTGACGCCCACGATGTCGGCGAGCGCGCCGGCGGCGCGGAGCAGCCGGGGTGCCCCGCCACCGATGAGCACGGGGGGACCGCCGGGGGCGTGGGGGGCCGGTGTCCCGTCGAGGGCGTCGATCCGGTAGTGCTCCCCGGTGAAGCTGAACTC
>CAIQNH010000218.1 GCA_903873135.1 uncultured Actinomycetes bacterium
CCCGGGAGCTCGACCTCGACCACGCCGTGGCCAACGTGCTCGAGGTGCGCGACGGGCGGCTGACCGGCGAGGTCCTCGGCGAGGTGGTCGACCGGGCGCGCAAGGCCCAGCTGCTGCAGGAGTTCGCCGACGCCGAGGGGATCCCCGTCAGCCAGACCGTGGCGGTCGGTGACGGGGCGAACGACCTGGACATGATCGCGGCGGCCGGCCTGGGGGTGGCGTTCAACGCCCGACCGGTCGTGCAGCAGGCCGCCGACACCACCGTCAACGTGCCGTACCTCGACGCCGTGCTGTTCGTGCTGGGCGTGACCCGGGACGAGGTCGAGGCCGCGGACGCCGGCGGCGCCTGAGCCCCTCCGTCAGTCGGGCAGGACGAGCGAGGTCACCACCTCGGAACCCAGCACCTCGCCGGCCACCCGGACGACCGAGTCCACGGTGACCTCGTCGAGCCGGTCACGGAAGTCCGTGATGGGGGCCACCGAGCCGTGGGCGAGCTCGGCGCCGGCGAGCCGACCGGCCCGGGCGCCGACGTCCTCGAGCGCCAGCACCGCTCCGGCCCACATGGAACGACAGGCCCGGTCCACCTCCTCCTCGGTGGGCCCGTCGGCCAGGAACTCCTCCACCACCTCGTCGACGGCGCCGAGCAGGTCGTCCTGGCGGGAGGATCCCGTGGACGACTGCAACGAGAGCACCCCGGCGTCGGTGTAGAGGTTGACCGCCGTCCCGATCGAGTAGGTGAGCGCACGGTCCTCGCGGATCTGCTGGAACAACCGGCTCGACGGCCCGCCGCCGAGGAGGTGGCTCACCACACCGAGGGTCGTCCGGTCGTCGTCACGCAACGAGCACGTCCGCCACGCCTGCGCGAACTGGGTGACGTCGCCGGGTCGCCGCTCCTCGACGGTGACCGACGTCGCCGGACCCGGCACGGGCCGATCGGGCCGAGCCCCGGGATCGAACCCGGTCCACGCCGCCTCTACCCGTCGGGCCACGGCGTCGTGGTCCACACGACCGGCGGCGGTGACGACGACGTTCGCCGGCCGGTACCAGCGGTCCCGGAATCCGGCGACCACGTCCCGGTCGATCGCCTCGATCGACTCGACGCTCCCGAGGACCTCACGACCGAGCGGGTGGCCCGGGAACGCAGCCTCGAAGAGCCGGACGACGACCAGGTCCTCCGGGTCGTCGAGCGCGAGTCCCAGCTCCTCGAGCACCACCTGTCGTTCGACGTCGAGGTCCTCGGGCCGCAGCGCGGCGCGGGACACGACCTCCATCAGGATGCCGAGGGCCAGATCCGCAGCGGTCGCAGGCACCCGCACGTGGAACACCGTGTGCTCGCTGGTCGTGAAGGCGTTCAGCTCACCGCCCACCTGGTCCATGGCCCGGGCGATGGCCGACGCCGAGGCGTCGGCCGTGCCCTTGAACAGCAGGTGCTCGAGCATGTGCGAGACGCCCTGGTGGTCGTCGGCCTCGTCGCGCGAGCCGGTGGCCACGTAGACCCCGATCGCGGCCGTCCGCGAGTGGTCGACCGTGTCGGTGAGCACCACGACGCCCGAGTCGAGCTCGGTCCGGCGCAGCCGCTCCAACGGGGCGGCGACACCCGGGATCGACCCGGCGTCGAGGAGCTCCACGTGCGAGGTGGCCTCAGCGACGGCGACGCTGGCCGCCGCGCGAGCGGCCGCCCCCGCCACCACCACCGCGGTTGCGCACCGGGGCGGGGCCGAGGTCCCCGAACTCCTCGCGGAGCTCGGCGTCGAAGGCCTCGCTGAAGCGGGCCTCGTCGGCGTCACCGCCACGGTCACCGCCACGGTCACCGCCACGGTCACCACCACGGTCACCACCACGGTCACCACCGGAGGACGCGCCATCCTCGGACCCGTCACCGGATCCGGCGGCGCCGACCGGCGAGAGCGAGATCTTGCCGTTCGGGTCGACGTCGTCGACCACGACCGTGATCGGGTCACCGAGCGACACCACGTCCTCCACCCGGTCGATGCGCTTGCCGCCACCGAGCTTGGAGATGTGGACCAGACCGTCACGTCCCGGGAGGATGTTCACGAACGCACCGAACTTGGTGATGTTGACCACCCGGCCCTCGTACGTCGCACCCACCTCCGCCGTCGGCGGGTCGAGGATCAGCTTGATCTGCCGCTCGGCCTCGGCCACCGCGCCGCGGTCGACCGCAGCGATGGCCACCACGCCGACCAGACCGTCGTCGTCGACCGAGATGTTGGCGCCGGTCTCGGACTGGATGCTGTTGATGACCTTGCCCTTCGGCCCGATCACCTCGCCGATCTTGTCGACCGGGATCTCGAAGCTCACGATCTTCGGCGCCGTCTCCGACACGTCGTCCCGCGGCTCGGCGATGGCCGCGGCCATCACCTCGAGGATCGCGAGCCGGGCGTCCCTGGCCTGCTCGAGCGCGGCGGCCAGGACGTCGGCGGGGATCCCGTCGATCTTGGTGTCGAGCTGCAGGGCCGTCACGGCGTCCGCCGTGCCGGCGACCTTGAAGTCCATGTCACCGAACGCGTCCTCGGCACCGAGGATGTCGGTGAGCGTGGCGTACTTCCCGTCCGCGTACACGAGCCCCATGGCGATGCCCGCCACCGGGGCGACGATCGGCACGCCGGCGTCCATGAGCGACAGCGTCGACGAGCAGACGGACGCCATCGAGGTGGAGCCGTTGGAGGCGAGCACCTCGGAGACCACCCGGATCGTGTAGGGGAAGTCCTCGAGCGACGGCACCACGGGGAACAGCGCCCGCTCGGCGAGCGCACCGTGACCGATCTCCCGGCGCTTCGGACCCCGCATGAAGCCGGTCTCGCCCGTGGAGAAGGGCGGGAAGTTGTAGTGGTGCAGGTAGCGCTTCTTAGTGATCGGGTCGATGCCGTCGATCATCTGGTCCATCTTGGCCATGCCCAGGGTGCAGAAGTTGAGGACCTGCGTCTCGCCCCGCTGGAAGAGCCCGGTGCCGTGGGCCGTGGGGATGACGTCCACCTCGGCCGACAGGGGTCGGATGTCGGCCAGACCCCGGCCGTCGATCCGGAGACCCTCGGTGACGATGCGGGTCCGGACGGTCTCCTTGGTGATCGAACGCAGGGCGGCACCGGCCTGCTTGTTCACGGCCGCAGCCGCGGCGTCCTCGCTCATGCCCTCGGACACGAACGACCGGACGAGGTCGTCGGTGACCTGGGCCAGCACGGACGCCTTGAGCTCGCCCTCGGCGGCGGTGCGCTCGGCCTTGTCGGCGATCTGCTGCACCTCGGCCACCCGGCCGCCCGCAGCGGCCCGCACGGCGTCGGCCACGGCCGGCGTGTAGTCCACCTGCGGCGTGTAGTCCATCGTGCCGATCGCCCCGCGCTCAGCGGTGACGGCCTGCACGAGGCGCTGCTGGAGTTCGACCGCCTCGGAGATCCAGCGCTTCGACTCCTCGAGCGCTCCGGCGAGCGCCGCCTCGTCCACCTTGGGGGCACCGTCGGCGTAGTACGAGAACGAGCGCTCGGTGCCGCCCGCCTCGACCATCATCACGGCCACGTCGCCGTCCGGCAGCTGTCGACCGGCGACGACGATCTCGAAGGTCGACTCGTCGGACTCCTCGTAGGTCGGGTGCGGGATCCAGACGCCGTCCTGGCTGTAGGCCAGGCGGACGGCGCCGATCGGACCGTCGAAGGGCACGTCGGAGACCATGAGGGCAGCGGACGCGGCGTTGATGGCCAGCACGTCGTAGGGGTGCTGCTGGTCGGCACCCATCACCGTGCCGACGATGTGGACCTCGTTGCGGAACCCGTCGGGGAACGACGGCCGCAGCGGACGGTCGATCAACCGGCAGGCCAGGATCGCCGACTCGGGCGCTCGGCCCTCACGACGGAAGAACGAGCCGGGGATCTTCCCGGCGGCGTACATCCGCTCCTCGATGTCCACGGTGAGCGGGAAGAAGTCGATCCCGTCACGGACGTGCTTGGCGGCGGTCGCCGTCACCAGGACACGGGTGTCGCCCTGACCGGCGAGCACGGCGCCACCGGCCTGACCGGCGAGCTTGCCGGTCTCGAACGAGATGGTCTTGCTGTCGTCGTCGCCAACTGGTGCAGCGACGCGAATGGGGTCGGCCATGGGGCCCTCCTTGTCGGCCCGCGACGGGGCCGGATCGGTGCGGCAGGCCAGTCCCCAGTGGTCGATCCCCGGCCGGGCGTGCTCCGTTCGACGGGACGCCTCGGTGTGGGCCGGACACCGGCAACCGGTTACTGACCAGTCAGCCGCTGTGTGTGCCCGTCACGCTAGCCCACCGAGCACCTGCGGGCGAAGCACCAGCCGGGGAGGGATGCGGAGCGGCGCTCAGCGACGCAGCCCGAGCTCGGCGATGAGCGCCCGGTAGCGCTCCACGTCGTTGGCGCTCAGGTAGTCGAGGAACCGGCGACGCTTGCCCACGAGCATGAGCAGGCCGCGACGGCTGTGGTGGTCCTTCTTGTGGACCTTGAGGTGCTCGGTCAGGTGGTTGATCCGATCGGTCAGCAGGGCGATCTGGACCTCGGGCGAGCCTGTGTCGGCGTCGGATCGCCGGTGCTTGGCGATCGTGTCGGCCTTGGGCGGCAGGTTCGTCGGCTGACGGTTCGTCACGTGGAGCTCCTCGGGAGTGGGCCGGCGGGGACCGGCCTGTGGGTGTCTGACCCGGCCCCCGGCATCGTCGTCACCCGGGTCGGGGTGTCGCGCAGACCAGGAGCCAACCGGCGTCGCCGGAGCGATCAGGGTAGCCGAGCCTCCCGCCGGGACTCCAACGGCCCGGACCCGACGTGGCTCAGTCGGCGGCCGGCTCGACCGTCCAGCGGTACCGCGGGCGGCGGTGGCGTCCGACCACGCGTCGACGGCCGTCGGCCGGTGCGAGGTCCACCACCCGGGCGTCGGGCTCGTAGCAGACCCGTTCGATCTCGGTCAGGTCGGGGGAACGGTGGCGCAGGCCGGCGGCCCGCAACGTGCGGTGCACGGCGTCGCCGAGCGGGCCGGCGAGCAGCTCGGCGAAGATGCTCGGCAGCGTCTCCGGGTCCCGCAGGATCCAGGAGTGGCCGGCCCGGTCCACGGTGACCAGCGTCCCGCTCGTCCGCCGGACGGCGTCGCGGGCCGTCCGGTGGGGCACCGCCACGTCCCAGGCGCCGTGGATCGCGACGACCTCCACCTCGTGCTCGGCGATCGCGTCGAGCGCGTAGCGGCTCGACCGGGTCCGGAGGATCGAGGCCATCGGCCCGAGCAGCCGCCACGGTCGCACCACGTGGCCCGCGACCGTCGGCAGCACCAACCGGAGCAGCTTGGTCGCCTGCTTGGGGTCGGTGAAGGCCGGGACCACCGTCATGGAGTCGATCATCAGGGCGGTGCCGACCGCGCTGAGCAGCGGCGGAGCGACCCGGAACAGGTAGACCATGCGGTCCCAGGTGTCACCGACGATGGCGTCGATCAACACGACCGCGATCGTCTCCTCCGGACGGCGCGCCGCCAGACGGGTCACGAGCTGACCACCCATCGAGTGTCCGACCAGGACGTACCGGCGGAGTCCGAGCGTGTCGACGGCCCGGCCGAGCAACTCGGCGTAGTCGTCCATGCCCTGCCCGGACAACGGCAGGCCCTGGGTCGCACCGTGACCGGCGGTGTCGATCGCCACCACCCTGAACCCCATGCTCACCAGTCGGGAGAGCGACTGGGCGTAGAGGAACCCCTCGGCCGAGAACCCGTGGACGACGACCAGCGGCACGCCCCGGCCGGCCACCGTGACGCCCACCCGGTGGCCGTCGTCGAGCTCGATCTCGTGACGCGCCAGCCGGGGCACCTCGACCGCGCCCTCCGCGAGCGGTTCGTCGAGGACCGGCCCCTCGATCGGCTCCACGACCGAACTCATCGACTCCACGGTAGCGCCGCTCCGTCCCGGACCGACGGGATCGGTCGGCGCCCGGCTCAGACCTCGAGCAGGCGACGGGCCTCGGCGCAGTCGAGCGCGAGCTGCTCGGCGAGCGCCTCGACCGAGTCGAACGCCCGGTCCCCCCGGATCCGGTGACGGAACCGCACGGCGACGCGCTCGCCGTAGAGGTCGTCGTCGAAGTCCAGCACGTGCACCTCCACGAGCACTGCAGCGGACTCGTCGTAGAAGGTCGGCCGGTGCCCCACGTAGATCGCCGCCGGCAGCACCGTGCCGTCGGCCCGGACCAGGTCACCGGCGTAGATGCCGTCGGCCGGCACGAGCAGCTCCACGGGCACGGCGACGTTGGCGGTTGGGAACCCGATCGTGCGTCCCCTCCGGTCACCCTCGACCACGGGACCCCGCAGCTCCTGGGGACGGCCGAGCATCCGATTGGCGTCGTCGAGACGCCCCTCGGTCAGCGCCCGACGGATGGCGGTCGAGGAGACCTGGGCGTCGTCGCGTGCCGGTCGGCCGTCGCGTCCCACCAAGCGGTGGCCGGTCACGGTGAAGCCCCACTCGCGCCCGAGCTCACCCAGCAGGTCCACGTGACCACGCCGGCGGTGGCCGAAGTGGAAGTCCTCCCCCACCACCACGTGGCTCGCTCCGAGGCACTCCACCAGCACCCGCCGCACGAAGTCCTCCGGCTCCTCCCGGGCCCGCTCCTCGTCGAAGTGGACGACGACCACGGCGTCGAGCCCGGTGCCGCCGAGGAGTTCGAGCTTGTGGTCCAGGTCGCAGAGCAGCAGCGGCGCGGACTCCGGACGGACGACCTGGGCGGGGTGGCGGTCGAAGGTGACCAGCGCGGCCCGACGGCCCTCGGCCCTCGCCCGCTCCACCACGGCGGCGATCACGGCCCGGTGCCCCAGGTGGACGCCGTCGAACGCGCCGATGGTCACGACGCTCCCCTCCTCGGGACGTCGGCACTCGTCGGTGTCGTGGATCACGTCCATGGGCGAGGGGGAACCTACTGCCGGGCCAGCACCACGACCGGCTTCACCCGGCCACCGGTGTGCTGCCGGTACACAGCGAGCAGGTCGCCGGCGGGGTCGAGGACCGCCCAGGGGCCGTCGCCGTCGGACGAGTCGAACCGGTCGCGGTCGACGACCGCCCCGTGGCCCACCTCGGCAGCGAGCACCCCGTCGACCGTGACCGACGGGAGCAGTCGGCCGATCGCCGACGGCGGCAGCAGGACGTCGGGTTCGACCTGTTCCAGCGACGTGGCCTCGTCGAGCGTGAACGGCCCGACCCGCGTGCGCCGGAGCGCCGTGAGGTGGGCACCGGAACCCACGGCGTGGCCCAGGTCGGCCGCCAGCGAGCGCACGAAGGTGCCGCTCGAGCACGTGACCGCGGCCCGGAACCGATCCGGGTCACCGGTCGAGTCCACGTCGAAGCGGTCGACGGTGACCCGACGGGCCGGCCGGTCGACGACCTCACCCGCGCGCGCCCGGCGGTGCAGCGGCACCCCGTCGATCTTGACCGCTGAGACCATCGGCGGGACCTGGTCGATCTCACCGACGAAGGCGGCGGCTGCGGACCGCACCAGCTCCGGAGGGACGGTGACGTCGTGGGTCGCCACGACCCGACCGTCGGCGTCGAGGGTGTCGGTCTCCACGCCGAGGACGAACTCGGCCTCGTAGTCCTTGTCGAGTCCGGTGAGGAACTGCAGCAGGCGGGTGGCCGGACCCACGCCGAGGACGAGCACCCCGGTCGCCGACGGGTCGAGGGTCCCGCTGTGTCCGACCTTCCGGGTCCCGAGGAGTCGGCGACAGCGGGCGACGACGTCGTGGCTGGTCCACCCGGTCGGCTTGTCGACCACGCAGAAGCCGACCGGCGACGGCGTTGCCCCGGTCACGACTCCTCGTCGAGCCCTCGGAGGATCTCCTCGACCCGGAGTGCGGAGGACAGCACGTCGTCGGGTCGGAACGTGACCTGCGGGGTCTTGCGCAGCCGGACCTCGCGGTTCACCACCTGCTGGACGGGCCACCGGAGCTCGTCGAGCGCCTCGGCCACCGCGTCGAGGCGGTCCTCCGCCTCGGCCTGCATGGCCGAGTAGTAGACGGTGGCGTGCTCGAGGGAGCCGTCCACCTTCACGTCGGTCACCGTCACCAGGTCGAGTCGCTCGTCGCCGATCCGCTCCAGTTCCGAGGCCACGACCTCACGCACGAGCTCGGCCACGCGGTCGGTCCGGGCGAAGGCAGGGGGACGGCGCCCACGTCGAGCCACACGGCATTGGTACCACGCCACCGCCGGTGTCCGCAGCCGCGTCGCCGGTCGGAGCGGGCACACTGGAGGCCCATGCAGCTCACCCCGCCGCCCTACCGGCCGCCCGGGGCGCCGGTCGCCGACCTCCCGGCCGCCGACCGCCGACCGGCCGGGACGACCCCGGCCCAGCGGGCGACGGTCCTCCTGATCGCTGCGGTCTCGGGCGTCGTCGCCGCGCTCACCTCGTCGGCGTCGCCCACCGGGTGGGGCCCAGCGGACCTGGTCTGGATCTGGCTCGCCGCCGCGGTCGTCTCGCTCTGCGCCTCCCGGGCCCAGCGGTGGACCCTCGTCTGGATGGCGCTGCCGGCCGCGGCGCTCGGCGTGGGCGCAGGACGCGTCGCAGGGATCGTGGCGCTCGTGGCGGCACTGGTGCAGCTGCGCGCACCACGGGACCGTCGGGTGCGCGCCGCCACGGGTGGCCTGGCCGCCGTGGGACTGCTCGACCTCGGCCTCCCGGGCGACCTCCGGCTCACCGGTGTCACGGCGCTGGTCGCCGTGGTCGCCGTCGCCCCGGCGGCGTGGACGGCCTGGCGACGGGCGCGCAGCAACGAGCGGCGGGCTGCCGTGTGGCTGCTGCTCGGGGTGTCGGCCGTCTGCGTCCTCGGCAGCGTGTCGGCAGGGGTGCTCGCCGCCACCACGGCGTCGTCGGCCGAACGGGCGGTCGAGGCCAGCGACGCAGCGGTGGACGAGGCGACCGACGCGGATCCCGAGGCCACGGCGGCGCGGTTCCGGGCCGCCGGGGAGGAGTTCGACACGCTCGACGCGACGGCGAACCAGCCGTGGTTCCTGCCCGCACGGGTGGTCCCGGTGGTCGGCAACAACGTCAACCTGACCCGCACGGCCTTCGCCGCCGGAGGCGAGCTCAACCGGACCGCCGCCGACCTGGCCGTCGACGCGGACCAGTCGGCCCTGAGCCGACCTGACGGCGGTGTCGACCTGGCAGTCCTGGCCTCGTTCGCCGCCCCCGCATCGGACGCAGCCGCAGCGATCGGACGGGCACGGGCCGACCTGGCTGCTGCGGACTCCCCGTGGGTGCTGCCACCGCTCGGGCGTCGACTGGAGGAGATCTCGGGCTCGCTGGAGGAGGCCGAACGCTCGGCCGACGTCGTGGCGGACGCAGCGGAGGTCCTGCCCGGGATGCTCGGCGCCGACGGCCAGCGCCGCTACCTGCTCCTCCTCGGGAACCCTGCGGAGCTCCGGGACATCGGCGGACACCTGGGCAACTGGGCGGAGCTCGTCGCCGTGGACGGACGACTGGACCTGGTCGAGGTCGGTGCGCCCTACGACCTGTTCACCCCCAACGACGTGGTCCCGCCCCGCATCGCAGGCACGTACTCCGACTCCTTCCTCGAGATCCGACCGCAGTACTTCCCGCAGAACTGGGGCAGCAGCCCGGACATGGACGCCGTCGCCCGCATGGCCGCAGAGCTGTACCCGCAGGCACGGCCGGGGGCACCGATCGACGGGGTGATCTACGCCGACCCGACGGCCTTCGCTGCACTCCTCGAACTGACGGGCGGTGTGCAGGTCCCCACGACCGACGTGGTGCTGACCAGCGACAACGCCGTGGAGTTCCTCACCGTCGACCAGTTCTCCGTGCTCACCGGGCTCCCGGCCGGGGTCGACCCGCTGGCCGACGCGATCGAGGAGGCGGTCGGCCGGTTCAGCGACGCCGCGCTCCCGACCCCGCGCCGACTCGTCGAGCTCTTCGGCGACGTGGTGGAGGGCGGGCACCTGCAGGTCAGCACCTTCGACCGTCGGGCGAACGCCCTGCTCGACCGGACGGGCATGCGCAGGACGCTCGAACGGCGCGACCAGGAGGACCTGCTCGCCGTCGTCAACCGGAACGCCAACCCGTCCAAGATCGACGCCTTCCTCCGGCGTGAGGTCACCTACGCCGCCGAGTGGCAGCGCTCGACCGGACGGATCCGCTCGACCGTCACCGTCCGCCTCACCAACGAGGCTCCGGCCGACGGTCTGGTCGACGTGCAGTACCAGGGGCCACCGACCACTCCTGAGCGGACCAACCGGACGCAGCTGTCGATCCTGTCCCCGTTGTCGGCCGGCGGGGCCCAGCAGGACGGCTCCCCGACGGCGTTCGCCACGCAGGCCGAGACGCCGTCCGTCTTCCGGCACTCGGTGTGGGTCGAGCTCGCACCGGGTCAGAGCACCGAGGTCACCCTGGAGTTGTCGGGGATCGTGGACGCCGGCGAGTACCGGCTCCGCTGGATCGGTCAGCCGATGCTGGTCAACGAACCCACCACGGTCGAGGTGACCGACGTCGAGGCCGACCCCGAGCGTGCGGACCCGTTCGTGACGACCTTCCCCGCCGGCGAGAACCGGACCATCCGCTTCGGAGCGGGACCGGCAGTCGGCTGAGCGACCCGGAGGTCGATCCTGCGTGGTGGCACGCACACCCTCCGTGTTCAGCCAGGAGGGAAACCGGCGCGAGGCCGGACAAAATCACGGAGAGAGTGGAAATCCTCGGACGATGTGGGCACACTGAACGTCGGCGGAGTGGCACGGGACAGTTTCGTGTCCCAACGAACAAGCCTTCGGTGAGGGCGGACCCAGAGGGGGAAACATGGACAGGTTCAACGCAGTTCAGGGGCGCACGCGAGGGGTCCTGGCCCTCGGTCTGATCGCCGGCTTCGCGCTCGTGCTCACGGCGTGCCCGCCGCCTCCGGCACCGACCACGACGACGACCACGACGACGACCACGACCTCGACGACGATCGCTCCCGGCTGCGTCGGCTACACCCCGACCGGGCTCGGCGTGAGCGACAACCTGGTCTCGGCCGGTGACTCGATCACCGTGATCGGCTTCGGCAACCCGGCGTCGTCGATCGAGGTGAAGCTCGTTCCCGTCGGTGCCGGCACCGCCACCGGGATCCTGGCGACCACCCCGGTGACGCCGTCCGGCACGTGGGCGACCGCCATCACCATCCCGAGCTCCATCACGGTCGGGAACTGGAAGGTCACCGCCAACTCGGTCGGGTGCACCGGAACCGGCTCCGCCACCATCCAGGTGGTCTGAGTCCGACCTCCGTCCTCACTGCGATCCCCCGGGGCCCTGGGCTCCGGGGGATCGTCGCGTCCGGGGTCCTGTCGACCTGATCTCCGTGGCGCTGCACGCCACCGCCGGAGCGGGAACCCACGAGCGGCGCAGCGCTCCCGGTCGAGACGCTCGGGCGTCGGGCCCGACGGCGTGGGGTGGGATCAGACCCGGGGGATCTCGCGCAGCTCGAACGTCTCGATGACGTCGCCCTGCTTGAGATCCTGGAAGTCGGACAGCCCGACGCCGCACTCGAAGCCGGCCGCCACGTCCTTGACGTCGTCCTTGAAGCGGCGCAGCGAGCTCACCTCGCCCTTCCAGATGATCGTCCCCTCACGCAGGAAACGCACCTTCGAGCCACGGGAGATGGTCCCCGACTGCACGAAGCAGCCGGCCACGCTCCCGATCCGAGGGACCCGGAACACCTCCCGGACCTCGGCCTCGCCGGTGACGACCTCCTCGAACTCCGGCGCCAGCATGCCGACCATCGCCGACTCGATGTCCTCGAGCAGCTTGTAGATGACCTCGTAGGTGCGGATCTCCACGTCCTCGACCTCGGCCAGGTCACGGGCCTGACGACCGGGTCGGACGTTGAAGCCGATGATCGTGGCGCTCGAGGTGGCCGCGAGCTGGATGTCGGACTCGGTGATGCCGCCGACGCCGCGCAGGACGAACCCGATCCGGACCTCGGGGCGCTCGAGCTTGCGCAGACTCTCGATGACCGCCTCGAGCGATCCCTGGACGTCGGCCTTCACGATCAGGTTCAGGGTCGCCTGCTCGCCGGCCTGGATCTGGGCGAAGATGTCCTCGAGCCGGGCGCCGTGCGACATCACCGACGCGTCGCGGGCGCGGCTGGCCTCCCGGTGCCAACGCTCCCGCGTCTCGGCCACGGCCTTCGCCTTGCGCTCGTCGGGGGCGACCACGAACGGGTCGCCCGCCTGCGCCACGTCGGAGAGACCGAGCACCTCCACGGGCGTGGACGGACCCGCCTCCCGGACCTGTTCGCCCCGGTCGTTCACGAGCGCCCGGATCCGACCCCAGGCCGGGCCGGCCACCAGCGGGTCACCGACCCGCAGGGTGCCCCGCTGCACCAGCACCGTGGCCACCGGGCCCCGACCCATGTCGAGGTGGGCCTCGAGCACGGTGCCGCGGGCCCGGCCCTCGGAGGTGGCCCGGAGGTCCTCGACCTCGGCCACCACGAGCAGGTTCTCGAGCAGCTCGTCGATGCCGATGTTCTGCAGCGCCGAGACCTCGCAGACCACCGTGTCGCCACCCCAGGACTCGGGGACCAGATCGTGCTCCGTCAGCTGCTGGAGCACCCGGTTCGGGTCCGCGTTCTCACGGTCGATCTTGTTGACCGCCACGACGATCGGGACCTCCGCCGCCTTGGCGTGCTGGATCGCCTCGATCGTCTGGGGCATGACCCCGTCGTCCGCCGCGACCACCAGCACCACGATGTCGGTCGACTCGGCCCCACGTGCGCGCATGGCCGTGAACGCCTCGTGGCCCGGGGTGTCGATGAACGTCAGGTCGTGGCCGTCGAGGTGCACCTGGTAGGCGCCGATGTGCTGGGTGATCCCACCCGCCTCACCCGCGACCACGTTGGCGTTGCGGATCTGGTCGAGCAGCTTGGTCTTGCCGTGGTCGACGTGACCCATGACGGTGATGACCGGCGCCCGGTGCGGGAGGTCGGCGACGTCGAGGTCCTCGTCGTCGTCGATGTCGAGGACACGCTGGAGCTCGACCTCCTGCTCCTGGCCGGGGTCGACCAGCGACACCTCGGCACCGACGTCGAGCGCGAAGAGCTCGATCATGTCGTCGCTCAACGACTGTGTGGCGGTGACCATCTCCCCCTGCTGGAGCAGGAAGCGCACCACGTCGGCCGCCGTCCGGTTGAACTTGGGCCCGAGCTGCTGCGGCGTGGAGCCCCGCTCGACGACGATCTCGCCCTCCGGGACCGGTGCCTCGGCCGGCGTGTAGGTCGGAACGTCCATCGGCTGGAGTTCCTCGCGGTTGCGACGGCGACGCCCCTTGCGCCTCGGTCCCCGCTGCTGCGGGCCACCGGGACCCCGGCCACGACCGGGCGGACCGCCCGGTCCTCCGGGGCCACCCGGGCCACCGGGGGGCACGGGACCCCGACCAGGCGCACCGGGGCGTGCCGGACCGGGCCGGAACCCGGGGGGACCTCCCGGTCCACGACCGGGACGACCCGCCGGCCCACCGGGACCGCCGCGCCCCGGGGCTGCACGTCGCCCCCCGAGGCCGGGAGGTGGCGGGATGGGCTTGCCGGACTGCGAGCGCGGCGGCCCGGGCGGTGGGGGGATCGGCTTGCCGGTCGACGACAACGGTGGCCCGTCGGCAGGGGCGGCGGTCTCGGACGACGCAGCCGCCGGGGCCGCCGGCTCGGCGGGACCCGGCGCCGGAGGTGCTGCAGGCTGGGGGGCCCGGGCTGCCGGAGCCGCGGGTGGCTCCTCGACGGGCCGGACCGGACGGCCGCTCGCGGGCTTGGACGAGACCACCTTGCGGGCGGGACGCGGGGGCTCCTCACCGGACGGTGCGGCCGCCTCCTGGCTCGACTCGGGGCCCGGGGCCTCGACCGGAGGCGGCCCACCGGCATCCTCGACGGAGGTGGTCCCCGCGGTCGGCGCCGCAGCACCCGACTCGGCGGGGGTCGACGCCGCGTCCGGGACCGATTCGGCCGACTCCTCCTCGGCGGCGGGCTGCTTCGCCGGGGCCTGCTGCTCGGCCGGGGCCTTCTTGGCCGGAGCCTTCTTGGCGCCCGCCTTCTTGGCCGGAGCCTTCTTGGCGGCCGCCTTCTTGGCCGGAGCCTCCTCGACGGGCTGCTCGTCCCGGATCCGGCCCTCGAGCTGCGCCTTGCGCCGCACGTTGTCGGCGTAGGCCTCCTCGAGGGACGCGGAGTGGCTCGTGATGCCGTACCCGAGCTCGTTGCACAGCTCCATGCACTCGGCGTTCGTCAGTCCCAACTCCTTGGCGAGTTGGTGCACGCGCAGCTTGGCCAAGAGATTCCCGTCTACTCAGATCGATGGTCAGGTGTCGCCACCTGGTCGCCGGACCGCGGCGAGGACGGGGCACGAGGCCCTGGGAGACCGTCGGCCCGCTGATCCACGCAGGATCTGCGACCCCCCATCCTGACACGGATCGTCGGGCGGCACGAACCGCCCGACGGTGTCCTCAGTCCGACTCCCCCTCCGGGGGCTCCTCCGAGGTGTCCCCCGCAGCGGCGGCGAGCTCCTCGAGCTCCTCGGACTCCTCGGCGACCTCCTCGGCGGCGATGGCGTCCTCGGCCTCCTCGACCGCCTCGGCCACGTCGGCGGCGACCTCGTCGACCGCCTCGTCAGCTGCCTCCCCGGCCGCGGCGTCCTCCTCGGCGGAGGCGACCCGGACCTGCTCCTCGGTCATCGGCGGTCCGCCGTCGGCCGGGTGCCAGAGCATCTGACCAGAGGCCTCGTCGAAGGCCCACTGTCCCTCCGCCCAGTTGCCGTCCTGGTAGTCGATCCCGGCGGCCTGGTTGGCGATCTCGGTCTCGGAGCGGATGTCGACCCGGAGCCCCGTCAGTCGGGTGGCGAGCCTGGCGTTCTGGCCCTCCTTGCCGATCGCCAGCGACAGCTGGAAGTCGGGGACGATCACCAGGGCGGTCTGCGACTCCTCGTCGATGCGGACCTCCTTGACCTTCGCCGGCGCCAGAGCTCGCGTCACGAAGTCGTAGCGGTCGTCCGAGAACGGGATGATGTCGATCTTCTCCCCGCGCAGTTCGTTGACGATCTGGCGGACCCGGGCGCCCCGGGCGCCGACGCACGCGCCCACGGGGTCCACGTTGCCGTCGTTGGACGCCACGGCGATCTTGGTCCGCTGACCCGGCTCCCGAGCGCACGCCAGGATCTCCACGACACCGTCGGCGATCTCCGGGACCTCGAGCTCGAAGAGTCCCTTGATCAGCCCGGGGTGCGTCCGGGACACGACGATCTGCGGACCCTTGACCGTCTTGCGCACCTCGACGATGTAGACCTTGACCCGCTCGTTGGGCTCGGGGCGCTCGTAGTTGACCTGCTCCGACTGGGGCAGCAGCGCCTCCACCCGACCGAGGTCGAGGAGCGTGTAGCGGGCGTCGGACTGCTGGATGATGCCGGTGACGATGTCGCCCTCACGGCCGGCGTACTCCTCGTACTTGAGCTCCCGCTCGGCCTCCCGGATCCGCTGGCTCATGACCTGACGGACCGTGGCAGCGGCGATGCGACCGAAGTCGTCGGGCGTGACGTCGAACTCCTCGCCGATCGGCTCACCCTCCTCGTCGAGCTCCTGGGCGTAGACCCGGATCTCACCTGTCTCCGTGTCGATGTTCACCCAAGCGAACTCGTAGGCGTCCGGCGTCCGCTGGTAGGCCGCGGTGAGCGCCTCGGCGAGGGCGCCGAAGAGGGTGTCCACGGAGATGCCGCGCTCGGTCGCCACGGCGTGGAGGGCTTCCATCATGTCTGGGTTCATGGTCTGGCCTCGCTGTTGGTGCGCGCCGTCCGGCGCGGGTTGCGGGACTTCGGTGGCGGTGACCCACCCCACTCGAAGACGGTCCTGGCGCGTTCGACCGAGTCGAACGGGAGCTCGTGCACGACACCGGCGTCGTCGGTCACCTCGACGGTGCCGTCACCGGCGGCGGTCAGGGTGCCGACCAGGCGGGAGTCGCCGTCGGTCTCGGGCTGGTCGGTGCGCCGGAGGGTGACCCGGCGACCGACGGCCCCGGCGAAGTGGGCCTCGGTGCGGAGCCTGCGCTCCAGTCCGGGACTCGACACCTCGAGGGTCACCGAGGCGGGCAGGAGCTCGTCGGCCTCGAGGCGACGGGAGAGGTCGCGCGAGGCCGTGGCGATGGTGTCGATGTCGATCCCGCCCGGACGGTCGAGCAGCACCACGACGACGCCACCCCGGCGTTCCACGTCGTAGAGGGTGAGGTCGTGCGCCGCGGCCACGGACGCGGCGACCTGCTCGATCGTCGTCACGTCGGTCACCTGCCTCTCGCTCGTCCTGTCCGATCACGTCGGTCCACAGAAAAGGCGTGGGACCGAGCCCACGCCCTTCCGGAAACCGGAGAGGGGAGCATACACCGTGCCGCTGAGGACCGAGGACCGCCCCGCCCGGCCCACCGGGGGCTCCGCCCGGGACGGGCCGGGTGGAGCCGCTCAGTAGGAGCGGGCGCAGACCGCCACGAGCTCGTCGTCCCCGGTGCCGTCCGGGAGGTCCCCGTCGGGTGTCTGGAGGCACCGCACCGTGACCGCCGACGAGCCGAGCCGCTGGATCGCCGCAGCGTCGACCCGGCGCCACGGGAGGCGCACGAACCCGGTCTGCGCCGCCTCCAGCGCCTCCTCCACGTCCTCGACGTCGACGGTCCGCTCGTCCCGCGCCGCCGTGGCGGCGGCCAGCATGGACGCCTGCACCTCCTCGAGCAGCGCGACCGCGCCCTCGGCGAGCCCCTCGACGCCGCGGGGCGACTTGGTGCCGTCGTCACGGCGGGCGACCACGACCTGA
>CAIQNH010000219.1 GCA_903873135.1 uncultured Actinomycetes bacterium
CCGGCGGGCCGTTCACTCCCGACCTCACCCGGACCTTCCAGACCGCCGGAGTGCGCGGCGAGTTCGTGCGCCAGGGCGGCGGCAACCCGACCGGTTGCGGGGTCCCCCAGCGGGCGACCGCCGTCGAGGCCTCGATCACCGCAGTGTCTCCCACCGGGTCCGGCTTCACCCGACCGGCTCCGGCCGGGACGGTCCCGGCGGCCACCTTCCTGAACTACACGGCGGTCGGCGGGATCACCAACACCGGGACGGTCCCGCTCGCCGGAGGTGGCCTCCAGGACCTGGCGGTCAAGAACTTCGGCGGCACCGCCAACTACATCGTGGACGTCCTGGGCTACTTCGAGCCGCCCGCGTCGGATCCGACCGTCAGCGAGCAGGTGGTGGGGGGCAACGACCACTCCTGCGAGCTCCGGTCGACCGGCGACGTCTGGTGCACGGGCGCGAACAGCCGCGGTCAGGCCGGCAACGGCGGCTTCACCGAGCGTCGTACGCCCCGTCGGGCCGTCGGCATCCACGACGCGGTGCAGCTCGCGGCGGGGAGCAACCACACCTGCGCGCTCCGCATCGGCGGCACCATCAGCTGCTGGGGGTTCAACAACATCGGCCAGCTCGGCGGCTTCCCCGGAGCCGACAGCCCTGTCCCGGTGGCCGTCACCGGACTCTCCGACGTGGTCCGCATCACCTCGGGCGGTGACAACACCTGTGCGCTCCGCAGCGTCGGCACGGTCAGCTGCTGGGGTCGGAACATCGACGGGCAGCTCGGTCGGGGCACCACCGGAGGTCTGGGTCAACCTGGCGACGTGACCGGGCTGAGCGATGCGGTGGACGTCGCCACCTCGGGCGACCACGCCTGCGCGCTCCGGCGTGACGGCTCCGCCGAGTGCTGGGGGGACAACGCCTCCGGACAGGTGGGCGACGGCGGGACCGTCGACACCAGCGTCCCGGTGCCGGTCGTCGGCCTGATCGACGGCGCCTCGATCGACGTCGGATCGTCGAGCTCCTGTGCCGTGCTCGCCGACGGCACGTCCGCCTGCTGGGGCGATGGTGGGACGGGGCGGCTGGGCAACGGATCACTGGTCAACGCCACGACCCCCACGGCCGTCCTGAACCTCACCGGGATCACGTCCATCGCTGCAGGCGAGAACCACACGTGCGCCCTGCTCGACACGGGAGCGGCAAGCTGTTGGGGCCAGAACGGAACCGGTGCCCTCGGCAACGGAACCCTGACCCTGGCCACGAGCCCGGGTGCGAGCGTCAGCGGCCTCGTCGGCGCCACTGCGCTGCTCGGCTCGCTGGACTTCAGCTGCGCCGTCGTCGCATCGGGCACGACGTCGTGCTGGGGTCGCAACGACGGCGGCGCCCTGGGCGACGGAACCGTCCAGAACCGTCCGGTGCCCGTGGCCGTGAGCGGCCACGACGGGGTCGTGGCCGTCGACGCCGCCTCGCACGGCTGTGCGGTCCTGGCCAGTGGCGGTGTCGAGTGCTGGGGTCTGAACTCGAGCGGCCAACTGGGTGACGGGTCCACCACCACCCGGACGACACCGGTGGCCGTGACGGGCATCTCCACCGCCACGATGGTGAGCACCGGCGCAGCGCACACCTGCGCCGTGCTGTCGGACCGGACGGTGCGGTGCTGGGGCTCGAACACGAGCGGCCAGCTCGGCAACACCGGTGCCGGCGTGGGGACCCCCAGCCCGGTCGAGGTGACCGGGTTGACCGAGGTGGTCGAGGTGGCCGCCGGGTCGACCCACACGTGCGCGGTCCGCACCGACGGGACGGTCCGGTGCTGGGGTTCGGGGACGGCCGGTGAGCTCGGCAACGGTTCCACGACCGACAGCACCACGCCGGTGACCGTCAGCGGACTCGGTGACGCGTCCCACGTGAGCGCTGGGAGCGAGTTCTCCTGCGCCACCACCCTGGGCGGCGTCGCTGAGTGCTGGGGGGTCGACGACCAGGGGCAGCTCGGCGACGGCGCCACCGGCTCGGGTCGGTCCACCCCTGCGCCCGTCGACACGACCAACGGCATCACCGAGATCGCCAGCGGCACGTTGCACACCTGTGCCACGGAGTACGGAGGAGCGCCGGTCTGCTGGGGTCTGAACAACGTCGGGCAGCTCGGCGACGGCACCAACATCAACCGCAGTTCGCCGACCGCCGTGCAGGGATCCCTGGTCGCGATCGGCACCGCCGGCGGCGTCGACCACTCGTGCTTCCTGCTGTCCGACGCGACCGTGCGCTGCGTCGGGTCGGGGACCGGTGGTGCGCTCGGCAACAACGCCACTGCGAACAGCTCCTCGCCGGTCGTCGCCGGCCCGTTGGACCCGGCGACGACGGTCGCTGCCGGGGACGCAGTGTCGTGCGCGTCGACCGCCGCCGACAGCGTCGCCTCCGGGTCCGCCTACTGCTGGGGCGTGGCCGCCGGCGGCCGACTCGGGAACGGCTCGTCGACCAACAGTCCGGTCCCGACCGGGGTGACGGGACTGTCGTGAACCCAGGGGTGCCCTGATCCGCGGAGCCGACGGAGGATCGCTGCGCCCACCCTCGCCGCTCGACGGCCCTCACGCCGGGACTCCCCTCCGGGAACTGTTACCACCCCGGCCGATCCGGATCTGGACACGGCGAACAGGTGCACGCCGCGGGAGGAGTCGTCGTGAGGAGTCCACAGGAACGAGCGGCAGGAGGCCGGGGTGCTCGCCCCGACGGCGCGCACCCTCACCGTGGCCGGACCGGTGGGATGTCCCGATCCCGAGTCGGCGACCCGTCGCCCGGTGGCCTCCTCGAAGGCACCCGGAAGCCGACAGCGTGTACGTTCGACCGGTTCCGTCCGACGACCGAGCTGGGACACCACCGAGGAGGAGCGTGATGCAGCGAGGACCTCGACACCGCCGGGCGATCTCGATCGTGCTGGCCACCTGCCTGCTGGGTTCGCTGCTCGGCCTGGCCACGGCCACCGTCGACGGGATCGGACAGGACACCCGGCCAGCATCCGCCGAACCGGTGGCCGGCGGGCTGGGCTACACGGCACTCACCGCGCCGTGTCGGGCCGTCGACACCCGCGTCGCCGGTGGGACGCTGGCACCGGGTGGGTCCCGGGACTTCCAGATGCGTGGGAGCGTGAGTTTCGCCGCCCAGGGTGGGAGCACGTCGGGGTGTGGGTTGCCGCTCGACGCCCGGGCGGTGGAGGTGTCGATCACGGCGGTGTCACCGACGGGGGCGAACGGCTTCGTCCGCGCGTTCCCGGCGGGGAACGGAGTGAACGCGGCGTTCCTCAACTACACGGTGGGTCGCGGGATCACCAACACGGGGACGGTGGGGCTGAACCCGGCGTTGACGAACGACCTGGGGGTCAGCAACTTCGGCGGGACGATCCACGTGATCGTCGACGTCCAGGGCTACTTCGCTCCGCTCAGCGGCGCGTCGTACGTTCCACTGGCCGCGCCGTGTCGGGTGGTCGACACCCGCAACGCCGGTGGGACGATCATCGGCGGCGGGTCGCGGGCGTTCCAGGTGGCCGGGACAGGCGGGAACTTCGCCGCCCAGGGTGGCACCGTGAACGGGTGTGGAGTTCCCGACGGGGTCACCGGGGTCGAGGTGTCGCTCACGGTGATCGGGCCGGTGGGCACCGGGTTCACCCGGATCGCACCGAACGACGGGTCGAACCCGTCAGCGGCGTTCATCAACTACACGAGCGGCACGGGGATCACGAACACCGGGTCCATCACCCTGTCGAACGCCGACCCGCTGGACGTGATCGTCCGGAACTTCGGAGGGACGGTCCATCTCGCGCTCGACGTGCAGGGCTTCTACACCACCGCGGCCGGTGAGGGCACCCGCTACCAGACCATCACGTCGTGTCGGAGCGTCGACACCCGCAACGCTGGCGGGCCCCTCGCCGACGGTCAGACCCGGACGTTCCAGGTCGGCGGTGACCGGGTGGAGTTCCCCGGCCAGGGGACGGTCAACCCGACCGGTTGCGGGATCCCGGCTCGCGCCGCAGCGGTCGAGGTGTCCCTGACCGCGGTCTCACCGACCGGCACCGGGTTCACCCGACCCGGACCCGCCGGCGGCATCGCCGCAGCGACGTTCCTGAACTACACCGCGGTCGGCGGGATCACCAACACCGGCACCATCCCGTTGTCGCTCGGCGGCGCAACCGACCTGTCGGTCACCAACCTGGGTGGCAGCACCGGCTACATCGTCGACGTCCTCGGCTACTACGAGCCTCCCGCTGCGTTCCCACGTTCGGTCGAGACCATCGACGCCGGACTGAACCACACCTGCATGGTCGTCGGCGGCGGACTGGTCCGCTGCTGGGGACTCAACGGCGCCGGACGGCTCGGGGACGGCACCACCCTGGACCGCGCCACCCCGGTGACCGTCACCGGGATCACCGGAGCAGTCCAGGTCACCACCGGCAACACCCACAGCTGCGCGCTCCTCGTCGACGGCGCGGTCCGCTGCTGGGGCAACAACGGCAACGGCCGGCTCGGGAACGGCGGCACCACCGACTCGCCGACCCCCGTGACCGTCTCCGGCATCACCGACGCCGTGCAGATCACCGCCGGAGCCACCCACACCTGCGCCGCGTTGCGCACCGGTGCCGTGCGCTGCTGGGGCGACAACACCTCCGGCCAGATCGGTGACAGCACCACCACCCAACGCACCACCCCCGTCGACGTCACCGGCATCACCGACGCCATCCAGGTCACCGCCGGCGACGCCCACACCTGCGCGCTCCGGACGAACCGCGCCGTGCGCTGCTGGGGAAACAACGGCTCCGGCCGACTCGGGGACACCACCGCCACCCAACGCAACGCCCCCGTCGCGGTGTCCGGACTCAACAACGTCGCCCACATCAGTGCCGGCAAGGCCCACACCTGCGCCACCCTGCTCGACGGCACCGCCCGCTGCTGGGGCAACAACAACAACGGACGCCTCGGTGACAACACCACCACCGTCCGCCTCACCCCCACCGCGGTCACCGGCCTCACCGGCGCCGCCCGCATCACCGCCGGCGGCGCCCACAGCTGCGCCACCCTCACCAACGGCACCACCCGCTGCTGGGGCGCCAATGCCGCCGCCCAGATCGGCGACACCACCACCACCACCCGTCTCACCCCCGCCACCGTCACCGGCCTCGCCGCGGCCGTCCAGGTCGCCGCCGGCGACACCCACACCTGCGCCGTCGACGCGACCGGCAACGCCCGCTGCTGGGGGTTCAACGACTTCGGCCAGCTCGGTGACGGCACCACCACCCAACGCACCAGCCCCACCACCGTGTCCGGCCTCACCGGCACCGTGCAGATCACGGCCGGCGACGCCCACACGTGCGCGCTCCTCGCCGACGGCACCGCCCGCTGCTGGGGGTTCAACGACTTCGGCCAGCTCGGTGACGGCACCACCACCCAACGC
>CAIQNH010000220.1 GCA_903873135.1 uncultured Actinomycetes bacterium
CGAACCACTCGGCGAGCAGCGCGAACCGCTCGCGTCCCGGCAGCGCGGCGACGGTCCACAGGAGCCCACCGAGACGGTCGCCGCGCTCGTGCAGGACGACCGGACGACCGAGCCCGGCCGCCACCCGCGCCGCCTCCAGGCCGGCCGGACCTCCACCGACCACGACGACCTCCGACCCGCCCTGCCGCATCGACGGTGGCGGGTCGTCGACCAGGGCGAGCTCCGGTTCGTCGGACTCGTGGCCCGTGGCCGGGTCGACGGTGCAGCTGACGATCGGGTTCCGGTTGTCGCGCACCGAGCACTGCTGGTTGCACAGTACGCAGGGGCGGATCCGCTCGGGTGTCCCAGCGGCGAGCTTGACCACCAGCTGCGCGTCCGCCAGCTGGGCCCTGGTCATCTCCACCGCGTCGGCGGCGCCGCTCTCCAGCGCCCACGCCGCCTGGTCGACGTCGACGATCGACCCCTGTGCGACCACGGCGACCCGACCGTCGGTCGCAGCGACCACAGCCTCCCGGACGGCTCGGGCGAGGTCGAGGTTCACCCCCGTGCCACTGTGACCGTCGGGACGGGTGGCCCCGACCGAGTAGATCGACCCCCGCACGACGGTCAGCAGGTCGACCGGTGTGGAGCCGGCCACCAGCTCCACGGCCAGGTCCGGGGCCTGTTCGGGCGTGATCCCGGCCCACGGGGCCAGCTCGTCGCACGAGAGCCGCAGCGCCAGCACGGCGTCCGGTCCGATCGCTGTGCGCACGACGGCCAGCACGTCACGGAGGAACCTCGTGCGGTCGGCACCCCACTCGTCGTCACGGGTGTTGGTGAGCCCCGACAGGAACTGGCGGGCGAGCGAGAACTGGCCGGCGTTCACCTCCACCCCGTCGCAGCCCGACTCGACGGCGAGCGCAGCGGCCGAGGCGAAGCCGGCCACCACGGCCTCGATGTCGGCCGCCTCCATGACCTTCGGGACCTCGCGGGTGTTGACCTCGGGAACCGGCGACGGTGCCCACAGCTCCCGCTGGCTCCAGTGCGACGTGCCCTGACCGCCGCTGTGCCCGATGGCTGCGAGCACCACCGCACCGGCGTCGTGACAGGCGGCCGACACCGCGCTCCACCCCGGTCCGCAGTCCTCGGCGAGCGGTGCCCGCTCGAGCGGCCAGTCCGAGGGGTGGACCGACGCCTCCTCCGTCACGATCAGCCCGGTGCCGCCCTCGGCCCGGCGCCGGTAGTACGCCACGTGACGGTCCGAGATGCTGCGGCGGCGACCGAGGTTGGTCTCGTGCGGCCCCAGGACCACCCGGTTGCGCACCTCCACGCCGGCCAGCCGGATCGGGTCGAGCAGCGACGGCACGCCGACCATCGTGCCCCGTCGGCGGTGGCACACCCCAACCGGCCGGAGGAGGGGACTCGGACGGTCAGGAGCGACGACGTGGCGGGCGCAGCGTCACCGGCGACGGCACTGGCACCCCGGGACGGGAGTGGTCGGCCGACGGTCGGGGGACGCCGTCGCCGCCGAGTGCGGCGAGCAGCGGCTCGGCGTTGCCGAGCACGCACTCCGGGTCCGGGTCGGTCAGCTCCAGCCCCACGAAGAACTTCGACGCCATGCAGCCGCCCTGACAGGCGTCGTAGCTGCCGCAGCTCACGCACGCGCCCTCGCTGTCGGGCTCCCGCAGCGACGAGAACAGCTCCGAGGACCGCCACACGCTGGTGAAGCCACCCGGGTCGCGCACGTTGCCCGCCAGGAACTCGTCGTGGATGACGAACGGGCAGGCGTAGACGTCGCCCACCGGGTCGATGAGGCACACCACCCGACCGGCGCCGCAGAGGTTGAGGCCCGGGAGCGGTTCGCCCAGCGCCGACAGGTGGAAGAACGAGTCCCCGGTCAGCACCTCCGGCCGGTCGAGCAGCCAGTGGTACAGATCGCGCTGCTGGGCCTGCGTCGGCCGGAGGTCGTTCCACGAGTCCGCCCCCCGGCCCGACGGCCGGAGACGGGTGACACGGAGCTGGGCGCCGTAGCCGTCTGCGAGCGCCAGCAGCTCGTCGAGCTGGCCGACGTTGTGGCGCGTCACGACGACGCTGATCTTGAACGCACCGAAGCCGGCGTCGGCCAGGTGCTCCATGGCCTGGCGCGAGGCCGCGAAGGCGCCGTCCCCACGCACCGGATCGTTGACACCGGCGGTCGCGCCGTCGAGCGAGACCTGGACGTCGACGTAGTCCATCCCGGCGAGCCGGCGGGCCGCCGCTGCGTCGAGGAACGTCCCGTTGGTCGAGAACTTCACGCCGACCTGGTGACCCACCGAGTACTCGACGACGTCGAAGAAGTCGGGGCGCAGCATGGGCTCGCCTCCGCCCAGGTTCACGTAGAACACCTGGAGACGCTGCAGCTCGTCGACCACGCCGAAGCACTCCTCGGTCGTCAGCTCACGGGGATCCCGTCGCCCCGAGCTCGACAGGCAGTGCACGCAGCTGAGGTTGCAGGCGTAGGTCAGCTCCCACGTGAGGCAGATCGGCGCGTCCAGGCCGAGGCGGAACTCGTCCACGAGCGGCCGGGTCGCGGTCGGCGGCTGCGAGGTGACCTCAGGCGGCACGGAGGACCTCGGAGTCCGACAGCGTGGCCAGCGCCGACAGGAACGCTGGGTGACGGCGGGCGTCGACGCCCACCCGGTCGAGGATCTCGCCGACGGTGTGCTCACCATCGAGGGACTCGACCACGGCGAGCAGATCGACGTGCTTGATGAACGACAGGCGACGGTTGCCGAAGTGGTAGGCGAGCGCCCCGAACCGTTCGGGCCGGAGCGCCACGTCGGGGTGGAGGACGAGTCGGTCGTCGAGGGTCACGGGCACCTGGCGGTCCTGGGCGCAGCGGGCGGTGCGAGCGGGATCAGTAGACCCCGCACATCCCGTCGATCGAGACCTCCTCGACGAGGAGCTCCTCCACGAGGAGGTCCTCGTGCTCCGGCGCCGACTCGTCGGCCTGCTGGGCTGCGGCCTCGGCCTGGACGGGGGTGCTGGTCGCTGTCGTCGCGTTCGCCACGGTCGGCCTCCTCGGGGCTCTCACTCGGGTCCGTCCCACCCGACGGGGTGGTGGCCGCCGATCGTACCCCCGCCGAGCACCGCCGGGGGTGGCGGTCGACCCGGGAGCCGCTCCGGCTACCTCCGCGGGCGCACGTGGTGTAGAACCGCGGCAGTCGCGCCGGGTGGCGTGGCCATCCTCGAGACGTTCAGGGGGACCGATGCCGACCAAGACCAACGCCGCAGTGCTCTGGGGTCCGAACCAGGACTGGAAGGTCGAGGAGATCACCCTCGACGACCCGGGTCCGGGCGAGATCCGGGTGCGCACCGCCGTGGCCGGCATGTGCCACAGCGACGAGCACGTGGTGCAGGGCGACATGATGGTCCCCCACTTCCCGTTCGTCGGTGGCCACGAGGGCGCAGGCGAGGTCGTGGAGGTGGGCCCGGGCGTGACCTCCGTGCGGCCGGGCGACCACGTGGCCATGTCGTTCATCCCGTCGTGCGGTCGCTGCCGGTACTGCTCGACCGGGCGGCAGAACCTCTGCGACGAGGGCGCCAAGCTGTTCGACACCCACATGATGACCCGCGGCATGGGCGACCAGTCCCACACGATCGGCGACGCCGACGTGGCGCGTTTCGCCCAGCTCGGGACGTTCTCCGAGGAGCTCCTGCTGAGCGAGAACTCCGTGGTGCGCATCGAGCCGGACCTCCCCTTCGACGTGGCGGCGCTGGTCTCCTGCGGCGTGGCGACCGGATGGGGCTCCGCCGTGCACCGGGCGAACGTCCAGCCCGGCGACAACGTGGCGGTGATCGGCATCGGCGGCGTCGGCATCAACGCCGTGCAGGGCGCCCGGATGGCGGGCGCCAAGCGAGTCATCGCGATCGACCCGGTGGAGTTCAAGCGCGAGAAGGCCATGGAGCTCGGCGCCACCCACACCTACTCCTCGATCGAGGAGGCGCTCCTCGCCGTCCCCGACCTCACCTGGGGCGACATGTGCGACTCGGTGATCCTGGTCCCCGGCGTGGTGAAGGGCGACATGATCGAGCCCGCGCTCAACCTCGCCGCCAAGGGCGGCACGCTCGTCGTGACGGCCATCGGCAACATGTTCGAGTCCGACGTCACCATGAACCTGTTCATGCTCTCGATGATGAACAAGGAGGTGAAGGGCACCGTGTTCGGTTCGGGCAACCCCCGGGCCGACATCCCTGCCCTGCTCGCCATGTACCGCGAGGGTCAGCTGAAGCTCGACGAGCTGATCACCAACCGCTACACGCTCTCGCAGGTCAACCAGGGCTACCAGGACATGCGCGACGGGGTGAACATCCGCGGCGTGATCGAGTTCTGAGCCCGGACGTCCCGTCGCGGTGGCCTCCTTCGGTGCGGACCTGATCGAACGTCTCGACCGACGGGTCGTCGGTCGGGGACCGCAGCTCGAGGTCGTCGTGGCGGCGCTCGCCGCCGGACGTCACCTGCTCGTCGAGGGCCCGCCGGGAACGGGCAAGTCGACGATCCTCCGGGCCGTGGCCGAGGAGACCGGCACCGGGTTCGAGTTCGTGGAGGGCAACGCCGAGCTCACGCCGGCGCGACTCGTCGGCAGCTTCGACCCGGCCGCCGTCCTGAGCGAGGGCTACGTCCCGGAGGTGTTCACCGACGGTCCGCTGCTCCGGGCGCTGCGCTCCGGGTCGCTGCTCTACATCGAGGAGATCAACCGGATCCCCGAGGAGACGCTCAACGTGCTCATCACGGTGATGAGCGAGGGCGAGGTCCACGTCCCCCGACTCGGCCCGGTCGCCGCCGCACCCGGTTTCCGGCTGGTCGCCGCCATGAACCCGTTCGACGCCGTGGGCACCGCACGGATCGCCGGAGCCGTCTACGACCGGTGCTGCCGGCTCGCCGTCGACTACCAGGACGCCGACGACGAGGCGACGATCGTGGCCGCCGCCGCACCCGACGCCGCCGGCCGCCTGGGAGCCGAGGGACTGCGACGGATCGTGGAGCTGGTGCGCTCCACCCGCGAGCACCCCGACGTCCGGACCGGCTCCTCGGTGCGCGGCGCCGTGGACATGACGCTCGTGGCCGACGAGCTCGCACCACTGCGGAGCTGCACCCCCGACGACGACCGGGTCACCCTCGACGCCGCCCTGCTGGCCCTGTCGGGCCGGATCCGGGTGCGGGAGGGTTCCGGCCGTCGACCCGAGGACGTGATCCGGGAGCTCTGGGAGCAGCAGCGGCGTCAGGAGTCCGCCGACGGCGACGCCGGCGAGGGAAAAGGCTGACCCCGCCCCGGAGCGGGGTCACCGACGAGGAGGTCCTCGAGGGTGACGCCGCCCGGGACGCGGTGACCGAGGCCGGGCGTCGCACCACTGCCCGACGCCACCTCGAGCAGCGCGACCGCTTCGAGGAGATCTCTCCCGAGCTGGGGGTCCTCGACGAGTCCGCCTTCGACGACCTGCTCGACGAGGCACCCGACGAGGCGCTCGCGCTGCTCGCCGACATGACCGGTGCCACCGACGAGCGACTGCGCCAACTGGCACGACGACTCGCCGGTCGGGTCATGGTCGACGTGGGCCGGACCGGGGCCGCACTCCGTCCGGGTCTGGGGCGACTGGGCACCTCACCGGTCGACCGCGCCGACGGCGACGTGGACGTGGACCGCTCGCTCGACGCGCTCACCAGCTGGCGGCGAGGCGGCCGACCCGACCGCGAGGACCTGCACGTGGTCCACTGGCAGCGGCCGACCACCGCGGTCTGCCTCCTGGTGGACCGGTCCGGGTCGATGGGCGGCGACCGTCTGGCCACGGCTGCGGTGGCGGCGTCGTCGGTGCTGTTCCGGGTCCCCGAGTCGTGCTCCGTCGTGGCCTTCGCCGAGCAGTCCGTCGTGGTCGTGTCCCAGGACCAGCACCGGTCCCCCGACGACGTGGTCGTCGACCTGCTCCGCCTCCGGGGCTTCGGTGTGACCAACCTGGACCTGGCGCTGCGCACGGCGGGCAGCCAGCTCGCGCGTTCCTCCGCCGGCCGACGCATCACCGTGCTGCTGTCGGACTGCCGGGCGACCACCGGTCCGGACCCGGTGGCCGCAGCAGCCGACCTCGACGAGCTGGTCGTGATCGCACCCGAGGGCGACAGCGCCGACGCCGAGCGGTTCGCCGGGTCGGTCGGTGCCCGCTGGACGACGGTGTCGGGGCCGACCTCGGTCCCCGAGGCGTTCGCCGACGTCCTCGGCCGCTGACCCCCACCGCCGCCCGCCACCAGCCACCCAGACCGGCTTTGTGTTGCGAGCTCCATGCGTTCGCA
>CAIQNH010000221.1 GCA_903873135.1 uncultured Actinomycetes bacterium
ATTTCGGTGGCCACAGCGGAGGGGTCACACCCGTTCCCATCCCGAACACGGAAGTTAAGCCCTCCAGCGCCGATGGTACTTGGGACGAGAGTCCCTGGGAGAGTAGGACGCCGCCGGATTTCTCCGACGTGGGAGGGGCTCAGGCCCCTCCCACGCTCGCGTCCGGACCCGGATCGCCGGGCCGGCTGGAATCCGACAGAGTGGAGACCGATGCACCCCGACGACGAGGAAGCGCCCCGCCCTGATTCGCCGCGACGCGGCGCTGGCGGCCGGAGCGGCGGTGGTCGCGACGCGGGCGGACGGCCGACTCGTGGCGGCGGCGCTGCTGGAGGCGGCCCCCGTGGCCGAGGCGGCGCCGGTGGTCGTGCCGGTAGCGGCTCCGGAGGGGCTCGTCGTGGTGGCCCTCGGTCGTCCGGGCCAGCCGGTGGCCGCGGCGGGAGCGGGTCCGGATCCCGGACCGGCGGGTCCTCCGAGCGGCGGTCGGGTGGGTCCACTGCGCCACGTGACGGCCGCTCCCGACCCGGCGGAGGACGTGGGACCGGTGCTGCCGCGAGGCGGGGACAGGGCGCTCCGCCCGGCCGTGAGGACCGAGGCGGCGGAGCTCGGAGCGGTGCCTCCAGGTCGGGTGGCTCCCGGAGCGGCGGTCGACCCGACAGCCGGGGTCGTGACGGCAGGGGTCGTGAGGACCGAGATGGTGGGTCCCGTCGGGGTCCGGCTCGCACCGGCGGAGCTCGGAGTGGAGCCTCCAGGTCGGGTGGCTCCCGGAGCGGCGGTCGACCCGACGGCCGGGGTCGTGACGACCGGGGTCGTGACGACCGAGATGGTGGGTCCCGTCGGGGTCCGGCTCGCACCGGCGGAGCTCGGGGTGGTGCTCGGGGTGGTGCCTCCGGTTCGGGTGGCTCCCGGAGCGGTGGTCGACCCGACAGCAGGCGACGCGACGACCGGGATCGTGGCGACCGGCGGGACGCTCGAGGTGGCGGCCGGCGTGACCGGGCCGACCGATCGGACCGGACCACCCGGCCCGGTCCGCCGGACTGGCCCGAGCGTCGCCCACCGGACCCCGATCGTCCACCGGCACGGCCCCCTCGGCCTGCTGAGGTCTGGATCGACGAGGGTGTCACCGGCGCGTCGGCGCCGACGCCCTCCGGAGCGGCCCACCACCGTGGACGCCCGGTCAAGGTCCAGGTCCCTGAGCTGAGCGGCCTCGTCGGTGCGTCACGGGCCGTGGTGCTCGAGCGCGAGCTCGGACAGGCCGCCCGTGAGTACGCGGACGAGCGCTACACCGACGCCCGTCGGAGGCTCAAGCGGGTGGTCGGCGAGGTGCCGGACCTCCCCGAGGCCCGGGAGCTGCTGGGGCTCTGCCAGTACCGGCTCGGTCGGTGGCGAGACGCCGTGCGCGAGCTGGAGTGGTTCGCAGAGCTGACGAGGTCGTGCGAGCAGTCCCCGGTGCTCGCCGACTGCTACCGGGCGCTCGGACGGCACCAGCGGGTGGACGAGCTCTGGGCCGAGCTGCTCGAGAGCGACCAGCCCCCCGAGGTCGTGACGGAGGGCAGGATCGTCGCCGCCGGCTCGCTCGCCGACCGAGGGGAGCTCAGCTCCGCCGTCAGGCTCCTCGGCAGCCGGTTCCGTTGGCCCAGGGCGCCGAAGGAGCACCACCTGCGGCGCGCCTACGCGCTGGCGGACCTGTACGAACGGGCCGCCGACGTCCCGAGCGCGCGGGTGTGGTTCACGAGGGTGGCATCCGCCGACCCGGACTACCTCGACGTGCTCGCCCGGATCGCCGCCCTGGACTGAGCGGACCGGTCCGGATCAGGTCGCCGAGGCGGCAGCGATGCTGGCGATCGTGGCGTCGAGGGTCGCGTCGAACTCCTCGTCGCTCTGTTGGGCCGAGAGCCCCTCGGTGAGCGCCCGGCTGAAGCTCGCGATCACGCCGTGGTTGGCGGCGAGTCGCTCGTTGGACTCCTCGCGGCTGTACCCGCCGGAGAGCGCGACGACCCGGAGCACCCGGTCGTCGGCGACCAGGTCGGCGTAGAAGTCCGGCTCGGTCGGGAGGGTGAGCTTCAACATGATGGGAGCGTCGGCGCTGACTCCGCCGAGACGCTCGGTGATCCGGTCCCGTAGCAGGGCCTCGGCCGCGGCCTTGTCCGGTGCGTTGATGTCGACCTCGGGTTCGATGATCGGGACGAGTCCGGCCCCGATGATCTGGTCGGCCACCTCGAACTGCTGGTCGACGACTGCCGCCACGCCGGCCTCGTCGGCCCGCTTGATGACCGAGCGCATCTTGGTGCCGAAGACCCCGGCGGCGACGGCCCGGCCCAGCAGGTCGTCGAGTCCGGGATTGGGCTTCATGACCTGGGCGCCGTCGACCTCGTCCTCGAGGCCCTTGTCCACCTTGAGGAAGGGCACGACACCCTTCTCCTCCCACAGGTAGGTGGAGGTGGGGACCCCCTCGACCGATCGGTCCATCGTCTGCTCGAACAGGATGGCCCCCAGGACCCGGTCGCCCGTGAACGCCGGACTGGTGATGATCCGGGACCGCATCTGGTGGATCAGGTCGAACATCTCGTCCTCGGAGGAGTACGCCGACTCCTCCACGCCGTAGAGGCGCAGGGCCTTCGGGGTGCTGCCGCCGCTCTGGTCGAGCGCGGCGATGAAGCCCTGGCCGGTCCGGACCTTGTCGAGTTGTGCTCCGCTCATCGGGGATCTCGCTCCTCGTTCGTGTGGACGGATCATGGTCGCACACGGCGCCGTCCGACCGCACGACCGGGGCCGCCGGCCGTGCGCTCCGCCCCGCTCCGGCGGAGTGCCCCGCCACGAGCCTGTGCGACCATGGGTGGGTGCCGGACTGGGTGGTGGACCTCGACGGGGTGGTCTGGCTGGGTCACCAGCCGGTGCCGGGGTCGGCCGACGCCCTGGCCGACCGCGTCGCCCTGGGCGAGCGAGTGGTGTTCTGCACCAACAACTCCTCGGAACGGGGCGTGGACAAGGCCGCGACCCTGGTCGACCACGGCCTGGCGCCCGGTGTGGAGGTGGTCACCTCGGCCGACGCCGTCGCGCGTCTCGTGGACCCCTCGTGGCGGGTGCTCTGCCTCGGAGGCATCGGGCTGCGGGAGGTGCTCGCCGAGGTGGCTGCGGAGGTGGTCGACGCATCGGACGGACCGGGCTCGGTCGGCGTCGACGCCGTGGTGGTCGGGCTGGCGCGGGAGGTCGACTACGCACGGATCGACCACGCCGCCCGGGCGGTCCGGGACGGGGCCGTGTTCCTCGCGTCGAACGACGACGCGACCTTCCCCGCCGACGACGGCCTGCACCCGGGGTGCGGCGCCATCGTCGCCGCCGTGCGCACCGCGGCCGGGGTGGATCCGGTCGTCGCCGGCAAGCCGCACCGGCCGATGGCCGACCTGTTGCGGGAACGGTTGCCGGGGGGAGGGGTCGTCGTGGGGGACCGGCCCGACACCGACGGCCGCCTCGCTGCGGCGCTGGGGTGGCCGTTCGTGCTGGTCCTGAGCGGCGTCACCCGTCCGGACGACCTCCCGGTCGACGTGCCGACGGCGTGCGTGGCGCCGGACCTCGCCACGGCCGTCGCCGCGCTCGACGACTGGCTGCCCCGGGGGAGCTGACCTCCGGCCGGGCGGGTGTCGGAGTCACGTCGTTAGGCTCCGTCCGTGCGTCGACGCCTCGATCTCGAGCTCGTGCGGCGGGGCCTGGCCCCGTCCCGCTCCGCGGCGCAGGCGCTCGTCGACGCAGGGGTGGTGACGGTCTCGGGCGCTGCGGCGACCAAGGCGGCGCGTCTGGTGGACCCGGGCGAGCCGGTGGTCGTGGCCGAGGTCCCACCCTTCGTCTCCCGCGGTGGGCTCAAGCTCCGGGCCGCGCTGGAGCGGGTGAGCCTCCCGCTCGCGGGTGCCGACGTCCTGGACGCGGGCGCCTCGACCGGAGGGTTCACCGACTGCCTCCTGCAAGGCGGTGTGGGTCGTGTCGTCGCCGTCGACGTCGGGCACGGACAGCTCCACGAACGACTGCGTGGCGACCCCCGGGTGGTCGTCCGTGAGCGCACGAACGTGCGGGACCTCCCCCCGGCGTGGTGCCCCACCCCGGACGGACTCGTCGACGGGGTGGTGGGGGACCTCTCGTTCATCTCGCTCCGGACGGTCCTGCCGGCGCTGCGGGCCCAGCTCCGCTCCGGGGGCTGGATGGTCCTGCTGGTCAAGCCGCAGTTCGAGGCCGGACGAGCCGTCGTGGACCGGGGGGCCGGCGTGGTGCGGGACCCGGCGGTGTGGGCGGAGGTCCTCTCGGACATCTCGGCTGCGGTGGAGGGCCTCGGAGGGAGCATCATGGACGTCGTGGACGCACCCATCCGCGGCGCCGCGGGCAACGTCGAGTTCCTGGTGGTCGCCTCGTTCGGGGGACGGCCGAGGGACGCGTCGGCGGTCGTCGGCGACCTGATCGCCCGGTCGGTGGCCGCCGCGAGCGAGCGGTGGTCGGGGGGCACGGAGCCGTGAGCACCTTCGCCCTCTTCCTCCGCCCCGAGGGGGCCGACGAGGTGGCCCGGTCCGTCGCGGACTGGCTGAGCGACCGCGGCCACGAGGTGCGCCTCACCGAGCCCAGCGCCACCGCCGTCGGCCGGGCCGACCTGGCGGTCGGTCCCGACGAGCTGACCCGTGGTGCCGACCTGGTCGTCAGTCTCGGCGGTGACGGCACGATGCTCCGGGCTGCCTCGCTCGCAGCCGTCGACGACGTCCCGGTGCTCGGCGTCAACCTCGGCGACCTCGGCTACCTGACGGTCGTGGAGCCGGGCGGTGCGATCGTCGCCCTCAAGCGTTTCCTCGCCGGGTCGTACTCGATCGAGGAGCGCATGCGGTTGTGGGTCGAGGCCAGCGGGCTCGACGGGCTCCCCACGGCGTTGAACGAGGTCGTGGTGGAGAAGGCCGGGACCGGGCAGACGGTGCGCCTCGACGTGAGCCTCGACGGTGAACCCTTCACGTCCTACGTGGCGGACGGCCTGATCCTGGCCACGCCGACCGGTTCGACGGCCTACTCGTTCTCGAGCCGCGGGCCGATCCTCGACCCGGAGCTCCGGGCGATCGTGACGACGCCCGTGGCGGCGCACATGCTCTTCGACCGCTCGATGGTGCTCGGGGCGGACTGCGTGGTGAGCGCCGTGGTCGCCGACGATCGACCGGCGCAGGTCAGCATCGACGGCCGGGCCGTGGGCGAGCTGGAACCCGGTGCGGGGGTGCGGTGCTCGGGCTCGCCCCGACCCACCCGGCTCGTCACCTTCGCCAGCCGCAACTTCCACAGCGTCCTGCGCTCCAAGCTGGCGCTGGAGGACCGCTGATCGAGGCGGTCGTGGACGGGGGCCCCGGCCGTGACGGGGGAGTCCTCTACGCTTCGGGCACCATGTTGGTCGAGCTCGCAGTCCGGGACCTCGGCGTGATCGAGTCCGCCCGGATCACCCTGGCCCCCGGCGCCACGGCGCTGACCGGGGAGACCGGTGCCGGGAAGACCATGGTCGTCGAGGCGCTCCAGCTGGTGTGCGGCTCCCGCGCTGATCCACAGCGGGTCCGGCCCGGCGCCGCCGAGTCGGTGGTCGAGGCCCTGTTCGTGGCGCCGCCCTCGGCGCCGGGGGAGCCCGAGACCGAGTTCGTGGTCCGACGCGTCGTGCCCGTGGACGGGAGGTCCCGTGCGTACGTCGACGACGCCCTCGTTCCCGTCGGTCGGCTCGCCGAGCTGACCGAGGGCCTCGTCGAGATCCACGGCCAGCACTCCCAGCAGGGGTTGCTCTCGACGGGAGCCCAGCGGGCGGCGCTCGACCGCTTCGGGGGAGTCGACACGACCGTCCTCGAGGAGTGCCGCGCCGAGGTCCGTCGACTCGAGGCCGATCTCGAGTCCCTCGGCGGCGACCCGGACGCCCGCCAGCGTGAACTGGAGCTGCTCCGCCACCAGGTGGCCGAGCTCGACGGTGCGTCCCCCGAGGCGGGCGAGGACGAGCGGCTGGAGCTCGAGGAGGACCTGCTCGACGGTGCCGTCGAGCACCGGGCGGCCGGTGACGCCGCGATCGCCGCGCTCGTCGACGACGCAGGGGTCGCCGACCGGCTGGCACAGGTCGTCGCTTCGGTCGCCGGCCGCTCGCCCTACGCCGACCTGACCGCTCGGCTCGACACACTGGCCGTGGAGTTGACCGAGGTGACGAGCGACCTCCGGAGGGTCGCCGAGTCGATCGAGGTGGACGACGCCCGGCTCGCCGCAGTCCGTGAGCGCCGTCAGCTCCTCGCCGACCTCCGTCGCCGACACGGCGTCGGCAGCACCGACGAGCTGGTGGAGTTCGCCGAGGAGCTCAGGGGTCGACTCGGTGACCTCGAGGGACTGCTCGGTCGCGCCGAGGCCCTCGACGAGGAGCTCCGACTCGCCCGGGCGCGGCTGGCCGACGAGGCCGGGATCGTCGGTGACGCCCGCAGGGAGGCGGCTCCTCGTCTGGCGGCAGCGGTGGAGGCGACGCTGCAGCGACTCGCCCTGCCGTCGTGCCGGGTCCGGGTGCAGGTCGACGACGACCCGGCCCTCCCCGGTGCCGGGGGGCGGGTGGAGGTCCTGCTCGCCGCCAATCCCGGCGCCCCTCCCGCGCCGCTGGCCCGCGTGGCCTCGGGCGGCGAGCTGAGCCGGGTCATGCTGGCCCTCCGTCTGGTCGGCTCCGGCGGCCCGGCGACGATGGTGTTCGACGAGGTCGACGCCGGGATCGGCGGCGAGGCGGCCAACGCCGTCGCAGCGGCGCTCAGCGAGGTGGCGGACGAACACCAGGTCCTGCTCGTGACGCACCTGGCCCAGATCGCCTCCGTCGCCGACGCCCAGGTGCTCGTGGAGAAGACCACGGACGGCTCGTCCACGACCACGGGCCTGCGGCCGCTCGACCGGGCGGGCCGGGTGGTCGAGCTGTCCCGCATGCTCTCGGGGAGTCCGGACTCGGAGGTGGCACGGCAGCACGCCGAGGAGCTGCTCGCCTCCCGAGAGGGTGTCGGTCGGTGACCGGGATCTTCCGTCGACGTCGCATCGACACGGTGACCGAGCCCTCGGGGCCGGGCGTCACCGGCGTCGCCCGCGTCGGGCGACGCACCAAGGAGCTCGTGCTCGAACTCGCGCCCGGGGAGATCGCGGTGATCGACCACGAGGACATCGACCGCCTCGCGGCCGAGGCCCTGGTCCGGTGCGCTCCGGCGGCGGTGCTCAACGCCGCCGTGTCCTCGACCGGGCGGTACCCGAACGAGGGTCCGCTGGTGCTGTTGAGCGCCGGGATCCCGCTCATCGACGACGTCGGCCCCGACCTCCTCGAGCGGGTCGACGACGGTGACGTCCTGCGCATCACCGGCGACCACGTCGCCCGGGCCGACTCGCCCGACGAGGTGCTCCTCACCGGGACACGGTTGAGCACCGCGGCGGTCCGGGACGTCCACCTGCGCAGCCGGTCGAGCATGGGCGACGCCCTCAACGACTTCGTGGAGAACACCGTCGAGTTCATCGACGACAACCGGGACATCCTCGACGACGACATCGCAGTCCCGGACCTGGGCCTCGACTGGCACCAGCGCCAGGTGCTGCTCGTCGTGCGCGGCAACGACTACCGGGACGACCTGGGCCTCCTGCGCCAGAGCGGCTACGTGCGCGAGGTCCGTCCGGTCCTCCTCGCCGTCGACGGCGGCGCTGACGCGCTGCTCGAGCTGGGGATGCGACCCGACGTGATCGTGGGGGACATGGACTCCGTCTCCGACGAGGCGCTGCGCTGCGGGGCGCGTCTGGTCGTCCACGGCTACCGCGACGGCAGGGTGCCGGCGGCCGTCCGACTGGACCGGCTCGGCCTCCCGTACGACGTCTTCACGGCGTCGGGCACCAGCGAGGACATCGGGATGCTGCTGGCGTACGGGCTGGGCGCCGAGCTGATCGTGGCCGTGGGGACCCACTCGTCGATGGTCGACTTCCTCGACAAGGGGCGGGCGGGCATGGCGTCGACCATGCTGACGAGGATGAAGGTCGGTCCGGTGCTCGTGGACGCCAAGGGGGTGAGCCGGCTCTACCAGGGCCGGATCCGCAAGCGCGACCTGCTGGTCCTGGTGCTCGCGGCGCTCTTCGCCATGGCCGTCGTGATCGCGATCAGCGAACCGATCCGGCTGCTGATCCGGGCGAACTGGGTCCTGCTCACCGGTGCGACGACCGGGTGGGCGACGTGATCAACTTCCGGTTCCACCTGATCAGCCTCGTCGCCGTGTTCCTCGCGCTCGGCATCGGCGTCGCCGCCGGAGCGTCCTTCGTCGACCGGGCCACGGTCGAGTCGCTCCAGGGCCGTGTGGAGGACCTCGACTCGGCGTACCGGGATCGTGGCGTGGAGCTGGACCTGACCCGGGAGGAGCTGGCCGTGTCCGACCGGCAGGCGGCTGCGCTCGCCGGTGACGGGAGCGTCGCGCTCGACGGGAGCCTCGAGGGCCAGCCGGTGACCCTGTTGGTCAGCGACGGTGTCCCCGCCGAACTGCTGAACCAGGTCCGGACGTCCCTCGCCGCTGCGGGCGTCGTCGACCCGGCGATCGTCCGGGTGCTGCCGGCTGCGGCGGTTCCGGATGAGATCGCCGCCGAGCGGATCGCGGCGGCGATCGGCCTCACGGACGCCGACGTCTCCGCCGAGGGCGTCCGTGACGCCGTGGTGGCCACGCTCGCCGCGGCGCTGGCCCGGCTGTCGGGTCCCGCACCGACGACTACGGACCCGGAGACACCTGCGCCCCTCCCGGTGTCGGGCTCGGGAACCGACCTGCCCGCCGATGCCGCCGCCGCGGTCGCCCTGCTCGAGCGTCTCGACCAGCTGGGCGTGGTGTCGGTCGAGTCCCCGTCGGGGATCGCCCTGGCGTCGTTCGGAGGCGGCACGGGGACACGGTTCCTCGAGCTCCTGACTCCGACCGACGACGTGTCCTCGGAGTCCGTGATGGTCCCCCTCGCCGAGGAGCTGTCGGCAGCGGCCCCGGGCACCCTCACGGTGGGTGTGGCCGGTCCGCCGCGTCCCGAGGGTGGGATCGCCACCACGTCGACCGTCGCCGGCGCTGCCCCGACGGACCCGCTGTCGGAGCTCCGGTCGCCGCCGAGCTCGGAACGGCTGTCGACCGTGGACGACGTGGGGGAGTCGTTCGGACGGATCGCGGCGGTGTACGCCGTGGCCGAGCAGCGTCGGTCGGGGAACGTCGGTGCCTACGGCACCGGCCCGGGGGTCGTCGGGCCGTTCCCGACCACTCCGTCGGGGTGAGCACGATCGGCGAGGCCGGCGAGGTCTCGCTCGACGTGGTGGGCGACCCGCTCGCCGGTGCGTCGGATCGCAACCGGGCGGCCGCCCGCATGGCTGCGGTCACCCTGGTCAGCCGTGGCAGCGGGTTCGTCAGGGTCGTCGTGGTGGCGGCGGTCCTCGGCGCGACGTTCCTCGGGAACACGTACCAGACGGCGAACTCCATCCCGAACCTCCTGTTCGAGCTCGTGGCCGCCGGAGCCCTGCAGGCCGTGCTCGTACCCGTCCTCGTCGCCCGGACCGACCCACGGGAGTCCGACGAGGCCGCCTCCGCCGTGCTCGGAGCCACCACCGCGCTGATGGCGGCGCTCGCCGTGGTGGGGATGCTGTGCGCGCCGTTGGTCGCCCGCGCCCTGTTCGTCGCCGTCGAGGACCCGACCGTGCGTGACCAGCAGGTCCGGCTGGCCACGGTGTTGCTGTGGTGCTTCCTGCCGCAGGTGGTGTTCTACGGGCTGAACCTCGTGTCGACGGCCACGCTGCACGCCCGGGGGAGGTTCTCGCTGCCGGCCTTCGCGCCGTTCGTCAACAACGTGGTCGTGATCGGCGTCTACCTCGCCTTCGGCCGGTCGCTGGACGGGAGCGCACCGACGATGGAGCTGACGACCGGGCAGGTGCTCCTCCTCGGTCTCGGCACCACGGTCGGTGTGGTGGCGTTCTGCCTCCTCCCGTACGTCGGGGCCCGGCGCGTCGGGGTCGACCTCCGACTCAGTTGGCGGCCCGACCACCCTGCGGTGCGGCGGGTGGTGCGCCAGGGCGCGTGGGCCGGCGGGTACCTGGCGGCGGGTCAGGCGGTCCTCGTGGCGATCCTGGTCCTCGCCAACAGCGTGGAGGGCGGGGTGGTGGTCCAGCAGCTCGCCTACGTGCTGTTCCTCCTGCCCGTGTCGCTCGTCGTGGTACCGGTCGTCACCACGGCGTTCCCGAAGCTCGCACGGGACGCTGACCGTGGTGAGTGGTCGCAGTACCGGGCTGAGGTCCGACGGTCGGGCCGGATCGTGGTGGCCGCGTCCGTGGGTGCGGCCACCGTCCTGATCCTGGCCCGGGTACCCCTCGCCCACGTGGTGGCCTTCGGCAACGCTGCGGTCGCGACCGACCAGGTCGCCGTGGCGGTCGCCGGGTTCGCCGTCGGCCTGCCCGGCTTCGCCGCTGCGCTCCTGCTGACCCGGGCGAGCTACGCCGTCGGCGACACCCGGAACCCGACCCTGGTGGCCGTGGCCGTCGCCGCACTGGCGGTCGGCGCCATGGTCGCCGCAGCGGCCTGGGCCTCGGACGAGGTCCGAGTGGGCGCGCTCGGCGTGGCGCACGCGCTCGCGTGGACCGTGGGAGCGGTCGTGCTGTGGTTCCTGCTCCGCCGGAACGTGCGACTCCGGACCGTCACCCCGTGAGCGAACCCGTGCTCGACGTCGCCCAGGTCGTGCCGCAGGCGGTCGGTGGGATCCGCTCGCACGTGCGCAGTCTCGTGCCCCGTCTCGAGTCCCTCGACGTCCGCTCGGTGGTGTTCGGCCCCGACGGCGACCTGCTCGACGGAGGTGCGGTGGTGCGGGTGCCGATCCCGGCCCGGATCCGCTCGACCGGCTGGGCGGCAGCCGTCCGGGTGCTGCGCGGCGACCTGGGCGAGGCGCGGGTCGTGCACGCCCACGGACTCAAGGCGGCCTGGGTGGCCGACCGCGCACGGGGCTCCCGGCCGCTCGTGGTCACGGTGCACAACCTCCCCCTCCCGGCCGCCGACGGACGTCCTCGACGTCTCGCTGAACGGGTCGCCGCGAGCGTGCTGGCGCGCGCCGACCGGCTCGTCGCCCCGTCGGCCGCAGTGCTCGACGCCCTCCCCGCGGCGTTGCGCGTCCGGGCCGAGGTGGTCCTCCCCGTGGTCGACGTCGCGACGCCGACCAGGTCCGCCGCCGACGTCCGGTCGGAGCTCGGCGTGCCGGCAGCGGCACCACTCGTCGTCGTGGTCGCTCGGCTCCACCGTCAGAAGGGGCTCGACGTCCTCGCGCGAGCCTGGCCGACGATCCGTCGGTCGTCGTCCGAGTGTCGGCTCGTGGTGGTCGGAGACGGTCCGGAACGCGCCGTCGTGGAGCGGACGCTGGGCTCGCTCGACGGTGTGCTCCTCGCAGGCGCCCGGTCACCAGCGACGGACGTGATCGCCGCCGCCGACCTGACCCTCGTGACGTCGCGGTGGGAGGCCGTGCCCCTGGTGCTCGTCGAGTCGGTCGTCCTCGGGACCCCGGCGGTGAGCACCGACGTGGGTGCGGCACGTGCGCTGCTCGGTGAGCCCGGTCTCGGCGCGATCGTCCCGGTGGGCGACGACGCTGCGGTCGCCGCTGCGGTGCTCGAGCAGCTGCGGGTCGGCGTGCGGGCGAGCAGACCGGCCGGACGACGGTCGCGGCCGGAGTGGCCGCGATCCCTCCGTCCGGAGCCGCTCGTGGAGCGGCTGGCCGAGATCTACCGGGAGCTGGCGTGAGGCGGATCGGGCTGCTCGCGCTCGCCGGGGTCGTGCTCCTCGTGGCCCCGGCATCGGGTGCCACGGCAGGGGAGACCGCATCGCCAGGACGCCCCCGCGTGCTCGTGCTGACGCTTCCCGACACGACGTGGTCCTCGTTCCTGGCCATCCCCGACGGATCCGTCCGGTCGGTGGCCGAGCAGTCGGCCGTCGCGTCGCTGGCCGTCCGGACTGCCGATCCGGTCGACACCGACGTGTCGGCCTACCTCACGTTGGGTGCGGGACGACGAGCGACTGCGGCAGATCCGGAGGTGGCGGGTTCCGCCCGACAGGAGGCCGACGGGTCCGTGACGTCGACCGACTTCGCCGCCCAGGCCGAACTGAACGCACGGGGTCGCTACGGCGCGACTGCGGGAGCGCTCGGAACGGCACTCGCGGCGTCCGATCGCCGACCGGCGGTGGTCGGTGACGCCGGCCCACCGGGCACCACGGAGCAGCGCGCCGTGGCGCTCGCCACGGCGGACGGGTCCGGCACCACCCCCGTCGGTCGGGTCGACGGACTGGTGGTCGCGGAACCCCTCGCTCCGGGTGGTTCCCGGCTCGACGAGGACGCCGTGGTGGCGGCGACCGGGGACGCCCTCGAGTCGGCGGACCTCGTGGTCGTCGAGCTGTCGGACGTACGCCGTGCCGTCGAGGCCGGGTCCGACGTGACGGCGGTGGCGTCGGCGACGGAGCGCACCGATCGGCTCGTGGGCCGGCTCGTCGAGCTGGCGACTCCGTCGGACACGGTGCTCCTGGTCTCACCCACGACTCCGGGCGAGGTTCGCCAGCTCGGCGTGTTCGCCCTCCGCGGCCCGGGCGTGGTGCCCGGGTGGGCGCAGTCGGCCACGACCAGGCGAGCCGGGTACGTGGCGCTGGAGGACGTCGCCGCCACGTTGCTGGGCACGCTCGGCGTCCCCGTGCCGGACACCGTCGGGGACACGCCGGTCTCGTCCGTCGAGGGGACGCCGGTCGGTGCACGACTCGCGGCGCTCGACCGGGCATCGGAGCGTGCGGAGGCCCGGGACCGGGCGGTGGGCCCCGTGGCGGTCGCCCTGGTCCTGCTGGCGATCCTCAGCGGGCTCGTGGCGGTGGTGCTGCTGCGCATCGGCCGTGATGCGTCGGCCACCCACCGGTGGCTCGCGTGCACGACCTGTGCGGTGCCGGTGGCGGCGTTCCTGACCGGCTGGTGGCCCGGCGCAGCTGCCGGTCCGACCGCGATCACGGTGGTGGTGCTCGTCGGGGCGTCGGTCGTGGGAGCGGTGTCGGTGGCGCTCACGGAGCGTACGGTGCCGCCGTCCGCCACGCTCGTGCCCACGGGCCTGACCGTGGCGGTCCTGCTGCTCGATGCCGTGACGGGCGGGCGACTCCAGCTCGACACGCCGCTCGGGTACTCGGCCACGGTCGGCGGTCGCTACAGCGGGCTGGGCAACCAGGCGTCGGCCTACCTCGTGGCGGCGACGCTGGCCGTCCTGACCCTCGGGTGGTCGCTCGGACTCCGGCGCGGGGTTCCGCCCCGCCGGCTGCTCGCCGGTGGCGCAGCACTCGGTGTCGTCGTCGCCGCCGTGACGGCGTGGCCGAGGTTCGGATCCGACGTCGGCGGCACCGTCGCCGTGCTGGTCGGCGTCGCCGTGGCGCTCGCGCTCCTGGTGCGCCCGGACGCGACGCCGTGGCGGTTGCTGCTGGTGTTCCTCGGCGCCGGACTGGTCGCCTCGGCGCTGCTCGGCGTGCTCGGCTGGTGGGACCGGTCGCGACCGCCCGAACAGCGCACCCACCTCGGTCGGTTCGTCGACAGCGTCGTCGCAGGTGACGCGCCCCGGGTGCTGTCGAGGCGGTGGGCGGCGGCCACCGACGTGTTCACGTCCACGCCCTGGACGTTGTTCGTGCCCGTCCTGCTGCTGGCGCTCCTCCTGCTCGCCTGGCGTCCGGGCGGTCGTCCGTGGGCGGTCGTCGAACGTCACCCCGAGCTGGCCCCCTTCGGGGCGTCGGCGGCTGCTGCGGGAGCGGTGGGCTGGCTGGTCAACGACTCGGGGGTGGCGGTGGCGGCGTGCGTCGTGGCCGTCGCCGTCCCCGTCGTGGCCGCCGTGTCCGTGGCGCCGGTCCGGCCGGGTGTGGCGGCGTCGACCGCTGGTGACCGCACCACGCCGGTGGTGGTCGGGTGACGGCCACGGCGCTCGGCCTCCTCGCCGGGCTCGTCGTCGGAGGGCTCCTCTGGGTCGTCCTCGAGCCGTCGCTCGACGTGCCGGCCCTCCGGCGGACGAACCACCGGGGGGTGGAGCTCACGACCGCTGCCGGCGTCGTGGTCCCGCTCACGCTGGTGGTCCTGGCGGCGCTCCTCCGGTTCCTGCAGATGGCCGCGTCGTGGCAACCCGGGTGGGACCAGCTGGTCGGGCCGTCGGTCACCGCCGCGCTCGGCTTCGCCCTGTTCGGCCTCGTGGACGACGTGGCCGGGGTGGGCGAGTCGGGCGGCTTCCGCCACCACCTCCGGACCCTGGCCGACGGTCGCATCACCACGGGGATGCTCAAGCTCCTCGGTGGTGCGGCAGTGGCGCTGCTGACCTCCGCGGCCCTGTCGCTCAGCGACGGCGGGGTGGTGGGCATGCTCCGCGACGCCGCGGTCGTGGCGCTCGCCGCCAACGCCGTCAACCTGCTCGACCGCCGGCCGGGTCGCTCCACCAAGGTGGCGCTGCTCGTCTTCGCAGGCCTGGCGCTGTGGTCGAGGTCGCCGTCGCTGACCGGACCGGCCCTGGGCGTGGGAGCCGCCGCAGCGCTGCTGCCGGCCGAGCTGCGTGAGCGGGCGATGCTCGGGGACACCGGCTCCAACGCGGTCGGTGCGCTCCTCGGTCTGGCGGCACTGGCCTCGTTCCCCTCGCCCGGTGGCCGGTGGGTCCTGCTCGCGGCGCTCCTCGCGTTCAACCTGGGCAGCGAGTTCGTCTCCTACTCGCGGGTGATCGACGCGGTCGCTCCGCTCCGGTTCCTGGATCGGCTCGGACGCACCGACGAGGCGACGGACTGACCCGCCGGAGGGGTCCGAGGGTGCTCGGCCCGGAGGACCACGCGCGCTAGGGTCGACGGAGCTGACTGGGGAGCGTGAGTGACCAAGCACATCTTCGTCACCGGCGGTGTGGCATCGAGCCTGGGCAAGGGCCTGACGGCCTCGTCGCTCGGTCGTCTGCTCAAGGCGCGGGGCCTCCGGGTCACCATGCAGAAGCTCGACCCGTACATCAACGTCGACCCCGGGACGATGAACCCCTTCGAGCACGGCGAGGTGTTCGTCACCGAGGACGGTGGCGAGACGGACCTGGACCTCGGGCACTACGAGCGGTTCACCGACGAGGCGCTCACCCGTGACTCGAACGCGACGACCGGCTCGATCTACCAGTCGGTCCTGGCGGCGGAGCGGCGGGGCGAGTACCTGGGTCGGACGGTGCAGGTGATCCCCCACATCACCGACGAGATCAAGCGCCGGGTGTCCCGTCTGGCCGTCGAGGGCGTCGACGTGGTGATCACCGAGATCGGCGGCACCGTCGGCGACATCGAGATCCTCCCGTTCCTCGAGGCCATCCGTCAGCTGCGGCTCGACGTGGGCCGCGACAACGTCTGCTACGTCCACGTGACGCTCGTGCCGTTCATCGGCCCGTCCGGTGAGCAGAAGACCAAGCCGACCCAGCACTCGGTGACGGAGCTGCGATCCCGGGGCATCCAGCCCGACGCGATCGTCTGCCGGTCCGAGGGGGCGATCAGCGGCGAGCTCAAGCGCAAGATCAGCCGGTTGTGCGACGTGCCCGCCGAGGCGGTCGTGAACGCTGCCGACGCCGACAGCCTCTACGACATCCCGCTGGTGCTGCACCGGGAGGGGCTCGACGCCGTGGTGTGCGACATCCTGCGCCTCGACACGCTGCCGGGATTCGGCCCGCCGGACCTCACCGACTGGAACGCCCTGGTCGACCGGGTCCGGACGGCCGACTTCCCCGTTCGGATCGGCATCATCGGCAAGTACGTGGCGCTGCCCGATGCGTACCTCTCGGTGGTGGAGGCGCTCCGTCACGCCGGGTTCGCCCACGGTGCCGCGGTGGAGCTCGACTGGATCGAGGCAGAGTCGCTCGTCGACACCGAGGTGGCCGCCCGGCTTCGTGACCTCGACGGCATCGTGATCCCGGGGGGCTTCGGCGAGCGGGGGGTCGAGGGCAAGGTCGCGGCCGTCGCGCACGCCCGCACCTCGCAGCTCCCGTGTCTCGGTCTCTGCCTGGGCATGCAGGTCATGACGATCGAGTACGCCCGCAACGTGCTCGGCCTCGAGGGAGCGAACTCCACCGAGTTCGACCCCCAGACCCCGCACCCCGTGATCGACCTGATGGACACCCAGCGGGACGTGACGGACCTCGGCGGCACGATGCGGCTGGGCGCGTACATCGCCCAGCTCGCCGAGGGGTCGATCGTGTCCGAGGCCTACGGCACCACGGTCGTCTCCGAACGTCACCGCCACCGCTACGAGTTCAACCCGGCCTACCGGATCAGGTTCGACGGCTCCGGATTCGTCTGCTCCGGTACCTCGCCCGACGGCCGGCTGGTCGAGTTCGTGGAGCTGGCCGACCACCCGTTCTGGGTCGGCACGCAGGCCCACCCGGAGTTCAAGAGCCGGCCGACCCGCCCGGCGCCGCTGTTCGACGCGTTCGTCGCGGCGGCGCGGCACCGGGCCGAGGGCAGGCACCCGCAGCTGCTCGACCTGTCCGGCGCCACCACCTCCGACGAGCCGGCGGCACGTCGCGCGTGAGCGGCCCGGCCGGAACCGGTGGGTTCCGGGCCCTGGGCGAGCGCACGGTCCTGCAGGGACCCGTGGTCTCGGTCGTCTCCGGCGACTTCGAGGCGCCCGACGGCACCCGGTTCGAACGTCAGGTGGTGCGACACCCCGGCGCGGTGGCCGTGGTGGCGCTCGATGCCGAGGGTCGAGTCACGCTGGTGCGGCAGTACCGGGCACCCCTCGACGCACACTGCGTCGAGATCCCGGCCGGCAAGCGCGACGTGGCGGGGGAGCCGCTCGAGGTGACCGCTGCCCGGGAGCTCGCCGAGGAGGTCGGTCTGGCGGCTGCTCGGCTCGATCGGTTGGTGTCGTTCCACAACTCGGTCGGCTTCTGCGACGAGGAGTGCCACGTCTTCCTGGCGACCGGCCTCGAGACCGTCTCCGACGCCCGCGACGGCGTGGAGGAGCAGCACCTCGAGGTGTTCTCGGTCCCGCTCGAGGAGGCGCTGGCGATGGTGGACGACGGGACGATCACCGACGCCAAGACCGTGCTCGGGCTGTGGGCGACGGCGCGCCGGCGGACGGACGCCGCGGGATCGTGACCCCGGTCCGGGGAGGCGTCGACGACCTCCCCGTCGAGGCCGAGTCCTTCCTCACGTACCTGGCGGTCGAACGGGGACGGGCACCGCTGACGCTCAGCGCCTACCGGCGGGACCTGCGCCGCTGGGTGGCGCACCTCGACGCTCTCGGGCACACGGTCCGAGCCGCCACGGAGGACGACGTCCTGTCGTTCTCGGCCGCGCTCGCCGCGGAGGAACTGGCACCGTCGAGTCGGGCCCGGATCCTCTCGACCGTGCGGGGCCTGTACCGGCACCTGGTGGTCGAGGGCGTGGTGTCCGACGACCCGACCGCGCACGTCGAGGCCCAGCGTCGTCCGGACGCCCTCCCGAGGGCGCTGGCGGTGGACGACGTCCTGGTGCTGCTCGACACCGTGCGGGACGGAGGCGAGCACGACGGTCCCCACCCGGTGGAGGCGGCGGTCCGACTGCGCGACTCGGCGCTGCTCGAGCTGCTCTACGGCACCGGGATCCGGGTCTCGGAGGCGTGCGGGGTCGACCTCGGCGACCTCGACGTCGAGGCCGGTGTCGTCCGGGTGCTCGGCAAGCGTCGTCGCGAGCGGATCGTGCCGGTGATCGTCGAGGTGTGGAGCGCGCTCGCTCGCTACCTCGACGAGGGACGGCCGGTCCTGCTCGGTCACGTCGGAGTCACCCGCGCACCGACGGGGGCGGTGTTCCTCGGGCGCCGAGGGGGTCGGATCTCCCGACAGGCGGTGTGGGAGGTGATCCGCCGGCGGGGCGTCGAGGCGGGACTCGACCCGACGAGCCTGAGTCCGCACGTGCTGCGCCACTCGTGCGCCACGCACCTGCTCGACGGGGGTGCCGACCTGCGTCTCGTGCAGGAGCTGCTCGGCCACGCCTCGATCAGCACCACGCAGCTCTACACGAAGGTGGCGAACGAACGACTGGTCGGCGCCTACCGGGCCGCGCACCCCCGGGCCGGGGCCGAGCTCCGTCGGTGATGGTGGTGCCGAACGACCGGGACCGGTGTGGTGAGCTGGTCCGGTGCGGGTGACCACGTGAGACTCCAGGCGAGGCACCGGGTCCGGCGGTTCGTCGGAGCGCTCCGGCCGGTCGGTCCCTCCCCGGAGGACCTCGACTGGGCCGGAACCCTCCTCTCCGACCGGGAGGCCGAGCTGCTGGCGGCGATGGCGCCGGCCGACCAGGCGCACGTGCTCCGGGTCGCCCGATCGGTGGACACGGCGACGATCGACCCCGGGTCCGGGTTGCTCGACGAGCGTGACTGGATGCTGCCGGCCGCGCTGCTCCACGACGTCGGCAAGTCCGTGGCCCCGCTGCCCGTGGTGGGTCGGGCCGTCGTGACGGTGGTGCTGTGGATCGGGGGTGACCGGTGGGCGACGGGTCGGACCGAGCGCGCGGGCTGGGTCGGGGCCTCGGCGCGCTACGCGTCCTACCCCGAGCTGGGCGCGACGCTCCTCCGATCGGCGGGGAGCGACGAGCGTGTCGTGGCCTGGGCCCGGGAGCACCACCTGCCGCCGGGTCGCTGGACGGTGCCCGACGCTGCCGGCGAGGTGCTCGCCGGTGCCGACGACCGGGACTGAGTCAGCGCCGGGGGAGCAGCCCGATGCTGCGCTCGGCTCGCTCGAGCACCTCGGCGGCCACGCCGCCCGCCTTGTCGGCTCCCCGTCGGAGCGCCTCGGCGACGGCACCCGGGTCGGACCTGAGTTCGCCGAGTCGCTCCTGGATCGGTCGCAGCAGCTCGACCACCGCCTCGCCCGTGTCGGCCTTGAGCGGTCCGTACTGGTCGTAGGCCCCGGCGACCTCCTCGGGCGACCGTCCGGTCGATGCCGCCAGGATCGACAGGAGGTTGGTGACGCCCGGCTGGTGGTCGACGTCGAGCCGGACCTCGCCGAGGGAGTCGGTGACCGCCCGCTTGAACTTCTTCACCACGACGGCTGGGTCGTCGTCGAGACGGACGATGCCGGCGTCCCCGGAGGTGGACTTGGACATCTTCCGCTCGGGCTGCTGGAGGTCCATCACCCGGGCTCCGGCCCGGGGGATGGTCGCTGCGGGAACCACGAAGGTGTCGCCGTAGCGGGCGTTGAACCGCTCGGCCACGTCCCGGGTGAGCTCGATGTGCTGTCGCTGGTCCTCGCCCACGGGCACCTGGTCGGTGTCGTACAGCAGGATGTCGGCCGCCTGCAGGGCCGGGTAGCTGAACAGCCCGGCGGACACCGACTCCTGTCCCTGCGACTTGTCCTTGAACTGGGTCATCCGCCGCAGCTCGCCGAACGACGTGGTGCACTGCATGATCCAGCCGAGCGAGGTGTGCTCGGGGACGTGGCTCTGGACGAAGAGCGTGCACACCTCGGGGTCGAGTCCGCAGGCCAGCAGGGCGGCGGCGAGGTCGAGCGTCTGGCGGCCGAGGGCCCCCGGCTCGCCGGGCACGGTGAGTGCGTGCAGGTCGACCACGCAGTAGAAGCTGTCGGCACGGTGCTGGTCCTCGACCCAGTTGCGGACCGCTCCGAGCAGGTTGCCGAGGTGGAGCTCGCCGGTGGGCTGGATCCCTGAGAAGACGCGGGGCACGGCGCCCGATGCTACCGGCGGGCGGCCCCGGGGCCGGGACCGGTTCGATCGGTCGGATCGAAATGACATTCGTGTGACTTGGCGCCGGCGAGGCGCTACGGTGGGGTCGTGGCCTACGAGGTGCAGACCGAGGTCTTCGAGGGACCGTTCGATCTCCTCCTGCACCTGATCCTGCGGGACCAGCTCGAGATCTACGAGGTCTCGCTCACCTCGATCGTGGACGCCTACCTCCAGGAGCTCACCCGGATGGAGTCGCTCGACCTCGAGGTGGCGACCGAATTCCTCCTGATCGCCGCCACGCTCGTCGAGCTCAAGGCCCGGCGGTTGCTCCCCGACGACCACGAGGTCGACCTCGACGAGGACCTGTCGTTGTGGGAGGAGCGGGATCTCCTCCTCGCCCGCCTGCTCGAGTGCAAGACGTTCAAGGATGCGGCCGTGGCCCTCGCCCGCCGACAGGCCAGTGCGGCCCGTTCGGTGCCGAGGAGCGTCGGCCCGGACGAGCGGTACCTGGACCTGGCCCCGGACCTGCTCGCCGGGGTCACGCCTGCGGACCTCCACGCCGCCTACCGCCGTGCGGTGACGCCCAAGCCCGAGGCGGTGATCGACCTGTTCCACGTGGCCCCGATCCGGGCCAGCGTCGTGGACGCCGTGGCCGAGCTGTGCGCCGAGCTCCCCGGCACCGGCCGCCAGTCGTTCCGGGAGCTGACCGGAGCGCTCGTCGAGCGCCTCGAGGTGGTCGTCCGGTTCCTCGCCCTGCTGGAGTTGTTCAAGCAGGGGCTCGTCGACCTCCACCAGGCCGTGACCTTCGGTGACATCGAGGTCGAGTGGATCGGTGTCGGCGACGTCACCGCCGACGTGCTCGCCGGCGTCGACGACTACGAGTCGGACCCGCGGGACGATCCGGCCGAGCTGGTCGGCTCCGACACGGCCGACTCGTGAGCGACGACGCCCCGGACCCGGACGAGGGTCCCGCACCGGCGAGGTTGCAGGAGGCCAGGCGGGCCCTCGAGGCCGTCCTGATGGTGGTCGATGCGCCCGCCGAGGCGTCGATGCTGGCCCAGCTCATCGAGCTCCCGACCGACACGGTCGAGCAGGTGCTGGTGGACCTGTCGGCGTCCTACGAGTCGGAGGACCGTGGGTTCCAGCTCGTGCGGGTCGCCGGCGGCTGGAGGTTCCAGAGTCACCCGGACTGCGCGCCGTGGGTGGAGCGGTTCGTCCTGAGCGGCCAGAGCAGCCGGCTGTCGGCCGCTGCGCTCGAGACGCTGGCGATCGTGGCCTACAAGCAGCCGATCTCCCGGGCGCAGATCGCAGCGATCCGGGGTGTCAACGTGGACGGCGTGGTCCGCACCCTGCAACAGCGCGGCTACATCGACGAGATCGGGCGTGACGACGGCCCGGGTCTCGCGATCATGTACGGGACCACCCGGGAGTTCCTCGAGCGACTCGGGATCGACGGGCTCGGTGAGCTCCCGTCCCTCGGCGACTTCATCCCGGGTGCCGAGGTGGTCGAGGCCCTCGAGCTCGGGTTGCGGCCTGGCGACGTGGACGACGTCCTCGACGACGACTCGGCGTCGTCGGGCGACTCTGCCGACTCTGCCGACTCGGAGGACTCGCCCGACTCGCTCGACGGGGCCGACGGGCCACCCGTCGGTGACTGAGCCGACGCCGGACACCGATCGGGAGCGGGTCCAGAAGGTCCTCGCCCGGGCCGGCTTCGGGAGTCGGCGCCGTTGCGAGGAACTCGTCGAGGAGGGTCGGGTGCGGGTCGACGGGCGGGTGGTCGTGCTCGGCGACCGGGTCGACGTGGTCCGCTCGGTGCTCGAGGTGGACGGCGTACCGGTCTCGGTGGACCCGACCACGGTCCACTACCTCCTCAACAAGCCGGCCGGCGTGGTGACGACGGCAGCAGACACCCACGGGCGTCCGACGGTGCTGGAACTCGTCCCGTCCGAACCCCGTGTGCACCCGGTGGGCCGCCTGGACCTCGAGACCGAGGGCCTGCTGCTGCTCACGAACGACGGCACCCTCACGCACCGGCTGACCCACCCGAGCTTCGGGGTCGACAAGGAGTACCTCGTCGAGGTGGAGGGCTCGCCGAGTCGGGGAGCGTTGCGGACGCTCCGGGAGGGCGTCGAACTCGAGGACGGTCGGACCGCACCTGCCTCGGTCTCGCTGGTGGACCGTGGGGTCCTGCGGATCGTGATCCACGAGGGTCGCAACCGTCAGGTCCGGCGCATGTGCGCGGCGGTCGGCCACCCGGTGGTCCGGCTCGTGCGGACCCGCATCGGGCCGCTCCGGGACCCGAACCTCCGTCCCGGGGCGTGGCGCCCGCTCGAGCTGGCCGAGCTCCGGGAGCTGGAGCAGGCCGTGCAGGTGGTTCCGACGGGGGACGGGCCGGTCGGCGAACCGGCTGCGGACGAGGGCGTCTGAGCCCGTAGGATCCACGATCGTGTCCAAGTCGGTGCTGGGTCTGCGGGGTGCGACGACGGTCGACGTCGACGAGCGTCCGCACGTGGTCGAGCGTGTGCAGGAGTTGCTCGGCGAGATGCTCGCCCGCAACGAGATCGACCACGACGATCTGATCTCGATCATCTTCACCGCCACCGACGACATCCACAGCTGCTTCCCGGCCCTCGGGGCCCGGGAGATGGGCCTCGGTGACGTCCCGCTGCTGTGCGCCCGTGAGCTCGACGTGGTCGACGGCACCGCGCGCTGCATCCGGGTGCTGGTGCACTTCAACTCCTCACGCACCCGCGCCGAGGTCCGTCACGTCTACCTGGAGGGTGCGAGCAACCTCCGGGACGACCTCCCGCAGTGAGCCCCGACGCACGCCGACGAGCGGCGGTCGTCGGCGCCGGCGTGGTGGGCGGGTCCGTGGGACTGGCGCTGCGCCGGGCGGGCTGGACGGTGAGCATCGTCGACACCGACCCCGACGCTGCGGCGGCCGCCGTGGTCGCCGGTGCGGCCGACCGGGAGGGCGAGGACCCGGAGGCCGAGATCACGTTCGTCGCCGTACCCGTCGGGTCCGTCCCCGAGGTCGCCGTTCGGGCGCTGCAGGGGACCGGTGTGGTCACCGACGTCGGCAGCGTGAAGGCGCCCCTCGTCGCCGCGGTCGACTCGCCGAGGTTCGTCGGTGGCCACCCCATGGCCGGATCCGAGGCGACCGGACTCGACGGAGCCCGGGCCGACCTGTTCGAGGGTGCCGTGTGGGTGCTCACACCGGGTGGCACGACCGATCCGGCCGCGCTCGCGCTGGTCCACAACGTCGTCCGCTCGTTCGGTGCGGACGTGGTGAACCTGTCACCGGCTGATCACGACCGTGTGGTGGCGCTCGTCTCGCACGTCCCCCACCTGACCGCTGCGGGACTCATGTCGCTCGCCGCCGACCGGGCCAGCGACGACGCCGCCGTGCTCCGGCTGGCGGCAGGCGGGTTCCGGGACATGACCCGCATCGCAGCGGGGGAGCCGGGGATCTGGCTCGACATCTGCGAGGACAACCGCGCGGCGATCCTGGCCGTGCTCGACGACCTCCTCTCGACGCTCGGCGAGGTCCGTGGGCTGGTCGCCGAGGGGGACCGGGCCGGGCTCGAGCGCCGCCTGACGACGGCCCAGCGGGCCCGACGGAACCTGCCCGCCGGTGCCGAGCGGCCGACGGGGCTCGCCGAGGTGCGGGTCGCCGTGCCCGACCGACCGGGTGAGCTGGCCGCCGTGACGACGATGGCCACCGACCTCGGGGTCAACGTGGAGGACATCGAGGTGGCGCACGCCGCCGGTGAGGGGCGTGGTCGCTTGATCATGGTCGTGGCGAGCGACCGGGCCGAGGAGTTCGCCGACGCCCTGGTGGCGTCGGGCCGTGCCGCCTCGGTGCACGTGCTGTGAGCGCACCGCCGAGACGGCTCGGCCTGATCCCTGCTGCGTCACCCCTCGACGCGGTGGTCCGTCCGCCCGGTTCCAAGAGCGAGACCAACCGGGCGCTGGTGTGCGCCGCGCTGGCGCCGGGGACGTCCGTGGTCGACGGCGTGCTCCACGCCGACGACACGGCCGCCATGGTCGACTGCCTCCGGGGACTGGGTGCGGTGATCCGCTCCGAGGAGCAGGACCACGCCACCGTGGACACGGGTCGGCTCGTGGTCGAGGGCGTCGCCGGCCGCCCGCACCCGGTCGCCGCGACGCTCGACGCCCGGTTGTCGGGGACCACCGCACGGTTCGTGACCCCCGTGGCCTCCCTGGGGCCGGCCCAGGTCACGGTGGACGGAGCACCCGGTCTCGTGGCTCGACCGATGGACGACCTGATCGACGCGCTCGTGGAGCTGGGCGCCGGGGTACGTGAGCTGGGTGCTGCCGGCCGACTCCCCCTGCGCGTGGGCGATCCTCCACTGCGAGGTGGTGCCGTCTCGTTGCGAGGGGACGTGTCGAGCCAGTTCCTCTCCGGTCTCCTCCTGGCAGCTCCGTGCACCCCCGAGGGCGTGGAGGTCACCCTCACCTCCGAGCTCGTCTCGGTCCCGTACGTCGAGCTCACGGTGTCGGTGATGCGCCGCTTCGGCGCCGAGGTCGAGGGCGACCCCGCCTCGGGCTACCGGGTGGCGCCCACCGGCTACCGGGCCACCGAGGTGGAGGTCGAGCCCGACGCCACGGCGGCCACCTACCTCATGGCCGCACCGCTCCTCGCCGGCGGGCGGGTCCGGGTGCTCGGGATCGGCACACGGACCCGACAGGGCGACGCGGCCTTCGCCGAGGTGCTGGCCCGGATGGGGGCCTCCGTGGAGCAGGGACCCGACTGGACCGAGGTGGCCTCGACGGGCGGGCTCCGGGGGATCGACGTCGACCTGTCCGACACCTCGGACACCGCCCAGACGCTCGCGGTGGTGGCCGCCGTCGCGTCGGGGACGACGACCGTCCGGGGCATCGGCTTCATCCGGGGCAAGGAGACCGACCGGATCGCGGCGGTCGTGACCGAGCTCACCCGCTTGGGGGTGGAGGCCGAGGAGCGACCCGACGGGTTCACCGTCCACGGTGGCCGGCCTCGCGGGGGCGTCGTGCGCACCTACGGGGACCACCGCATGGCCATGAGCTTCGCCCTGCTGGGACTCCGCGTCCCCGGCGTGGTGATCGAGGATCCGGACTGCGTCGACAAGACCTTCCCCGGGTACTTCGGAGTGCTCGACCGCCTGACGCACGGGTCGCAGGTCGTCGGTGACGACCGGCCGTGGCCTGATACCTAGGATGCACGGGCGTGGCTGACGAGATCGAGCGGAACCAGTTGAGGGGACTGCGGGTGGTGGCCATCGACGGCCCGGCCGGCTCGGGGAAGTCGACGATCGCCCGGGCGCTCGCCGCCCGACTCGGACTCGAGTACCTCGACACCGGCGCCATGTACCGGGCGGTCGCGTACGCGGTGATCCGGGCACAGGTCGACGTGGACGACGTCGACCGGGTGGCCGAGATCGCCGGTCGGCTCGAGCTCGAGGTGGGGGCGCGCGGGGTGTTCGTCGACGGCGAGGACGCCACGTCGGCCATCCGGAACCAGGAGGTGACCCGTGCGGTCACCGAGGTGGCCGCGCTCCCCGAGGTTCGCCAGGAGATGAAACGGCGCCAGCGGGCGTGGGCGCTCGAGCGGGGCGGCGGTGTCGTCGAGGGTCGGGACATCGGCAGCGTGGTGTTCCCGGCGGCCCAGCTCAAGGTCTACCTGACGGCCTCCCCCGAGGAGCGGGCCCGACGCCGTGCCCTGGAGCTGGCCGAGCTCGACTTCGACCGCGTCGCCCAGGACATGGCCCGGCGCGACGAGCGGGACAGCAGCCGGGCCGACAGCCCGCTCGTCGTCCCCGACGACTCCTACCTGTGCGACACGACCGACGTGAGCGTCGAGGACGTGGTCGAGGACCTCGCCGCACGTTTCGAGGCGGCCGTGTGAGCACGCCGGGCCGGGACCGACCCCCGGTCGGACCGGTGTCGCGGGGAGGGCGGCTCCTCTACCGATGCTTCCGGGCCGTGGGGGTGCTGGTGTGCCGGCTCCTGTGGCGGATGCAGGTGGAGGGTCGTGACCGCCTGCCGACGGGCGTGCCGTACGTGGTGGCACCCGTCCATCGGTCGTACGTCGACTTCGTGGTGATCGGCGTGGCCGTCCCGCGACTGTGTCGCTACATGGTGAAGGGGACCGTGTGGCGTTCGGCGCTCGCCGGCCGGTTGGCCGAGTTCGTCGGCTCGTTCCCGGTCGACCGCGACCGTGCCGATCGCACCTCGTTGCGCATCGCTCTCCAGGCGCTCGAGCAGGGCGACCCGCTGGTGATGTTCCCCGAGGGTCGCCGCAAGGAGGGGCCGTTCGTGGAGGAACTGTTCGACGGCCCCGTCTGGGTGGCGAGTCGGGCCCGGTGCCCGATCGTGCCGGTGGCGCTCATCGGGACCGAGGAGGCCATGCCGATCGACCGCCCCCGCCCACGACCGGCGCGCGTGCGTGTCGTGTTCGGCGAGCCGATCTACCCCGACGTCCCCGTGGACGGCCGGATCGCCAGGGCGTCCATCACCACGGGGACCGCCGAGCTCCAGCGATCGCTGCAGGAGCTCTACGACCTCCGGCTCCGCTGAGCCTCAGGCGAGCGCCTCGAGCGCCTCGCCCGCGGCGACCGAACGGTCACCGGCGGTCGCGCTCCCGGTCGGGGGCGCTCCGAGTCCCAGGGACGCGAACCGGTCGACCGCAGCCACGAGCTCCCGCAGGTTCCGGGGTGGCGGGAAGTACTCGTCCTCGTCGACGACCCGCAGCGGCTCGACCCCGAACTGCGGGGCGAGCGCAGCGATCACCGCCTCGACCAGTTCCTCGGGTGCGGAGGCCCCGGCCGTCACTCCGACGGTGCCGCTCAGGTCGACGGACCCGTCGTCCCGTCGCGGCAGCTCCGCTGCGGAGTCGACCCGCAGGACCGTCTCGCATCCGGACTCCCGGGCGAGACGCTCCAGGGCCAGGGTGTTGGACGAGTTCGACGAGCCGATCACGACGACGGCGTCACACCGGGGCGCCAGCTCGACGAGGGCGGCCTGCCGGTTGGTGGTGGCGAAGCAGAGGTCGGAGCGACCCGGTGTCCAGATGTCGGGGAAGCGCTCGTGTGCGGCCTCGGCGACCGACTCCCACTCCCGGTGCGACAGCGTCGTCTGGGCGAGGAGCGCCACCTGGTCACCCAGGTCGGGGAGCGCCTCGACCTCCTCGACCGACTCGACCCGGTGGATCGCGTCCGGGGCCACCGCCATGGTGCCCACGGCCTCCTCGTGTCCCTCGTGGCCGATGTAGACGATGGTGTAGCCCTTGTCGGCCCGGGAGCGGACCTCGTGGTGCACCTTCGTGACGAGGGGGCACACGGCGTCCACCACGAAGCTGCCCCGCTCACGGGCCGTGGCCACCACCTCGGGGGCTGAGCCGTGCGCCGAGAGCATGATGGGCCGGCCCTCGGGCACCTCGGCCACGTCGTCGACGAACACCACGCCCAGCGCCTCGAAGCGCTCGACGACGATCTGGTTGTGGACGATCTCGTGGTAGCAGTACACCGGCGCCTCGAACGACCGGACCATCCACGTCAGGGCCTTGATGGCCATCTCGACCCCGGCGCAGAACCCCCGGGGCTCGGCGAGCAGCACCCGTTCGACCGTGCCGTCGCCCGGTCGGTCGGGTGCGGTCCCGGCGTCACGGTCGTTCACGCCGTCAGACTACGTCCGCCGGGTCGGTGGGACCGTTCGGCGACTCACGGTGCGTGGTCGTAGCGGGCCACGTCGTCGAACGACGCCAGGACGGCGTCACCCAGCCCGACCGGTTCGGCGTCCAGCCCGGAGCGGTACCGCATCTCGGCCGTGAGGAAGTGCTGCACCTCGTCCCAGAGCTCGGGTGAGTCCCGGAACGGCGGGACGGCGCAGCCGTCGTCACCGAGGGCGAGCAGCGAGGGCGGGATCGGCAGCCCGGTCGCGAGCGCCAGCTGCGCCACGCCTCCCTCGCCGATCTCGCAGATGTCCGTGAAGGCGTTGTTGTGGCCGGCACCGCTGAGCTCGACGATCCGCTTCTCGCCGGGCGTGTAGTCGTAGCCGACCCGGACGCCGTCGATCGCGGCGATCCCGTCCTGACGGCCGGCGATCCACGTGATCGCCTTCCCCGGCGGGAGCACCGTCGTGCCGTTCAGCAGGTTGAGCGGGAGGACGCCGCTCGCCAGCGGGATCGCGTTGACCACGTCCGGACGGTCCAGGAGCCGGATCGACGTCCCACCCCCGGCGGAGTGACCGAACGGGTACACGCCCGACGGGTCGACCGTTCCGGACAGCACCGACGATCCGTCAGCGCTCGCTGCTCGCACGGCGTCGATGGCCAGGGTCGCCACCGCGGTGTCGGACCTCGGCGACGCCGGCGGTGCCCCGAGGACGCTCCCGAGCCCCCGTTCGAGGTAGTCGGGCGAGGCGACCACGAAGCCCCACGAGGCGAGGTGGGTGGTGAGCTCGGTCGACTGGAGACGGAAGCTCGCAGCGCCGTGCGAGAACAGCGACAACGGGAACGGCCCGTCGCCTGCCGCCGGCACGTCCCGGTGTGCCGCGGTGAGGTAGGGCGGGTTCACCTCGGGCGGGATGAGGGCGTCGAACCCCGGCGGGATGAAGTCACGGATGAAGTACGACTCGGCGGGAGTGCTGCCGATGCCTGCCGGGTCGGCCGGGTACCACACCTCGACCGATCGGTCGCCGAGCGAGAGGGTGGTCACACCGACGGGGTGGGGCCCCGGGGCCACGTAGGCGGCGTCGCCGGCACGCGGTGCGGTGTTCGGATCGGTCCCGGTGGCGGGGGGTGGCGGCATCACGCACGCAGTGGCCACGACGGCCAGGGTGCCGAGTGCCACCGCCAGCACGCGGAGTCGGTTCACGTTCACGTCGCCCCCTCAGGTCGATCCATCGCCTCGCAGAGTGTGCCACGGTCGGCTGCGGGCGGGCACGGCACGCCCCGATCGGCCGGCGCTGCGGGCGGCACCTGAGCGGACGGTAGGGTCTGGTCGTGTCGAGCGCCGTCGTCGTCGCCGTCGCTCCTGGATCCCCGGCGGAGCGTGCCGGAGTGCTGGTGGGGGACCAACTCCTGGCCATCTCCGGGCGTCCCGTCCGTGACGTGATCGAGTACCGGGTGCTCGGCGACGAGGCGGAGGTGGAGCTGGAGCTCGTCCGGAGCGGGTCCGGCATCACCGTCGAGGTCCGCAAGGACGCCGGGGTGCCCCTCGGACTCGAGGTCGACTCCCCGGTGTTCGACGGGGTCCGGACCTGCGACAACCACTGCGAGTTCTGCTTCATCCACCAGCTGCCACCGGGGATGCGTCGCAGCCTCTACCTGAAGGACGACGACTACCGGTTGTCGTTCCTCTACGGGAACTTCACCACGCTCACCCGGTTCACCGAGGCCGACCTGGAGCGGGTGCTCGTCGAGGGGTTGGCCCCGCTCTACGTCTCCATCCACGCCACGGATCCGCACCTGCGGACCGAACTGCTCCGCAACCGGCGTGGGGCGACCAGCCTGCGGTGGCTGCGGTCGCTGCTCGACGCCGGCGTCGAGGTGCACGGGCAGATCGTCGTGTGTCCAGGTCTCAACGACGGCGACGCCCTGGCGGGGACGCTCTGCGGGATCCTCGAGGACTTCCCGGAGCTCGCGAGCGTCGCAGTCGTGCCGCTCGGGGTCTCGGACCACAACGACGAGCCCCGGATGCGACCCCACACCGTCGCAGAGGCCCGGGCGGTCGTCGACACCGTGACGGCGGCGAGGTCGGTGTTCACGGAGCTCCTCGGTCGCCCGGTCGTGGCCGCGGCCGACGAGTACTACCTGCTGGCCGGTCGTCCCTTCCCGTCGGCCGAGGAGTACGGGTCGTTCGAGATGCACGAGGACGGCATCGGGATGGCCCGGGCGTTCGAGCTCGAGTTCACCGGGGCCACCGAGCAGGTCGTCGGCGTGCAGCCCGGGTTCTTCGCGTCGGTCGACGGGGCGCCGGCGGCGGGGTACCGGGCACCCCGTGGGGAGCCCGGCGCACTCGTGGGCGGAACGCTGGCGTCCGGCTCCGTCGGACCGTCGGGTCCACAGGTGGCGGCCGGTGCCGACGTGGCCGTCCTGACGGGGACCCTCGGCGCCCAGGTCCTCGAGCCCCTCCTGGCCGGGCTCGGCCGGAGCGACGTGCGGATCCTGCCGGTGCCGAACCGTTGGTTCGGCGGGAACATCGGGGTGACCGGCCTCATGGTGGGGGCCGACGTCGCCGCCGTCCTCCGGGACCAGCCGGAGGGTGACCGCTACCTGCTGCCCGACGTCTGCCTCTCCGGGGGCCGGTTCCTCGACGGCGTGGTCCCCGAGGAGCTGCCACGACCGGTCGAGGTCGTCCCGACCGACGGTCGGGCGCTCCGTGCGGCGCTGGAGGTGGGGCGGTGAGCGACGTGCCCGTGGTCGTGATCGCCGGACGTCCCAACGTGGGCAAGTCCACGCTGTTGAACCGGATCGTCGGGGAGCGGGTGGCGATCGTCGAGGAGCGACCCGGGGTGACGCGGGACCGGGTCGAGGTGGAGGCGGAGTGGACGGGTCGTCGGTTCCGGCTGGTGGACACGGGCGGATGGCTCACCGGCGGCAGCGACCTGGACCGCAAGGTCTCGGCGCAGTCGGTCGTCGCGGTCGACGAGGCGGACCTGGTGCTGTTCGTCGTCGACGCGATCCTCGGCGTGACGGAGGAGGACGCCGCCGTGGCCGACCTGCTGCGCCGGCGGGGCGTCCCGGTGGTGCTGGTCGCCAACAAGGTCGACGACGCCGTGCACGAGTCGGCGATCTGGGATCTCATGTCGCTCGGCCTCGGTGATCCGGTGCCGGTCTCCGCCCAGCACGGTCGGGGGAGTGGCGACCTGCTCGACCGTGTGGTCGCGGCGCTCCCTCCGGCGGACGAGGACCTCGACGGTGACGACGCACCGGTCGTCGAGGAACCGGCCGGATCCGACGACCGGACGGTCGCCGTGGCCCTGGTCGGACGCCCCAACGTGGGGAAGTCCACCCTGTTCAACCGTCTCATCGGCGAGGAGCGGTCGGTCGTCCACGACATGCCGGGGACGACCCGGGACTCGGTCGACACCGTGGTCGAGACGCCGTCGGGTCCCATCCGCTTCGTCGACACGGCCGGGATGCGGCGCCGGGCCCGGATCGACGAGGACACCGAGTACTTCTCGATGGTCCGCGCCCTGCGTTCGATCGACGCCGCCGACGTCGCCCTACTGGTGATCGACTCGACCGAGGGGGTGACGCACCAGGACCAGCGGCTCGCCGAACGCATCGACGCAGCCGGCTGTCCGATCGTCGTCCTCCTCAACAAGTGGGACCTGCTCGACGCCGAGCGCCGGGAGGAGGTCCTGTACCAGATGGGTCAGCGGCTCCACTTCCTGGGTGACGCCCCGGTGCTTCGGATCTCGGCGCTGACCGGGCGGGGCGTGCACCGGCTCCTGCCGGCGCTCGGGGTGACGCTGGAGCAGTACCACACGCGGATTCCGACCCGGAAGGTCGTGGACGTGCTGCGTGCCGCCCAGCAGGCGCAGCCGGCCCCGCACGGCGCCCGTGTCCTCTACGCCACGCAGGGGGCCACGGACCCGCCGACCTTCACGCTGTTCGCCAACAAGGAGCTCCCCGCGTCCTACCTCCGGTACCTCGAGCGGAGTCTGCGTGAGGCGTTCGACCTCGGGGCCGTGCCGGTGAAGCTGCGGGTGCGACGGCGGAGCGGGTGAGCCACCTAGGCTCGGCTCCGCCGGGCCGGACGAGCGTCGCCCGGGTGGACGTGAGACCCAGGAGGAACCGCATGTCAGTCCCGCAGGACCCCAGCCAGCGTCGGAGGCGCCCGCTCGTGGGTGGACTCGTGGTCGCCGCCCTCCTCGGGGGCGGATTCGCCGTGGTCGGCTGCGGCGGCGAAGATGCGGCGAAGGTCACGACGACCGTCTCACCCGGAGGCGGCGGTGAGGAGGGTTCGAGCGTGCTGCAGGAGATCGAGGCGAGGGGCAAGCCCCAGCTGGGTGCGACCGACGAGGTCCAGGAGCTCGTGGTCACCGACGAGGTGGAGGGGACCGGTGCCGAGGTGCAGCCCGGCGACACGGTGACCGCGCACTACGTCGGGGTGCAGGCGGCCGACGGCGTGGAGTTCGACTCCTCCTGGAGCCGGGGCTCTCCGACGCAGTTCCCGCTGAACGGCGTCATCCAGGGGTGGAGCGAGGGTCTGGTGGGCATGAAGGAGGGCGGGCGTCGGACGCTCGTGATCCCCGCCGACATGGCCTACGGGAGCAACCCGCCCCCGGGCTCGGGGATCGCCCCGGGTGCGACCCTGGTGTTCACGGTCGACCTGGTCTCGGTCGACTGAGGCCCGCCGAGGTGGAGCCGCCCCGTCGTCTGCAGGGGGCGGTCGAGCGCGCCGTCGCCGGCAACCAGGAGGCGGGGGGAGCCAAGCTCGCCGCCCAGCACAAGCTCCCGGTGCGCGAGCGCATCGCCGTGCTGTGCGATCCGGATTCGTTCGTCGAGGACCAGCTGCTCGCCAACGCCCCGTACCGCGAGGGGATGGCCGAGGACCTGCCGGCCGACGGCGTCGTGACCGGGGTCGGGACGGTCGACGGTCGTCCCGTCTGCGTGGTGGCGAACGACCCGACCGTCAAGGCCGGGTCGTGGGGTGCCAGGACGGTCGAGAAGATCGTCCGTCTCACCGAGACGGCCATGCGCGACGTGCTCCCGATCGTGTGGCTGATCGACTCGGCCGGCGCGCGCATCACCGACCAGGTCGAGCTGTTCCCCGGACGGCGGGGTGCCGGGCGGATCTTCTACAACCAGGTGCGACTGTCGGGTCGGGTGCCCCAGGTCTGCTGCCTGTTCGGACCGTCGGCTGCGGGTGGCGCCTACATCCCGAGCTTCTGCGACCTCGTCGTCATGGTGGAGCGCAACGCCTCGATGTACCTCGGCTCTCCACGGATGGCCGAGATGGTGATCGGCGAGCACGTGACCCTCGAGGAGATGGGCGGTGCCCGCATGCACGCCACGGTCTCCGGTTGCGGCGACAACCTGGCCACCGACGACGAGGACGCCATCGCCCAGGCCCGCGCCTACCTGACCTACCTCCCGACGAGGTGGTCCGACCCGCTGCCGACCTACGCCGTCCGTCCTCCGACCCGGCCGTTGCACGCCGGGATCGTCCCCGAGGAGGACGCCCGGGGCTACGACGTCCACGAGGTCGTCGACGGGCTCCTCGACGGCGAGTCGTTCTTCGAGATCAAGCCGTTGTTCGCCCCGGAGCTGGTCGTGGGGCTCGGTCTCCTCGAGGGTCGCCCCGTCGGAGTGGTCGCCAACAACCCGATGCACAAGGGTGGCGTCCTCTTCGGCGACTCCGCCGACAAGGCGGCCCGGTTCATCTGGCTGTGCGACGCCTTCGGCGTCCCGCTCGTGTTCCTCGCCGACGTGCCGGGATTCATGATCGGCAGCCAGGTCGAGCGCGAGGGGATCATCCGACACGGGGCCAAGATGATCACGGCGGTGTCCGAGGCCACGGTGCCGAAGGTGTCGGTGGTCCTGCGCAAGGCCTACGGCGCGGGCCTGTACGCCATGTCGGGGCCGGCGTTCGACCCGGTGGCCACGCTCGCGCTCCCGACCGCCAAGATCGCCGTCATGGGGCCCGAGGCCGCGGTGAACGCCGTGTTCGCCAACCGCATCGCCGCGATCGAGGATCCGGCGGAGCGGGAGGCGTTCGTGGCCGAGCAGCGGCGGATCTACGAGGAGGACGTCGACCTGCTCCGGCTCGCCTCGGAGCTCGTCGTCGACGCCGTGGTGGAGTTCGAGGAACTGCGCGAGCAGGTGGCACGCCGGATCGAGCGGGCGGCCGACCGGGACCGGCACTTCTCCGACCGTCGACACGGCGTCCCGCCGGTGTGACCAGCACTGCGAGGTCGGACCGTGCCGTGGTGTGAGGACTGCAGTCGCTTCTACACGCCGTCGACCCTCACGGCGGGTGGCGACTGTCCGCAGGGGCACCACGTGGCCGACCCTCCGGCCGGCCTGACCCAGTCCGCCGAGGAACCCGACGGAGCAGCGGAGACCCCGCTCCGGGTGCCGTGGCACTTCTGGCTGCTGGTGGCCGCGCTCGTGGCGTACCTGGGTTGGCGGCTCGTGCAGGGGGTCCAGTGGGTGCTGGGGTGATCGCCGACTAGGGTGACCCGCTCCGGGCTGTGGCGCAGTTTGGTTAGCGCGCTTGACTGGGGGTCAAGAGGTCGGGAGTTCAAATCTCCCCAGCCCGACTGATCGGACCGGCGCTCGTCCACCGTGGGTGGTGGCGAGCGGACCGCCGGTAGCATGACCTCGGTGAGGACGTCCGGGGCAGAGGTCGGCCACGTCGAGTGGCCGGTGGGGGACCGTCGAGCTCGACGGGTGTCCCGGTACCTGGTCCTCGTCGTCGGAGCGGTGGTGGTGGCCTGGGAGGTCGCGGTCGTCGCGGTCCCCGTCGAGGGTGGCGCGCTCCTCGACTTCGACCCGCTGAACCTGCTCCTGATCGTCACGGTGCTCGGGGTGACCATCGCGACGGCACGTCGGTCGCCGCGTGACAGTCGTCGTGCCTGGTACGTCCTCGCTGCGGTCGTCGCCAGCGGGGCTGGCGGCGACCTGGTCTACTCGGCGCTCGACGCCGTGGGTGCCGCCCCCACGGTCTCGTTCGCCGACCTGATCTACCTGGCCGGCTACCCGGTGCTCCTGGTCGCGCTGTGGTGGGTCGCCCGGTGTCGCGGCGGCAACGCAGGCGTGCAGGCGACCTTCGACGGACTGCTGCTCGCGGCCGGGCTGCTCCTGCTCGTCTGGGAGCTCCTGACCTCGGCGCTGGGCATCGAGGACATCGCCGGGAGTCTCGACACCGTGATCCTGGTGGCGTACCCCTTCCTGGACCTCCTGCTCCTCGGAGCGGCCGTCGGGGTGGTCCTCTCGTCCCGGCGACTCGACGCCGCCGTGGTCTGGATCTGCGGGTACCTGGTGATCGTGATCGTCGGCGACGTCGTGTTCCTCGTCGGCTCCGTCAGGGACGAGTCGCTCACCGGCTGGTCCACGGTCCTCTACGCGCTGGCGTTCGTGTGCCTGGGCCTGTCGGCGTCCTCCCGGGACGCCACCTCGCTCGCCAGCCCCTCGGCGGATCCCGTGCGGATCGGCAGGACCCGCTACCTCCTGCTCGGGGCCTCGATGGCCGCCCCGGCCATCACCGCCGGCATCGTGCTCGCCCGGGGGCAGGCGGTGTCGGTCCCGGTCCTGCTCGGCTCGACGGCGGTGATCGCACTGCTGGTCTCGTGGCGGGTCGCCGACGCCCTCCGCAGCGAGCGGGACGCCCGGCTCGCCAGCGAACGGGCGCACCTCGAACTCTGGGAGCAGTCCCGTCACGACCCGCTCACGGGGCTGGGCAACCGGCTGGCACTGCTGGAGGATCTCCGCGTCGCCGAGCGTGACGTGGCCGTGCTGTTCGTGGACCTCGACCGGTTCAAGCAGGTGAACGACACCTCCGGACACGCTGCCGGTGACCTGGTGCTCTGCGAGGTGACCGAACGGCTCTGCGGAGCGCTCGAGGACGGGGAGCGGGTCTACCGCCTGAGCGGCGACGAGTTCGTCGTGGTGCGTCAGCTCACCACCCAGGCCACCGACGATCCGAAGGACCCGCGGTCGGCCGGACACCGCCCCGGAGTCGGCCTCGCCGCAGCCCGCGCCTCCGACGAGGTCGAGGGCCGCGGCAGGGTGTTCGTCGACGTCCTCGGACGTCCGTACTTCCCCTCGGGGATGGAGTGGCACCTCACGGCCAGCGTCGGCTGCGCCATCTCGACGGTCGCCTCCCGGCTCGTCGAGGCGCCGGAGTCGGTGCTGCAGCGTGCCGACATCGCCATGTACCAGTCGAAGCGTCAGCAGCACGGGGCGGTCCGGGTCTTCGACGGCGACATGCAGCGGGCGCTCGACGAGCGGCACGAGACCGAGCTGGAGCTCCGGCGCGCCGTCACCTCGTCGGGGTTCGTCCCGGCGTTCCAACCCATCGTCGACCTGCACGACGGCACCATCGTCGGCTTCGAGGCGCTCGCCCGGTGGGCGCGCTCCGACGGGTCCGTCGTCCCTGCGGGAGCGTTCATCGACGTGGCCGAGCGGGCCGGCATCCTCCCCGACATCCAGGCGCAGGTGGTGGACAAGGCGCTGACGTTCCTCTGGAACTGGCAGCGCAGCGCACCGGAGCGGCGCGGCGCCTACCTGTCGGTCAACGCCTCGGCCACCGAACTGGTCGTACCCGGGTACGTCGAGGCCCTCCTCGGTCGACTCGCCGGGGCCGGGGTCGGGCCCGAGTCGATCGTGGTGGAGCTGACCGAGGGAGCGCTGGTCGCTGCGCCCGAGGTGGTCGCCGCCCGTCTGAACCACCTGCGGCGGCTCGGGTTCCGGGTCGCGCTGGACGACTTCGGCACGGGTTTCTCCTCGTTGTCGCACCTGCTCGACTTCTCGGTCGACGTCGTGAAGATCGACCGGAGCTTCGTGTCCCAGCTCACGCCCGAGCTGGGACCGAACAGCGTCGTGGCCGCCACCTACCGGATGGCCGAGACCCTGGGGCTCGACGTCGTCGCCGAGGGGGTCGAGACGACCGAGCAGCTGACGCTGCTCCGCCGGATCGGGGTGTCGGGGGCGCAGGGGTTCCTGCTCGCACGGCCGGTGCTCGCCGACGAGGCCCTGGGATTCCCGACCCGGCTGACACTCCCGAGACCCGCGCCGGTCGACTGACGTCGTCGGCTACGTCGTCGGGGTCCGGTGGCGCTGGAAGAACGCCCACGCCAGCTCGTTGGCGTCGATCGACGTCGTCGTCCGCCCGATGACGGAGGCGAGCGACGCGGACATCTCGCTGCCCGGCCAGGAGTGGCCGCCGCCCTCGACGACGTACGAGACCACCTCGGCGTCCTGAGGGCAGGTGTAGGAGCGACGGAGGACGTCGGGGGCGACCCGATCGTCCGTGGGCGCCGCCTCGCAGCCGTTCCTGGCCGCCCACGCCGCCGCGGCTGCCGGGATGCCCGCGCCGTCGAGATCGGCGACGTAGCCCTCGGGCATCGACGGGGAGCCGCCCTCGAGGGCGGTCCCCAGGTCGCCGACGCCGCCGTTGAACAGGAGGATCGCGTCGTCGGTCCCGTGGAAGCTGATCACCGGCACCGCCCGGTCGGGTGCGCACGCAGGTGGGTCGGTGAGTCCGGCGACGGTGGCGATGGCGGCGATCCGGTCGCTCGATGCGCACGCCAGGGTGGAGCTGAGCATGGCGCCGTTGGACAGCCCGATGGCGTAGACACGACGGAGGTCCACGCAGTCACGGAGCCCGATCTCGTCGATCAACGCGTCGACGAAACGCAGGTCAGGGTTGGACGCGTCGGTCGACACCCCCCAGGCGACGGGCTCGCCCGTCCCGCTCGGGGTGGCCAGGGCGAACCCCTCCCTGGTGGCGAGTGCGTCGAGCCGTGACACGACCCGGTGGAGGTCGGCGCCCTCAGCGAGGCCGTGGAAGTCGATCACCAGGGGCGCCGGGCCGTCGCCCGGTGCGCGCTCCGGGCCGAGGTACAGGTAGGTCCGCTCGGTGCCGTCGACGACCAGCGTCCGCGGCTCGTCGACCGGGCCACCGGCGACGTCGCTCGAGCACCCGGCGGACGGTGCGGGGACGTCGGACGCGGCCTCGGTGGTCGTCGTCGCCGGAGTGCTCGACGTCGGGGCGGCGTCGCCACCGCCGCCGCAGGCGCCGAGGACCACCAGCACCACGGTGGTCGCAGCCACACGGATCGTTGCGGACCTCTCCACGAGGACCCTCCTCCTGCTGGGCGGATCCACCCGGTGGTGGGTGGTGTCGCAGCGTGCCACACTGAGCGGGCCGAGGTGTGGCGTGGTGGCGAGCGACGAGGGCGGTGAGCCCCGTGCGGGGAGGTCGACGTGGGCCGAGCGAGCGGTGGTGATCCAGGGGACGTCCGGGTCGTCGGACCCCGGCTGAGTCGGCGCGAGCTCCTCGCTGCGCTGGGATTCGGTGCGGGCGCTGCGGTGGTGGTCGGCGGGTGCGTGGTCCCGGCTCCCGCACCGGTTCCGCCCGGCCCTCCTCCGGGTGCTCCGGAGGCCGGGGTGTTCCCCGACGGCGTGGCGGCGGGGGACCCGCGACCGGGTGCGTCCACGATCTGGACGCGCGTGCTCCCGGATGCCGGAGGTGCGCCCGTTCCCCTGCTGTGGTCGGTCGCCGAGGACCCGTCCTTCGCCAGCGTGGTCGCCGGCGGGCTCGTGGTCGCCGACGCCGGCCGCGGACACGCCGTGACCGTCGCCGTCGACGGTCTCGATGCGGACCGCTGGTACCACTACCGTTTCGAGACCACCGGCGACGTGGCCGAGTCGAGTCGGACGGGTCGCCTGCGTACGGCACCGGCGGTCGGGTCCTCGCCCGATCACCTCCGGTTCGCGTTCGGTTCGTGCCAGCAGATCACCAGCACGTGGTTCAACGCGCACCGGGCACTCGTGGAGGAACCCGGCCTCGACTTCTTCCTCCACCTCGGCGACTACGTCTACGTGAGCGACACGGGGACCCTCACCGTCGAGGACTACCGGGAGGTCTACCGGCGCTGGCGGCGCGAGCCGCTCCTGCGCGACCTGCACGCGCAGCTCCCGGTCGTCGCGATGTGGGACGACGGCGAGTTCTACAACGGCGTCGACGCCTTCGGGCCGGCGGAGCGACTCGTCGCCGCCAAGCAGGCGTGGTTCGAGAACTTCCCCCAGGTGGACCCGGGGGACCAGCGGCTGTACCGGTCGTTGCAGTGGGGCGGCCTGGCCGACCTGCCGGTGATCGACGTCCGGTCCTACCGGGACCCGGCCGTCGACGACCTCGTGCTCACTGCTCCGGGCGGCGTCGCCGAGCCGACCCGGACCACGCTCGGTGAGGAGCAGCTGGGCTGGCTCAAGGGTGTCCTCGGCGGCTCCACCGCAGCGTGGCGGCTGATCGGCAACCCCTACAACATCAACCCGTGGCGACTGGTGAACCTCGAGTTCCTGCGGTTCTTCCGGCCGGACCTCCCCACGAACCCCGGTGTGTACGCGCCCAACGAGGCCTGGGACGACTACATGGTGGAGCGGCGGGACCTGCTGCAGTTCCTGGCCGACGAGCAGGTGGGTCCGACGGCCTTCTGCTCGGGTCACACCCACGTCCACCTGACCACCGAGCTGAAGCCCGACGTGGACCGACCCGGATCGCCCATCGTGGCCTACGACTTCTGCGCCGGCTCGCTGACGACCGACCCCGACCCGCGGAACCTGCTGGGCGACCTGCCCCGGGACGCGGCCGAGGAGGTGCTGCGGGTCGCCGAGCGGTGGGTGCTCACGCAGAACGCGCCCCTGTTGCGCTACATGAACCTGGTGGACCAGGGCTACCTGGTGGTCGACGTCACCCCGGAGGAGGTCGTCGTCACGACCAGGCTGATCGACACCTACGACCCGGACGCCGAGCCCTACGACGCGGCCCGCTACCGGATCCGTCCGGGTGTCGACCGGCTCGAGAAGCTCCCCGTCGCCCGACCGACGGGGACCAGCAACTGAGCCGCCCTCAGCGGACCCGACGTCGCCACAGGTACGTGGTGTTCAGGTACCAGTTGACGACGAGCGCCACCACGGCTCCCACCAGGTTGTGCAGCGTGCGGGCCCCGGTGTCGCCGAGGACCGAGAGTCCCAGTCCGATGTTCTGCAGGTACGTGAACACCCCGACGTGCACGAGCGTGCCCACGACGGTCATGCCGACGAACACCACGAACGCAGGCAGCAGTTTCCAGCCCGAGTACCGCTGCTCCCAGAACGTGAACTCGTTGTTGAGGACGAACACCACGGCGGTGGAGACGGCCACGCTGAGCAGGAAGGACCCGTAGACCGGGTCCAGGGCGTCGTTGAGCCCGGTGTCGAACTGGGGGACGCCGAGCGCCTCCCCGACGGAGAAGACCAGGGAGTTGACCGCCAGGCCGACGATGCCGACCAGCACGTACAGCAGGAACGCCGGATCGATCTGCCGGCCGAGCCGGAGCTCGGCGACGGCGAGCAGGTAGGAGCGGATCACCGAGCGGTTGAGCTTGGTCTCACCGTGCACGCGGTTGCGGAACTCGTAGGGGACCTCGACGACCCGGAGGTTCCGGTCCCGGCCGATGAACTCGAGCATGATCTTGAAGCCACGGGGGTTGATCCGCGGGGCGTCCCGCTCGTAGACGTCCCGTCTGACGGCGAAGAACCCGCTCATGGGGTCCGACACCCGCACCCGGAGGATCACCCGGGCGATGAAGGTGGCCACCCAGCTCACGAACCGACGGGAAGCTGCCCAGTCGCCGTACCCGCCGCCCTCGGTCGCCCTCGAGCCGACCACCAGGTCGGCCTCGTCGTCCTCGATGAGGCGGACCATCTCCGGCAGGATCGTCGGGTCGTGCTGCAGGTCGGCGTCGATCACGGCCAGGATGGACCCTCTCGCCACCGACATGCCGTCGAGCACCGCCGCCGACAGACCGTGGTCGTGGAACCGCCGGACGACGACGACGGTGTCGTCGTCGTCCGCCAGTCGCTCGCCGACCTCCCAGGTGCGGTCGGGGCTGTCGTCGTCGGCCACGATCACCTCGTGGGGGACCTCGGCGAGCGCCGATCCGAGGTCGGCCACGAGCAACGGCAGGTTGTCGGCCTCGTTGTAGGTCGGGGTCACCACCGACAGGACGGGGTGCGTCGACGACCGCCCCGGCGGGGTGTCGTCCCGACCGACCTCCGGATCCTGATCGAGCGGCACGCGGACGAATCTAACGGGGCGGCGTCGGTGCCCTGCGGCACCTAACCTCGCGGGGGTGTGCGGCCGGATCGTCTCGACGAGCCCACCCCAGGACGTGGCGCTGCACCTCGACGTGGACCGGGTGGACGCGTCCACCGAGCCCTGGCGACCCGACACCAACCTGCCGCCGGGCGGACCGTTGCTCGTCGCCGTCGACGACGGCGACGGGGTCCGGGCGCTCACCGTGATGCGCTGGGGTCTGGTCCCGTCGTGGGCGGACGACCCGGCGATCGGCTACCGGATGATCAACGCCAGGTCCGAGACCGCTGCGACCAAGCCGTCGTTCCGTCGTTCCGTCCGCACGCGTCGGGCGCTGGTCTCGGCAGATGCCTTCTACGAGTGGTTCCGGCCTGCGAGCGGGCAGAAGCAGCCCTACCTCATCCACCGGGCAGACGGGGAACCGCTCGCGTTCGGGGCCCTCTGGGAGCGCTGGGAGGCCCCGGACGGCGAGCCGCTCCGCACCGTGGCCGTGCTGACGACGGCGGCCAACGACGACGTCTCGCCGCTCCACGACCGCATGCCCGTGGTCGTCGAGCGGGGCGACTGGGACGAGTGGCTCCGCCCCGAGCCGCTGGAGACCGGCCGCTTCGAGAACCTGTGCGCCCCGGCCCCACGTGGTGTCGTCGTCCACCGGGCCGTGTCCACCCGGGTCAACGACGCACGCCACAAGGGTTCGGACCTGCTCGATGCCGTGACGCCCGCAGACGGCGCTCCACCGGGCACCGACGGCACGGAGCCGCTCGCCCGTTGAGCGGCCTCAGGCGTCGGGGACGGAGGCGCCGTGGCCGGAGCGTCGCAGCTCCGCCCTGATCCGCTCGGCCGCGTCGTCGAGGTCCTCGCCGCTGGCCGACGTGTCGGCCAGGGCGAAGCTGAGCTGCTGCTCGGAGTCGATCGGGATCAGGTGGACGTGGCAGTGCGGCACCTCCATGCCGGCGATGATCGAGCCCACCCTCGTGGGGTCGAACGCCGTCTGGATCGCCCGGCCGACCTCCAGGCTGACGCGGTTCACCTCCAGCCACGACGCCTCGTCCAGGTCGGTCCACCGGTCGACCTCGTCCACCGGCACCACCAGCGTGTGGCCCGGCCGGACGGGGGCGATGGTCAAGAAGGCCACCACCCGGTCGTCCCGCCAGACGAACCGGCCCGGGAGCTCGCCCCGGATGATCCTCGTGAACAGGGTCCCTTCGGCGTCGGTCATCCGCAGAGCATCGCAGATGCGCCGCTGCGCTCCTAGAGTGCGGAGGTGAGCGCACCGACGGAGCGCGGGACGGGGGGACGTGGGGTCCTGACGGTCCCCAACCTCATCACCACCGTCCGCCTCCTGTGCATCCCGTTGTTCGTGTGGCTGCTGTTCGGCCGGGACGCTCCCGCCGCCGCAGCACTCCTGCTCGCCGTGCTCGGGGCCACCGACTGGGTGGACGGCTGGGTGGCGCGTCGATTCGACCAGGTGTCCGAGCTCGGCAAGGCCTTCGACCCCACGGTCGATCGGTTGCTGCTCATCATCGGCGTCGGCTCGATCATCGTGGTCGGTGCCGTCCCGCTGTGGTTCGGGTTGATCGTCGTGGTCCGGGAGGTCCTCCTCTCGATCTGGGTGGTCGGACTGCTGGCCATGGGTGGGGCCCGGATGGACGTGACCTTCGTCGGCAAGACCGGGACCCTCCTGCTCATGGTCGCCTTCCCCGCCTTCCTGGCGGCCTCGGACGAGCGGCTGCCCGAGTGGGCGACCGATGTCCTGACCCTGGTGGCGTGGGGTGCCGGTCTGCCCGGCCTGGTCTGCTCGATCGCCGCCTTCGTCGGCTACATCCCGAGGGGCCTGGAGTCGCTCCGCGCCGGTCGGGACGGCGACACGCCGCCGGTCTGAGCGCGCAGCACCGGTCCCCGGCGGGAGCGGCGTCGTGCGCCGGTAGCGTGTGAGCTGACCAGGAGGAACGCTGCAGTGAAGGCCGTGATCATGGCGGGTGGTGAGGGGACGCGTCTGCGCCCGCTCACCTCGAACGTCCCCAAGCCCATGCTGCCGCTGGTGAACCGGCCGATGATGGAGCACATCGTCGAGCTCCTCCGGCGGCACGAGATCACCGAGGTGGTGGTCACCCTCGCGTTCATGCCGAACGTCATCCGCAACTACTTCGGCGACGGGTCCGAGTTCGGCGTCCAGATGGTGTACGCGACCGAGGAGTCGCCGCTCGGCACCGCGGGGTCGGTCCGCAACGCCATGGACGAGCTCGACGACACGTTCCTCGTCATCTCCGGGGACGTCCTCACCGACATCGACCTGGGCGCGGTGATCGCCGACCACCGCTCGAGTGGCGCCACGGCGACCATCGGCCTCGTCCGGGTGGAGAACCCCCTCGAGTACGGGATCGTCACCACCGACGACAGCGGCGCCATCGACCGGTTCCTCGAGAAGCCGACCTGGGGCGAGGTGTTCTCCGACACGATCAACTCGGGCATCTACGTCCTGGAGCCCTCGGTGTTCGACGCCATCCCGGAGGGAGTGGCGGTCGACTTCTCCTCCGACGTCTTCCCGAAGCTGCTCGAGCAGGGCCACCGGGTCAGCGGGTTCGTCGCCGACGGCTACTGGGAGGACCTGGGCACGCTCGAGGCGTACGTCCGGGCGCACAAGGACATCCTCGACGGACGGGTCCACGTGGACATCCCCGGCTTCGAGGTCGCCCCGGGCGTCTACGTGGGGGAGGGGGCCGACATCCACACGGACGCGGCGCTGGAGGGTCCGGCGGTCGTCGGGCCCAACTGCACCGTCGACGCCGGCGTCCAGCTCCGGGAGTACGTGGTGCTCGGGACGGGCGTGCGGGTGCGCTCCGACGCCGAGCTCGAGCGGTCGGTGGTGCACGACAACGCCTACCTGGGCGAGCGGGTGAAGCTCCGCGGCGCCGTGGTGGGCCGGGCGGCCGACCTGCGCCGGGGAGCCCGGTGCGAGGACGGCTCCGTGATCGGCGACGAGGTCTTCATCGGCGAGGACGCGCTCGTGTCGTCCGACGTCAAGGTGTACCCGTTCAAGACGGTGGAGGCGGGGGCGGTCGTCAACTCCTCGCTCATCTGGGAGTCCCGTGGGGCGAGGAGCCTCTTCGGTCGCGGTGGCGTGAGCGGGCTCGCGAACGTGGACGTCACCCCGGAACTGGCGGCGAGACTGTCGATGGCCTTCGCCACGTCGTTGCGACGCAGCGAGACCGTCGTGGTGTCCCGGGACTCCTCACGCTCGGCTCGCATGCTCAAGCGTGCCGTGATCGCAGGTCTGAACGCCGGCGGGGTCAACGTGATGGACCTCGAGGTGGCGAGCGTCCCGCTCACGAGGTTCCACTGCCGCAGCGCCGCTGCCGTGGCGGGGATCACGGTCCGCCTGGACACGGACGATCCCGACACCGTCGAGGTGCGGTTCTTCGACTCCGACGGGGACGACATCCTCGAGGACCGTCAGCGGAAGATCGAGCGGCTGTTCTCGAGGGAGGACTTCCGTCGGGTCCGGCCAGCGGAGATCGGCGACATCGACCTGGTCCCGCGAGCGATCGAGCAGTACGCCGTCGCCCTCGAGTCCACCATCGACGTCCGGGCCATCGCCGAGCGACGCTTCAAGGTGGTGATCGACTACGCCTACGGGTCGACGAGCTTCGCCATGCCCAGCGTGCTGGCGAAGCTGCGCGGCGAGGTGCTGGCTCTCAACCCGTTCGCGTCGACCGCCGGGGTGATCGGCTTCGACCGGGGCGAGCACGCGGCGGAGGTGGCGTCGCTGGTGACCGCGTCCCGGGCCGACCTCGGTGCGGTGATCGACCCCAGCGGCGACCAGCTGACCCTCGTCGACGACCGAGGTCACGTCCTGAGCGACGTCGAGCTCCTGCTGTCGTTCCTCGAGCTGGTCTGCGACCGCATGGTGGGCGACACCGTGGCGCTGCCGATCGTGGCGCCCTCGGCAGCGGAGCGGATCGTGCGGGACCACGGGTTCGACGTGGTGTGGACCAAGACGTCGGCCGCCGCGCTCATGGACTCGGCGACGGCCCCCGGGGTCGGCTTCGCCGCGAACATGGAGGGCGGGGTCATCCTGCCCGGGTTCCTCCCGGCGTTCGACGGCGCGGGCGGCCTGCTGAAGATGCTCGACCTGTTGGCGGCACGAGGCACTCGGCTCTCCGAGGTCGTCGCCTCGCTCCCGTCGGTGCACCTCGAGCACGACGTGGTGGTCACGCCGTGGGACCAGAAGGGGACCGTCATGCGCACCCTGGTCGAGCAGACCCAGGGCCGTGACGTCGACCTGGTCGACGGCGTGAAGGTCCACCACGACCGGGGCTGGGTGCTGGTGCTGCCCGACCCGGAGGAGATGTCGACCCACGTCTGGGCCGAGGGGGCCACGCCGGACGAGGCCCGCACGCTGCTCCAGGAGTACCTCCGGCGGATCCGCCAGATCGTCCGGTGAGCGGCCTCCGGGCCACCGGGCGTCACGTGCCGGATGTCGGGTAGCGTTCAGGCCCGTGAACGTTCCTGAACAACTCTTCTACACCGACCAGCACGAGTGGGTCCGAGACGAGGACGGCCGCTTCCGTGTCGGCATCACCGACTACGCCCAGGATGCGCTCGGCGACATCGTCTTCGTCGCCCTCCCCGAGGTGGGCGCCGAGCTCCACCAGGGGGCCTCGTTCGGTGAGGTCGAGTCCACCAAGTCGGTGTCCGAGATCTACGCGCCGGTGCAGGGTGTCGTGGTCGAGGTGAACGCAGAGCTCGAGACGGCGCCGGAGCTGGTGAACAGCGACCCCTACGGTGCCGGGTGGCTGCTCGTCCTGCAGCCGATCGACCTGCGCGCCACCGAGACGATGCTCGACGCCGAGGCCTACCGGGCGCTCACCGAGGGCTGAGGCCGGTGACCGTCCACCCGGCCGAGTGTCCGGTCTGTCAGTTCCAGAACGCGCCGGGCTCGAACTTCTGCTCGGCGTGCGGGACGGAGCTGCCGGCGCACGACGAGCCCACCACCTCGACGGTCCCGGTGGTCGGCGTCGACACGGTGGGGGAGGGCGAGCAGGCCCAACTGATCGTGATCCGGGGCGAGCAGGCCGGGGCGCGCTTCGACGTGCGGGGCCCCGGGGAGGACCGGACGCCCACGACCATCGGACGCCATCCCGACAGCGACGTCTTCCTGGATGACATCACGGTCTCCCGACGTCACGCAGAGGTGACCGTGGGAGCCGACGGGATCTTCCGGCTCCGGGACGTGGGCTCCATGAACGGGACGTACCTCGACGGCGAGCGGGTGCAGGACGCTGCGCTCCGCGAGGGCGCCCACCTGCAGGTGGGTCGCTTCCGGCTGATCTTCGTCATCGGCGCCCACGGAGCGGCGACGTGAGCTCGGAGGTCGCCGACGAGGCGGTGGAGCTCTCGATCGGGGAGGTCCTCGAGCTCCTCGTGGAGGAGTTCCCCGACGTCACCATCTCGAAGATCCGGTTCCTCGAGAGCCAGGGCCTGATCCAACCCGGGCGGACCCCGTCGGGCTACCGGCGGTTCAACGGCCCCGACGTGGATCGACTCCGCTGGATCCTGCACCAGCAGCGGGACCACTTCCTGCCCCTGAAGATCATCCGCCAGATGCTCGACGACGGGGTCGACCGGTACGTCGACGCCAACCCGGCCCAACCGACGCTCTGGAGCCGGAGCGAGTCGGATGCCGACACGGGCGCCGAGCCCGCTGACGTCGGCGACCCGGACGTGGACGAGCTCCGACGGGCCCGGTCCGAGCCCCAGCGTTCCTCGGTCTCCCCGGGGCCGACGACGAGCAGCCACCCCGCCGCCACGACCGATCCTGCCCCCGTTCCGTCGGTGGGCCACGAGCCGTCCACCCCGGCGAGCGAGCCCGGGGGCGCGGCGCCGGTGGAGGAACCTCCGACGCGACGCCGTCCGCTCGAGACCCCGGCGGATCTGGTGGCCGCGCTGCAGGAGGACCCCAGGCCCCGCTCCCGGCCGGCGCCACCGCGGGCGCCGCTGTGGGCGGACCGTCCGGAGCACGACCAGCCGACGATGACCGCCGAGGAGCTCTGCGCTGCTGCAGGCGTCGACGCCGACCTCCTGGCCGACCTGGAGCGCTTCGGTCTGGTGCGAGCCGCACAGCGAGCGGGGGAGACCTTCTACGGCTCCTCGGCGCTCGAGGTGGCGGTTCTGGCGGGCCGGGCATCGGTCCACGGGATCACCGCCCGGCACCTCCGGATGTACCTCGTCTCGGCCGAGCGGGAGGCGGGGTTCATCGAGCAGCTCGCCGTCCCGCTCCTCAAGCAGCGCAACCCGACGTCACGAGCTGCAGCGGTGGAGCTCAGTTCGGAGCTCGCCGCCCTCGGCGCCGACCTGCACGCGGCGCTGCTGCGTCGGGAGCTGGGTCCGGCCCTCGGCGAGACCCCGGGAACCTGATCGCCGGGTCCCTCCCGGGACACCTAAGCTCTCGTCGTGGTCCCGGTCGAGCTGCTCGGGGTGAGGTTCGCCCCACCGTCCAACGCCCCGTTCGTGGTGCTGCGTGAGCTGCGGGCGCCGCGTCGATCGGTGATGATCTTCATCGGTGAGCCGGAGGCGATGGCGATCCGCATGGCGCTCGCCGGGGAGCTCACGCCGCGGCCGATGACGCACGACCTCATGGTCACGGTGATCGAGGAGCTGGGGGCCGAGCTCGTGCGGGTGGTGGTGACCCACCTCGAGGAGACGACGTTCTTCGCCGAGCTGCACCTGGATCTGGACGACGAGGTGGTCGAGGTCTCCTCACGGCCGTCGGACTCGTTCGCCCTGGCCGCCCGGACGGGCTGTCCCATCTACGTCGCCGAGGACGTCCTCGACACGGCCGGGATGGTCGAGGCCGAGGAGCGCACCTCCGAGATCCCCGAGGTCCCTGCCGAGGAGATGGTGGAGGAGTTCCGCCAGTTCATCGACTCGGTGTCGCCCGAGGACTTCGGTCCCGGATCCTGAGCCGGCCGCCCCAGCTCGGCCGCTGAGGGCGAGCGGCCCGTGCTGGGACAGTGATCGCGCGAAAACCCTTCCCTCCGGAATGACGTTGGAGTAGTTTCACCCGGCGCATTCGGACCCCAGCCGGGTGCACGGCCACCAGGAGGAACCATGGACGACCTGCGAGGGGCGACCACCGAGGACGACCCGTCGAGGGCGACGGGCTACAGCGGAGCGAGGGCCGCGGAGATCGTGGGGATCACGTACCGCCAGCTGGACTACTGGGCCCGCACCGACCTGATCCGTCCCTCGATCGCCGATGCGTCGGGGAGTGGCTCCCGTCGGGCCTACTCCTACCGGGATCTGCTCGAGCTCAAGGTGGTCAAGTCGCTGCTCGACTCGGGCATCAAGCTCGAACTCGTCCGCAAGCTCTTCGCGTACGTGCGCGACCAGCTCGGCGGTGACGTCACGACGGCCAACCTGGTGATCAACGGATCCCGGTCGGTCCTGGTCAAGGACGGCGACGAGTTGATCGACGTCCTGCAGCACGGCCAGGGCGTGCTCAGCGTGCTGCCCCTCGCCGGGGTGGTCGACGAGCTCGACGCCAGGATCGTCGAGTTGTTCCCGCAGGTCGAGGACGAGTCCGTTCGTTCCGACGCCGTCTGAGTCCGCCGTCGACCAGCGTGCGCCACTCGCCCCTCGACAGCGCCCACCGCGGGCTCGACGCCCGCATGGTTCCCTTCGGCGGCTGGGAGATGCCGTTGTCGTACCCGGCGGGCACCCTCTCGGAGCACCGGGCCTGCCGTGACGACGCGGTGGTGTTCGACGTCAGCCACCTCGGCACCGTGCGGGTCGAGGGACCGGGTGCCCTCGACCGGCTGCAGTCGTCGCTCACGAACGACCTGCGGAGGATCGGTCCCGGTCGGGCGCAGTACACGCACCTCCTCGACGACGACGGTTCCGTGCTCGACGACATCATCGTGTGGTGGGTCGACGACGATGCGTTCGACGTCATGCCCAACGCCTCGAACACCGAGCGGGTGGTCGCGGCGTTCGAGGGTGACGACGACTGCAGGTCCGCCGACACCACCGCCACCAGGGCCGTGCTGGCCGTGCAGGGTCCGAACGCCCGGGAGCGCCTGGCCCGGATCGCACCTGAGGCGGCCGCCGTGGGGCGGTTCCGGGTCGAGCGGTGCACCTGGGGTGCGGTCGAGTGCGTGGTGGCCGGGACGGGTTACACGGGTGGCGACGGCGTCGAGGTGGCCGTCCCGGCGGATGCCGCCGGGGACCTCTGGGCTGCGCTGCTCGACGTCGGGGTGTCCCCGGCGGGACTCGGCGCCAGGGACACGCTCCGGCTCGAGGCCGGCCTACCGCTCCACGGCCACGAACTGGGACCCGGGATCACCCCACTCAACGCCGGTCTGGGGTGGGTCGTCGGCTGGGACAAGCCGTCCTTCCGTGGCCGGTCGGCCCTGGAGCGGCAGCGGGAGGCCGGCGTGGACCCCGTGCTGCGGGGCTTCCGCAGCGAGGGGCGGCGTCCGCCGCGGGAGGGCTTCGAGGTGGTGGCCGGCGGTGCGACGGTCGGCCGGCTGACCTCGGGGAACTTCTCGCCCACCCTCGGTTGCGGGATCGCCCTCGGGTTCACTCCGCCCACCGTGGCGCCCGGTGACCCCGTGGAGCTCGTCGGGCCCAACGGCTCGCTCGACGCCGTGTGCGTCGAGACCCCGTTCACCTGAGCGCAGCCGACCCCGAGGTCAGGTCAGCTCGCTCATCGGCGGGCAGCTGCACACCAGGTTGCGGTCGCCGTGGCCCCCGTCGATCCGCCGCACCGGGGGCCAGTACTTGCTCCGGCCGGCCACCCCTTCCGGCCACCCTGCGAGCTGTCGTGGGTACGGGTGCGTCCACTCGTCGGCGCCCACGGCAGCGGCCGTGTGCGGCGCATTGACGAGGGGGTTGTCGTCGGCGGGCCACACGCCCCGGGCGACCTGGTCGATCTCCTGGCGGATGGACACCATGGCGTCGCAGAAGCGGTCGAGCTCGGCCAGCGACTCCGACTCGGTGGGTTCGACCATGAGCGTTCCCGGCACGGGGAACGACATGGTCGGCGCGTGGAAGCCGTGGTCGACGAGCCGCTTGGCCACGTCCTCGTTGGTGATCCCCGTCTCCTGGGCGATGCCGCGCAGGTCGAGGATGCACTCGTGGGCCACCATGCCGTTCCGTCCCCGGTAGAGCACCGGGTAGTGCTCCCCGAGGCGGTGGGCGACGTAGTTCGCCCCGAGGATCGCCACCGCCGTCGCCCGGGTGAGCTGGTCGCCCATCATGGTCACGTACATCCACGGAATCGGGAGGATGCCCGCCGATCCGAACGGAGCACCGGACACGGCGCCGACGCCCCGCTGCTCCGGAGCGCGCTCCAGGGAACCGTGGGTCGGGAGGAACTCCGCCAGGTGGGCGGCGACAGCCACCGGTCCGACACCCGGACCGCCACCCCCGTGGGGGATGCAGAAGGTCTTGTGGAGGTTCAGGTGGCTGACGTCGGCCCCGAACCGTCCGGGTCCGGCGACCCCCACCAGGGCGTTCAGGTTGGCACCGTCCACGTAGACCTGCCCGCCGCGGTCGTGCACGATCCGGCACAGGTCGGTGATCCCCTCCTCGAAGACCCCGTGGGTGGACGGGTAGGTGACCATCACCGCGGCGAGTCGGTCGCCCGCCTCGTCGGCTCGTCGCTCGAGGTCGGCCAGGTCGACGTCGCCCTGCTCGTCGGTCCCCACCACCACGACCTGCATGCCGGCCATGACGGCGCTGGCGGCGTTGGTGCCGTGGGCGGAGTCGGGGATGAGGCAGACGTCCCGCTGCAGGTCGCCCCGGCTCCGGTGGTAGGCGCGGATGGCCAGCAGTCCGGCGAACTCGCCCTGACTCCCGGCGTTCGGCTGGAACGACACGGCGGCGTAGCCGGTCACCCGGCACAGGGCCGCCTCGAGCTCGTCGACGAGCTGCCGGTACCCGGCGGCGTCCTCCTCGGGGGCGAACGGGTGCAGGTCGGAGAACTCAGGCCACGTGATCGGCAGCATCTCCGAGGCAGCGTTCAGCTTCATGGTGCAGGAGCCGAGGGGGATCATGGTGCGGTCCAGCGCCAGGTCGAGGTCGGCGAGACGTCGCAGGTACCGCATCATCTCGGTCTCCGACCGGTACCGGGAGAACACCTCGTGCTCGAGGTAGGGCGACGTGCGCCGCTGGGGCTCCGGCAGTCCGGGCAGCGCAGCGGCGGCCGCCTCGGCCGCTGCGACGACCTCGGACTCGTCGGTGTCGATCCCGAACGAGGCGAGGACACCGACCACGGTGGTGGCCGTGGAGGTCTCGTCGAGGCTGATCCCGACGAGGCCGTCGGGACCGGAACGGAGCAGGAGCCCGCGCTCCCGGGCCTCGGCCACCACCTCGGCCGCCCGGTCGGTCCGCACGCTGACCGTGTCGAACCAGGTGGCTCCCACGTCCAGCCCCGTCGCGGCCAGTCGGTCGGCCACCACGCTGGTCAGTCCGTGGGTCCGGGCGGCGATGCGCCGGAGGCCGGCCGGTCCGTGCCAGGCGGCGTACAACCCGGCGATCACGGCGAGCAGCACCTGGGCGGTGCAGATGTTCGAGGTGGCCTTCTCCCGGCGGATGTGCTGCTCGCGTGTCTGGAGGGCCAGGCGCAGCGCCGGCGCGCCGTCCGCGTCGACCGACACCCCCACGAGGCGGCCGGGGAGCGACCGCTTCTGGGCGTCACGGACCGCCATGAACCCGGCGTGGGGACCTCCGTAACCCATGGGCACCCCGAAGCGCTGTGCGGAACCGACCACCACGTCGGCGCCCACCTCACCGGGAGGCTGGAGCAGGCAGCAGGCGAGGAGGTCGGTCGTGACGGCGACGAGCGCTCCACGGTCGTGCGCCCGTCCGACCACGGCGGCGAGGTCCCGGACCCGTCCGCTGGAACCCGGGTGGGCGACGAGGACGCCGAAGGCGTCGTGCGCCTCGAGGTCGGCCTCCGGGTCGCCCACGACGACCTTGAGCCCCAGCGGCTCGGCCCGGGTGGCGACGACCTCGACCACCTGGGGGTGGCAGTCGGCGTCGACCAGGAACACCTCGCCGGTCGACCGGGACGCCCGACGGAGCAGGGTCATCGCCTCGGCTGCGGCGGTGGCCTCGTCGAGCAGGGAGGCGTTCGCCATGTCCATGCCGGTGAGGTCCGCCACCATCGTCTGGAAGTTGAGCAGCGCCTCGAGTCGACCCTGGGAGATCTCCGGCTGGTACGGGGTGTACGCGGTGTACCAGGCGGGGTTCTCGAGCACGTTGCGGAGGATGACCGGTGGCGTGACGGTGCCGTGGTAGCCGCAGCCGATCAGCGAGGTGTGCACCCGGTTGCGGGCAGCGATGCCCCGGAGCCGATCCAGGGCGGCCTGCTCGTCCAGGCCTGGGAGTCCCAGGGGTTCACGCTCCCGGATGTGCGAGGGCACCACGGCGTCGAGGAGCTCGTCGAGGGAGTCGAGCCCGAGGGCGGCCAGCATGGTGCCGACCTCGTCGGAATCCGGCCCGATGTGACGGTCGGGGAAGTCGCTCGCTGGGTGCTCGGTCACGGGGTCCTCCAAGGCGCGGGTGGTGGTGGGTCACCCCCCGCTGTCGTGGGACCTGAGAGTTTCGAACGGCCCGAGCCGGTCTTTCCCCGTCGGTGAGTCCCCGAGGGGACTGCTCTCCAGCGTGTCCTGTCCTGCCCGGTACCGGTGCCTGAGAGATTCCGGGGCGGTTGCTCCTTCGGCGGCCGTCCCGACGCTGCGACGACGCTCTCCCGAGCAGGCTGAGGTTCAGTTGTGGACGGAAGCGTACCCCGACGGCCGGGAGCGGGGTGCCGCTCAGGACTCGGGAGCCGGTCCGAAGCAGTCGACCACCTCGTCGAGGAACGCCCACAGGTTGCTCCGGAGGTCCACCGGGGTGCGGCCGAGCCGGACCACGACGAGGTCCAGGGCGGGCACGCAGAGGATCACCTGCCCGTCGTAGCCGTTGGCCCAGAACGTCCCGTGGGCGTCGTCCCGCACCCACCAGTGCTCGCCGTAGCCCCAGCCGAGCTCCGGGTCGACCGACCGACGGGTCCGGGCCCGGTCCATCCAGCCCTCCGGGACGAGCGGTCCGGTGCTCCAGCGACCGCCGCGCAGGCAGCACAGCCCGAACCGCGCGTAGTCCCGAGCGGTGGCGTACAGGTACGACGAGCCGACCCACGTGCCCGCGGCGTCGAAGCGGAGGGAGGCGCTGTGCATCCCCAGCGGGTGGAGGACACGCTCGGTCAGGAACCGCTCGGTGTCGGTCCGGTTGCTCCGGCACGACCCGCCGGCCACGGCGTCACCGAGGAGACGGCTGAGGACGTTGGTCGTGCCGCTCGAGTAGTTGAAGTGGGTGCCCGGCGGGTGCTCCGCCCGGCGGGTGGCGGCGTACCCCGCCACGTCGTCGGCTCCCGTGCCCCAGAGCATCTCGAGGCAGTCCGAGACGGAGTCGTCGACGTAGTCCTCCACGAACGCCAGGCCCGAGCGCATCCGGAGCAGGTCCGTCACCGTGATGGCCGAGCGTGGGTCCTCCGACCACTCCGGCACCGCCGCGGCTGCGTCCGGATCCAGGAGACCGTCGGCCACGAGCACCCCCAGCGCCAGCTGGGTCACGCTCTTGGCGACGGACCAGGACAGCAGGGTGGTGGTGGGTCGGGTGTCGGGGCCGTAGCGCTCCGAGACGATCCGGCCGGAGCGGACCGCGACGAAGGCGAGCGAGGCGCCCAGTTCCGGGGTCTCGGCCCGGGAGAACCACCGGTCCAGCTCGGCCTCGAGTCGATCGGTGTCGCACTCGGGAGCGTCGGCGACCGTCCACTCGCCGCCGGGCCAGACGCTGTCGGGCCCGACCGGCGGCAGCGGGACGAGGCTCACGCGATCGGACGGCCGAACGGGAGCTCCTCCCGCCAACTGGACAGGAACGCCTCCGCCCGGACGCAGGCACCCACGAGCGGACCCTCGTCGTGGTCGCGGACCTCGGCCACGATGGCGGCGACCCGCTCCCGGGTGGCTGCGACCGCTCCGTCCAGCCCACCGTTCGTGCCCACGGCCGCCAGCAGCGGACCGGCGGTCGTCACGAAGTCCGGCAGGACCTCGACGCCCCGGCGTCGGGCCACAGCGAGCCCGCGGGTGGTCACCGGCATCGGACCCCACGGCACCACGACCGAGCACTCGAGCGAACCTGCGGCCGCGTGGTCGACCAGCCCGACGGCGGAGCCACAGACGAGCAGGTCGGCCCCCGCGGATGCAGCGGACGCGATGGTGTGGTCCGCCTGGGTGGCCGGTGACGCACCGACCGCGTCGAACGCCTCGAGGATCGTCGACGTCACCTCCGAGGGGCCCTCCACCGCGACCGTCCGGCCCGCGAGGTCGCCGAGTTGGGCCTGTGCCGCGGCGACCACTCCCGCCGCCACGAGTCGGTCCCGAGCGGCGGGGTCGTCGAGCAGCACCGGGTCGCGCCAGTCCCGGGAGCGCCTGGCAGCGAGGTCGTCCCACCCGACCCCCTTGCCCGGGTCCAGCCCCAGCTGCACGTCGGGGATCTCGGCCACGGCGAAGGCCGCCAGGGCGGCATCACGTTCCTCGGGTGGAGCGCTGATGCCGACCGACGCACCGCTCACACGCTCGCCGATGCTGGCCCAGCCGTAGGTCCTGGATCTGGCCAGCCACCGGGCCCCGTCGAGGAGGATCTTCTTGGCCCAGCGCGCCACGCCGTCGGCTCGCTCTGCGCCGTCGAGGTCGACGACGACGAATGACTCGGGAGTGGGACGCACGACGCTCACCGACGCAGTCTGGCTCAACGAGGCGGACCGATCACACCTCCGGCTGGCGGTCGTGTGGGACGGAACCCCCCGACCCCGTCCCACACGACCTGCCGGTATCCGGGAGCCGGAGCTCGACCGGAGATCGTGCTGCGCAGACTACCGGTCGGAGTGCCACCTGTCACGCGGGACCGGCCGGGGCCCGGAGGCCCCCGCAGACGTGCTGGTCAACCCCGGTCCAGGTGGTGCTGGACGGCCGTCCGGGCCACGAGCACGGGGCTGATGAGCTCCTCGATCACCGCCCGGTGGGCCGGGTGGTCGCGGTAGGTCGTGTAGCCGTCGACGTCGTCGAAGTCGGCCACCACGGCGACGGTGGCGTTCCCGTCGGCGAGTCCGAGGTCGACGCCCACCTCGTAGGAGCGGAGCTCGGGGATCGCTGCCGGGAGCTCCCGGAGCGCCTCGACGATGACCTGGGGAGCCGTCGGGGCGCTCGGGTCGATCGTGAGGAGCACCACGTGGCGGATCACGCCCCGAGGCTACCGGTTGCGGCCCGGTCCGGCAGCGGGGGAGCATGCGGCGTGCAGCACTACGACCGTGGCCACGGCGTCCTGGTGGTCCTCCACGGCCACGACGCCGAGCCCGATGGCGCCCGGAGGTGGGGACGGCTGGTCGCACCCCCGGGGTGGGAGGTGGTCGCTCCGGGAGGGCCCCGTGACGACTCCGGCGTCCGGACCTGGTTCGACACCACCGACCGTGGTGTGACTGCCGGGTCCCTCGAGGCCTCGTCGGCGAGGATCGGCGACCTCGTGTCGGACCTCCGCGGCGCCACCGGGCGTCCGGTGGTCGTGGCTGGGCACTCGCAGGGTGGGGCACTGGCGCTGCGGATGGCGCTGTCCGACGCCGCCCCGGACGCCGTGGTCGCGGTGTCGGGGTTCTGGCCCGAGCGCGACGACGGACGGACGCCGGAACCCCCGGCGACACCCCCGGAGGTCCTCGTGGTGACCCGGCGGGACGACGAGGTGGTCCCTGCGTTCCTCGGCGTGGACGCCGGGGCGCTGCTCGACGGGTTCGGGTGCCAGGTGGAGGTGGTCGAGCAGGCCGGAGGGCACGAGCTCGACGCCGCCACGGTCGTCGCCGTGCGGTCGTGGTTGGCGTCGCTCGGCGCACCACCGCGGCGGGTGTCGCTCGGCCTCCCCGTCGATCGAGTGGCAGCGGCAGGGGAGTTCCAGACCGCCGGGGCCATCGCCGACCTGGCTGCGTCCTGGGAGCGGCTGGGGTTCGCCGCCGCCTACGTCACCGACCACCCCGCACCCGACGACCGGTGGGTGGCGGGCGGTGGGCACCACGCGCTCGAACCGACCGTCGCGCTGGCTGCGGCTGCGACGGCGACCTCGACGCTGCGACTGCACACCAACGTCTACGTGCTCGGCTACCGCAACCCGTTCCTGGCGGCCAAGGCCCTGACCTCGCTCGACGTCCTCAGCGGCGGTCGGCTCCTGCTGGGCGTGGCCGCGGGCTACCTCCGCACCGAGTTCGAGGCGCTCGAGGTGCCCTACGCCGGTCGGGGTGCGCTGCTCGAGGACCACCTGCGACGGCTGCTCTCCATCATGTCCGGCGAGACCCAGACGGTCGGCAGTCGGACGGTCACCCCGGAACCGCGACCGGTCCAGCGGCCGCATCCGCCCGTCTGGATGGGTGGGAACTCGGCAGCGGCACGTCGACGGGCGGTGGAGTTCGCCGACGTGTGGGCACCGTTCCCGACACCGGGTGGGCTCGACGCCGTCACCGGGACCGAGGCGATCCGCGACCACGACGACCTGGCCAGCGCCATCTCGGATCTCCACCGTCGTTCGGAGGAGCACGGTCGCGCCGATCCTCCGGAGGTGGCGTTCGGGCCGTGCGCCACGTGGAGGTACCTGGAGGACCCCGACGGCGGACTGGACGAGCTCGTCGACGAGGTCGCGGCACTGGCGGACCTCGGCGTCGGCTGGACCTGCCTGTCGGTGCCGGGCGCAGGGCGGGCCGAGGTCGTCGAGCGCGCCACCGACCTGGCCGAGGCGCTCGGGCTGCGGGCCGACGTGGCCCGCCGGTAGTCAGCCGCCGGGATCGCCCACCGCACCCCAGACGGCGAGCAGCGCGTCGACGTCGGTGAGGGTCGCGACGGGAGCGAGGGAGTGGCGCACGACGGCGTCGCCGTACTCGACGGGGACACCCACCACGGCGTCACGGGGCACGACGACCTCGAAGCCGAGGTCGGCTGCGCACAGGCACAGGTCGAGCACGCCCACGTTGAGCGACACGCCGCAGGCGACGACCGTGTCGACCGCCGATGCCCGCAGGAGCTCCTCGAGGTCGGTGCCCGTGAAGGGTCCCAGACCGTGGTGACGGATGCTGCGGAGGTCGCCCGAGCAGTCGCCGAGCTCCGGGATTAGATCCACGGCTGCGGTGCCGGCGAGGATCTGTCCGGGGACGTCCCGCAGCGCCCGCAGCAGCGGCGTGTTGAACGTGGTCCCGGCTCGATCGGCGCGCCACTCGGCGACGGCGTGCACCACGCCGACGCCTGCGGCTCGGGCACCGGCGACGAGTCGACCGCACGCGGCGAGCGTGCCCCGGGAGGCTGCGGCGTCAGCCAGTGCCGGGATGCCGGCGAGGTCGCCCACCACGCCCCGTTCGAGCTCCATGGTCACCACGGCGGTGCGGTGCGCTGCCACGAGCTCGCCGAGGTCCACGGAGCGAGCGTACCGATGCGAGAGTGGGGAGGTGGACCTGCTGCTGGCCTCCTCGTCGCGGTACCGGGCGGAGGTGCTCGCCGCCGCCGGGTTCCGGGTCACGTCCGAGGCGCCCGACGTCGACGAGCGGAGTCTCGACCACTGGCTGGCGGAGCGGGGTGCCGAGGCACTGGCGCTCGAGCTCGCTCGCCGGAAGCTGGCCTCGGTCCAGCGTCGGGTGACCACGACGTCCCCGATCCTCGCCGCCGACCAGGTCGGGGTGCTGCCGACAGGGCGCGGTCCGGTCCTGCTGACCAAGTCCGACGGGGTCGAGGCCGCGGTCGCCCAGCTGCGGGCGCTGTCCGGCACCACCCACCGCCTGGTCAACGGGCTCGTCCTCGCCCACGGATCCCGTGTCGCGAGCGGCGTGGACGTCGTCGAGGTCACGTTCCGCGACCTCGACGAGGAGGAGGTCAGGGCCTACGTCGAACGGTTCGAACCGTTCGACACGGCGGGCTCGTACCGACTCGAGGACGACGACCGGGCGGAGCGTCCACCGTTCGTGGTCGCGGTGCGGGGGGAGGACCCCTCGGGGGTGCTCGGTCTGCCGCTGCCGCTGCTGCGTCGACTGCTCCGGGAGCTCGGGTTCGAACCGCCCCCGTGAGCCGCCGCAGGACTCAGTCGATCCGCACCTCGACGGCCTCGTGGTGGTCCCTGGACGAGCGGGACACCCGCACGGTGTAGACGCCGGGAGCGACCTCCCACGCAGCGGACCCGGTGTCCCAGCGTGCGAACGCACGGGCCGGGAGCTCGACGCCCACCGTGTGGGCCCCGCCCGGGTCGAGCTCCACGGAGGCGAACCCGGCGAGTTCGAGCGGTGGGCGACCGTCACCGCCGGGGTGGCTCACGTACACCTGCACGACCTCCCGTTGCGCCAGGTCCCCCCGGTTGCGGATCCCGACGGTCGCCACCAGCGGTCGTCGCTCGAGGTCGGACACGGTCACCGAGGTCGGGTCCAGCGACACCTCGCCCCACTCGGTGGGGGAGTAGCCGAGTCCGTGGCCGAAGCAGAAGTCCGGCTCCACTCCCGTGGCGTCGAGCCCGCGGTAGCCGACGAGGAGCTCCTCGTCGTAGCGGACCGCGCCCTCGCTGCCCGGGTAGGTGGCGAACGCCGGGTGGTCCTCGCAGCGACGGGTGAGCGAGGTCGGGAGGCGCCCCGACGGTGCGGTGTCGCCGAGCAGCAGCGACGCCACGGCGTCGCCGGCCTCCTGGCCCGGGTACCAGATCCACAGGAGCGACGGGGCCTCGAGCAGGTCGCCGAGGTCCACCGGCGCGCCGGCGTTCACCAGGACGATCGTGCGCGGGTTGGCCTCGACCACGGCCCGCACCAACGCCCCCTGTCCCCCCGGCAGCTCCGTGGAGTCCCGGTCCCGACCCTCGGTCTCCCAGTCCGCGTTCAGCCCCACGACGACCACGGCGGCGTCGCAGGACGCCGCCAGCGCTGCGGCCCGCTCGACGCCGTCGGCGGATACCGGACGCAGGACACCGATCTGGACGCCGCCCGCGGCGAGGTCTCGGTAGCTCCGGTAGTCGCACCGGAGCTCGTGGACCGAGCCGGCCTCGAGCTCGACCGTCGTCCGGATCTCCTCGGTGCCCATGCCGAAGAAGGAGGTCCCGGGCACCGGGTCCTCGGTGTTGTCGAGCAGGAGCTCGCCGTCGAGCCAGCACCGTGCCGTACCGGCGGACGTCAGGCCGAAGGTGTGCGGACCGTCCTCGTCGACGACGAAGGATCCCGTGATCCGGACGGAGAAGTTCGATCCCGGCACGGTGTCGTCGTCGATCCAGGTGAGGCGGGTCGAGGTGGTGACCTCCGTGTGGACCGGATCGCCCCCGAAGTCGCGTCCGTCGAAGTACTCGACCCGGAGGCCGTGCGCCCCCTGGGCCGTCCGCAACAGACGGCCGGGGACGGGTGGGCACGTCAGACTGCTGTCGACGCCCCGTTCGTGGTGGACGGCCACGTCGGGCAGGCGTTCCCTGAGCGCCTCGAGCACCGAGACGTGCCGGTGGGCGTTGACCCACGCGGAGCCGCCGCCGAGGATCGCCGTGTCCGC
>CAIQNH010000222.1 GCA_903873135.1 uncultured Actinomycetes bacterium
ACGTCGACCACCGGCACCCGACGCCCGGGCCCCAGCTCGACCTCCTCGGGGACGGGCTCGTCCAGCACCAGATCGACCAGGTCGGCGGCTGCACGCAGGCTGTCCCCGACGGAACGCACCACGGCGATCGACGGTCGTCGGGACGACACACCTCCGCACTCGCTCGCCACGCCTCGATGCTACTCCCCGACGCCGCCGGCTCGGGGGGTGGAGACGTCCGCCCCGAACTGCTCGGCCACCGCGACCACGGCCCGGGCACCGGGAGGGCCCGACACCTCGTCGACCCGCACGACCCCGAGCCGCCACAGGGCGTCCAGCACATCCAGTCCGGACGCACCGGGGGCGACGGCGACCCTCCGACGCCCGTCGGCGGCCACCTCGAGCACGGACGACCCCGTGAGCCGGTGGCGACCCGGCGACGGCGGCACCGGCACCAGCGCCGTGGCGAGCAGCCCGAGGCCCGCCGCGACGACCACGGCCCGGAACCACCACCTCCGCTCCCGGCCGACCGACCAGGCCAGCGACCCGCCGACCAGGACCAGGGCGGCTCGGGGAGCGTCGAGCGGCGGGATCGGCAGCCGGCTCACCCACGCCGCCACGGCGTCGATCCACCCGACGAGGAGCGCGGCGGGCAGGACGAGCACCTCGCCCACCACGGGGTGCACCAACCCTGCGACGACCCCCACCGAGGCCCCGAGCACCACCACGGCACCGGCGGCCGGGACGGCGAGCACGTTGGCCAGCGGCGCGGCCGCCGGCACCACCCCGAACGCGGCGAGCTGGACCGGCAGGGTGGCCACCTGCGCGGCGAGCGAGGCGCCGAGCAACTCCCGCCACCATCGGGGACCGACCAGTCGGTCCGTCAGCGACCCACTGCCCAGCGCCAGGCCGAGGGTGGCCACGACGGAGAGGACGAATCCGAGGGAGTGGACCAACAGCGGGTCCACCACGACGAGCGCCGCCACCGACCAGGCCAGGGCGCGGACGCCACCCGCGACCCGACCTTCGGAGGCTGCGACCAGCACCACCACCGCCATGACCGACGCGCGCAGGACCGACGGCTCGGCGCGGGTGACGACCACGAAGAGACCGACCACCACGACCCCTGCGAGCGGTCGGAGCCGCCGGGGCAGCCGGAACAGCACCGGTGCCGCAGCCGCGAGGGTGAGCGACACGTTCTGACCGGAGACGGCGAGCAGGTGCCCGAGTCCGGACGCGCGGAACCGGAACCGGTCGAGGTCCGTCTGGTCCCGGTCGTCGCCGACGACCAGCCCGAGGTAGAGCGCGCGCCGGTCCTCGTCGAGGCCCGAGGCCCCGGCGACGAGCAGGCGCCGCAGCGCGTTCGGCACGGCGAACCACGCCGGTGCCGGGGGCCCCGCCGAGACCGTGTCGACCCGGAGGACCCCGGCCAGGTGGCGACTCCAGCGCCACGAGTCGCGTGCGCCCCGGAAGGGAGCGACCCGACCTCGGACGTGCACCCGGTCCCCCACCAGCGACCCACGCAGCTCCGCTGCGGACCCGGTGGGCACCTCGGTCCAGTAGCGGGCGCCATCCAGCCGGAGCACGGTGCGGACACCGAACTCGCTCCGCTCCGGGTCGCGCACGATCCACGCCACGCCCTCGACCGTCCCGGTCCGGGCCGGCTCGTCGAGCCGGCGCCGCTCGTGGTCCGCCCGGAGGCCGACGACCACCACGATCGCGCCGAGCGCCACGCCGGCGGCCAACGTGCCCCACGACGGGAGCCTCCCCCCGGCTTCGACGGGCCGCTCCCGCACCCACCCGCCGAGCATCGTTCCGGCGACGAGCACCCCGCCCACCGCCGAGCCGGACACCCCCCACCGGGCGGCGACCACGAGCGCGGCCGCCACGACGACGAGCCGTGCGAGTTCCACGGGTCGGGCGACTCAGCCGACCCGGACGGCGTCGCGCAGCGCCTCGAGCCGGGACGGACCGATGCCACGGACGTCGAGCAGGTCGTCCACGCTCGTGAACGGCCCGACCGACTCGCGGTGCGCCACGATCGCCGCCGCCGTGGCCGGACCGACGCCGGGGAGTTCGTCGAGCTGCGACTCCGTCGCCGAGTTCAGGTCGAGCGGCGTCCCGGTCTCCGGTGCCCCTCCGGAGGCCGTGCCTCCCGACGAGGCGGCCGGGGCCACCTCCTGCGGGGGCTCCTGGCCGACCACGGGCACGACGAGCCGCTGACCGTCGCCGAGCGGAGCGGCCAGGTTGACCCGGGCGACGTCCGCGTCGGGGGCCAGTCCACCTGCGGCGTCGACGGCGTCGACGGCCCGGGCCCCGACCGGGAGTCGGAGCACCCCGGGACGCACCACTGCGCCGACCACGTGGACCACGACCTGACCCGCGGGACCGGCCGCCGTCGAGGGCGGCGACCCACCGGAGGCCGCGGCCGACGGCGTCGCGGTCGTGCTCGTCAGGTCGGCTCGGGGCAGCGAGTCCTCGGCCGGAGGTGGTCGGCGGAGCTGCCACCACCACGGCGCCCCGGCCAGCAGGACGACGACCACCAGTCCGGCCAGCACCCGGCGGACGCTGGTGCCGGGCGGCACACCGCCGTCGGTCGGCGGCGAGACGACACCCGTCGCCCGACGGGCGAGCAGCTCGAGGGCACGTCGCCGGGCGTCGGCCACGTCGGGCCGCCGTGCGGACGTGCGCCCGCCCTGTGGCTCCGGTCGGGACTGGGGTTCCATGGTCCGAGCACCCGCTGGATCGGCTCAGGGGAAGCGAGTGGCCGCCGCGCAGGCGGTCCGGGGTGGACGCTACGCCCCGTCCACGATGGTGTCGGTCCGTGACAGCGGGCCGCGGGACCCGCCCTGCGGTGCCGCGTCGTTCAGAACAGCTCGGCGGAGAGACGGCGCCGCCAGCCGGCGCGCTCCTCCTCGGGCAGCAGCTCGATCAGGTCGACGAACTGCTGACGGGCCTCGTCGTCGGCGGCCACCTGCGTCAGCAGTGCCTCGAGCCGCACCGTGACCTCGTCTCCCTCGGGAGCGTGGCCCACCCGGACCAGTGCGGCCACCCGCCGACGCTCCGGTGAGTCCGGCAGTCGCTCGAGCAGCTGCGCGGCCTCGTCGGCGCCGTCGGCGGATGCGAGCAGCTCGGCGAGCGCCAGCACCACGCGATCGTCGGTGGGTTCGAGCTCGAGGGCTGCTCGCAACGACGCCTCGTCACCGACGGCCAGGAGTCGTTCCACCTCCGTCGGCTCGGCCGCCGGGACCAGCTTGGCCACGAACTCCCGGACCTGCTGTTCGGGGAGGGCGCCGAGGAAGCCGTCCACCACGGCGCCGTCACGGACCGCGTACACCGCCGGGATCGACTGGACCCGGAACTGCTCGGCGACGGCCGGGTTGGCGTCCACGTCGACCTTGGCCAGCTCGACCGCACCCTCGGTCTCGGCCACGACCCGCTCGAGGATCGGCCCCAGCTGTCGGCAGGGACCGCACCACTCGGCCCACAGGTCCACGATGACCGGGACCTCCTTGGACCGCTCCAGCACGGCGGTGCCGAAGGTCGCGTCGGTGACGTCGGCCACGTGGTCTCCACTCTGTCGGGGCGGCCACCCGGACCGCCGGCCCTGTCGCTGCGGCCTCCTCGGACCGCCGGTGCGACTCCGGTCCTCCGTGACCGGCCCACCGAGGGTAGCTGGACGGCGGGTCGGCCCGGAGCGGTAGCGTGGACCAGCCCCGGACCAGTGGTCCGCCGACGGGCCGATCCGAGACCGAGGAGCTCCACCTGTCTGCGACACCCACGTCCTCCGCTCCCGAGGGGATCCACGCGGACCGGGTCACCGAGTGGTTCACGGAGCACGTCGAGGGCGTCGTTGCACCGCTCCGCTTCGAACTGATCGCCGGCGGGCACTCGAACCTGACCTACGCCGTGACCGACCGGGCGGGCAGCCGGTGGGTCCTCCGCCGGCCACCGCTCGGCCACGTCCTCGCCACCGCCCACGACATGGGGCGGGAGCACCGCATCATCTCGGCGCTGCAGGGGACCGCCGTCCCGGTCCCGGTCGTCGAGGGACTCTGCCAGGACGACGGGGTCAACGACGCACCCTTCTACGTCATGCGGTTCGTCGACGGGCGGGTCGTCCGCTCCCCCGCCGACGCCGCCGCCCTCGACCCCGCCGCACGCCGCCGATCCGGCGAGTCGCTCGTGGACGTGCTCGCCGCCATCCACCAGGTCGACGTGGAGCAGGTCGGACTGTCCGAGCTGGGTCGGCACGACGGCTACGTGGCCCGTCAGCTGCGCCGTTGGTACGGGCAGTTCGAGCAGTCCGTCGAGCAGGAGCCGGGCCTGCTGGGGCTGCCGGCCATCCACGACGTCCACGCCCACCTGTCGGCCAACATCCCGGAGCAGCAGGGCGTCTCGATCGTCCACGGCGACTACCGGCTCGACAACTGCATGCTCGACGACACCGGCGAGGTGGTCGCTGTCCTCGACTGGGAGATCTGCACCCTCGGCGACCCGCTCGCCGACCTGGGCCTCCTCTGCGTCTACTGGACGGACCCGGACGGTGTGGCAGTGCTGCCCCAGGCGGCACCCACCACCCTGGACGGATTCATGCGGTCGAGCGAACTCGTCGAGCGCTACGCGGCGCGCAGCGACCTCGACCTCTCCGGGCTCGACTACTACGTGACGTTCGGGTTCTGGAAGCTGACCTGCATCATCGCCGGCGTCTACGCCCGGTACGCGGGAGGCGCCATGGGCGACGTGCCCGCATCCCAGGTCGACGGGTTCAAGGTGGTGCTCGACCAGCTCGCACAGGCGACACTGGACTCGGTGTCGCCCGGCACCGGGGGAGGTCCACCGTGAGCGACGTCTACGAACGCATCTTCGTCCCGGAGCTGGACCGCCCGGTGCTCGTGGTGGGCCTCGAGGGGTGGATCGACGCCGGGCTCGGCGCCGCGAACGCCATGTCAGCGATCCTCACCGGCGCCGACGCCGAGACCGTGGCCAGCTTCGACGCCGACCGACTGCTCGACCACCGGGCCCGACGCCCGATCATGCACCTCGAGGCCGGACTCATCACCGGCCTCACCTGGCCGGCCACGGAGCTGCGGGCGGGACTCGACGAGCAGGGCGACGCCGTGCTCCTGCTCGTCGGCGCCGAGCCCGACTTCGAGTGGCTGGCGTTCACCGAGGCGATCGTCGAGCTGGCCCTCGACTTCGACTGCCGCATGGCCGTGACGCTCGGGGCCTACCCGGCGCCCGTCCCCCACACCCGGGACACCAAGCTGGCGCTCACCACCTCCTCGAGCGAACTCGCCGACCACCTACGGGGCTACGTCCGGGGCACCCTCGACGTCCCGGCCGGCATCCACGCGGTACTGGACCAGGCGCTGAACAGCAACGGTGTGCCCACGCTGGGGCTCTGGGCGCAGGTGCCGCACTACGTGGCGTCGATGCCCTACCCGGCGGCGAGCGTCGCCCTGCTCGACGGCCTGACCCGGGCGACGGGCGTGATCCCCGACTACGGCGACCTGGTCCAGGAGGCCGCCGAGACCCGGAACCGACTCGACCAACTGGTGGCCGAGAACCCGCAGCACCAGACGATGGTCGCCCAGCTCGAGGAGGTCGCCGACGCCGAGGACGAGGTGGCCGGCGAGGACGGTGACACGCTGCTCGGCGAGGGCGGCCTCCCCTCGGGCGACGAACTCGCCGCCGAGCTGCAGGAGTTCCTGCGCAACCGCGGCGACGACGCCTGACGCCCCCCTCACGTCCCCGGCCCCGAACCCCCACCCCACACTCGCTCACGCACCCCCCTACCGAGCGAACTTGTACGGCTCGTTGCGCTGAGGCGCACGAGCCGTACAAGTTCGAGTGGGGGGGCAGCGAGGGGGGGTCGGGGGGGTCAGCGCGGGAGGGGTTCGTACTGCGGGAGGGTGATCCCCTCGGGCAGCTGCTCGTACAGCGCGACCGGGTTCCCGTCGTCACCGAAGAGCGCTGGCGGCGAGTCGGGCCACTGACCGGGCAGGTAGCGACGGCCGCCGTCGGCGTAGGTCCACATGCCCGTGCCGTCGACGCCGATCTCGTCCTCACCCGCAGCGGTCGGGTCCCACCAGACCTCGGTCTGGTCGTCGAGACCGGCGTAGTCGACCCCGGGCCAGATGCCGCGTTCACCCCAGCTGATCTGCGGGGCGATCACCGAACCGGGGATGATCTCCGAGGCGAAGATCACCCGACGGAACATCTCGGGCGAGAGGTCCGTCCCCGCACCCTGGAGCACGCCGTAGAGCAGCTGCAGGTTCGGCAGGATCAGCGCCGACTGCTGGGCCGGCGGCTCGGCCCCGCCGAAGTACCAGCGGTACAGGTAGCCCGCGCCGGCGACGGTCGGGCTCACCCGGGCGAACAGGTTGGAGGGGCCGAACGCGTGCTCCCACTGGGCCTGGTCGTAGGTGCGGCCGAAGATCGTCGTGTCGGTGAGCGCCGAGCCGGTGATGACCCACTCGGGGTAGTAGTCCTGCTCGGTCGCCGCCTGGGTCAGCGCCTGCGGAGCGAGCGGGTCGCCGGCGAACAGGATGGTGGTCACGCCGGCCGCCTTGAACCGGGCCATGATCTCCCGAGCGGTGCCGCCCAGACTCACCGGATCGGCGTAGGCGGCCTCCTCGGCGAACTCGACCCCGCCCTCCCGGAGCAGTGCCCGGAACCGCTCGCTCGGTTCCTGCGAGGCGTTGAGACCCTCGAGGAACACCCGGCCGAACACCCGGGGCTGGTCGACGACCTCCGGTCCGCCGTAGACGGCGTTCCCACCGGCGAGCCGCTTGGTCACGTACTCGGCGGTCATCTGGATGTTCTGGTCGATGTTCTTGCCGATGTCCCAGACGTACGGGCCCCGCTCCTCGAACCACTCGGCGGTCTGGCCCGGTGCGCAGGAGATGCACAGGACCTGGTTCGCGGCGAGCGTCTCGGCGAACGCGCCGGTCAGGTTCGGCCCGCCGAGCACGGCGAAGGGCTGGATGTCGCGGGCGATCGTCTCGGCGTCGGCTGCGGCGGCAACGGCGTCCGCGCTGCTCCCCGTCGCCTCGTACTTGATCAACTCGACCGTCCGACCGTAGGTCTCGTAGTACCTGGCCATGATCTCGTTGAACCCGACGTAGGTGTCGAAGACCTTCTGCGGCGTGTCGTCGTTGCCGATCTGGGCGTAGATGAAGCTCAACAGCGGATCGTTGAGCTGGGGCGTGTAGACGACGACCTTGATCGTGTCGGCGGTGACCCCGGTCGAGGTCGCCCCGCCGTTGTCGCCCTCGAACGGAGCGAAGCACGACGGTGGCGGCGACAACGGGAGTCGCAGACGGCCGGTCTCCAGGTCGCAGCGGAGACCCCAGTCGATGTCGCCGACCTCACCCCGGGCCTCGGCCACCTCGAACGGCAGCACGCCGTTGGGGAGCTCGACGTTGGCCAGATCCGCCATGAGCCCCGACTCGGGGACGGTGTCGTCGACGGCGACGGACTCGCCACCACCCCGGACGACCAGACCCACGAACAGCGCCAGGGCGAGGAGGATCGCGGTGAACGGCCCCCACCTGCGCAAGGCGCTGCCCCGGGGCGCGGCACCGCCCGCCGAGATGCCTCCGGCCGAGCTGGCGTCCCCCACTGGCGTTCCCTCCTCGGTGCTCACTCGTCGTCCTCCGTGTCCGGATCGAGGTCGGTGGACGTGGCCACCGCTGACGGGACGGCAGCGGTGGCCGGAGTCCCGCCGCCCGGACCGGACCGTTCCACCGCCCCGCGGTCCTGACCAAGGTAGGAGGCGACGACGAGCGGGTCGCTGAGGACCTGAGCGGGCGCTCCGCTCGAGATGACGGACCCGGCCTCGAGCGCGACGAGCTCGTCCGCCACGGACGACACGAGCGGCATGTCGTGTTCGATCAGCACGATCCCGCACCCCAGCTCGTCCCGGATGCGCAGGAGCAGGCCGCCGAGCGCCTCCACCTCCCGCTGGGCGACGCCCGCGCCCGGCTCGTCGAGGAGCAGGAGCGAGGGCTGGTGGCCGACGACGCACGCCAGCTCGACGATGCGCCGGGTCCCGGTGGAGAGATCGGCGACGAACACGTCCCGGTAGGGCTCGAGGCCAAACAGATCGAGGAGTTCGTCGACCCGCGCCGCCACCGCCAGCTCGCTGTCGTAGGCCGCGGGCAGGCGCAGCGCGTCGCTGAACGGATCACGCACGTCGACGGTCCGGTCGAGCGACACGGCGATCGCCTCGGACACGACGAGGCCCGGGAACAGTCGTCCACCCTGGAACGTCCGGCCGAGGCCGAGCCGGGCGCGCGTCGCAGGTGACGAGTCCCCCAGGTCCCGCTCACCCAGGAGGATCCGGCCGCCGTCCAGCGGCTGGTAGCCGCAGATGAGGTCGAAGATCGTCGTCTTGCCCGCGCCGTTCTGACCGATGAGGCCGACCACCTGGCCGGGAGCGACGTCCAGCGTGACGTCGTTGACGGCGATGACCCCGCCGAACCGCCGGGTCACGCCCTCGAGGCGCAGCGCCGGCATCGCCGTGTCCCGGGCGTCGGAGGCCGTCACCGACGACGCGGCCGGAGCGGTCCCCGCAGGCCCGGTGTCGTCGAGGAAGACCGCCCGCAGCAGGTCGGGTCGCTCCAGCAGCTCCCGGGCCGGCCCGGAGAACCGGATCCGGCCGCGCTCCATGAAGTAGGCCGTCGTGGCCAGCTCGAGCGCGATGTTCACCGACTGCTCCACGAGCAGCACGGTCGTGCCGCCCGCAGCGACCTCGCGGACCAACTCGGCGAGCTGGCCGACCACCACGGGCGCCAGCCCCAGACTCAACTCGTCGATCACGAGCAGCTTCGGCTCGCTGACCAGGGCCATCCCCAGCCCCAGCATCTGCTGCTGGCCTCCGGAGAGGTTCGCCGCAGGTTCGTCGAGCCGGTCGGCGAGCACCGGGAACGACGCCAGCACCTGGTCGGTGCGTCGCTGCAGGCGCTCCGCGTCCCGGCGGAGGAGCCACCCGGCGGTCCGGAGGTTCTCCCGGACGGTGAGGCTCGGGAACACTGCTGCACCACCCGGGACCTGACCGACGCCGAGGCGGGCGATCTCGCTGGGAGGTGCGTGGGTGATGTCACGGCCGTCCAGGATCACCGCACCGAAGTCGGCCTCGGTGACTCCCGACACCGCCCGCAGCAACGTGGACTTCCCCGCACCGTTCGTGCCCAGGAGTGCGACGACCTCGCCCTCGGCGACCTCCATGTTCACGTCGAAGAGCACCTGCATCCCGCCGTAGCCCACGTTCAGGTCGTGGACGACGAGCAGCTTGGAGCGGCCCTCGACCCGATCCACCAGGGCCTGGGACCGTGCGGCCGAGGACTTCCAGACGTCGTCGATGTCACGCCGGATGACCTTCCCGCCCGACGCGATCATCAACCCGCCGACGGCGAGGACCGGCGTCATCACGAGCATCCCCTGACGGGTGCCGAAGGTGTCGCTGATCCAGCCGATGGCCGGCAGGAGGAGCAGCCCCGGGATCGCCCACCACGAGGAGACGGAGAACCCGATCGCCCGGGCCCGCGCCGGGATGGCCAGGGAGAGCGTGGCCAGCAGTCCGGGGAGGAGGATCGCCAGGATGGTGGTGAGGAGGATGTTCGCCACGACGGTCATCCACAGCGCCGGCGAGAGCGCGAACGCCGCCGCCAGGGCGGAGCAGGTGAGCGCGACCCACTTCAGGAACTGGAACACCAGCGCCGGGTCCCGCAGGAACAGGCGGGTCCCCAGCCGGGCGCCGACGGCCAGTCCGACCAACTGGAAGGGCTCGACGAGCGCCGCCAGGTAGCCACGCTCGAGTTCGTTGAGCTGGTACACCTCCTCGTAGAGCAGGCTGGCGAGCGCGACGAAGCCGATGAACGACACCGCCAGGAACGGCGTGGCGTACCAGATGCGGCGCAGCACGTCGACCTTCCACACCAGCCGCCACGCCTCGCCGAAGCTCGCCGTGGGCTCCTCGGTCTCGATCGCCGCAGCCGACGCGCCGGCGGCCCGCCGCTCCTGGGCGCCGCGCACCGGATCCCGCATGCGGGTCCCCACGATCACCAGCAGGACCGTGGGCACGGCGAAGACCAGGAACGGTGTCCGCCAACCGAAGAAGTAGGCCAGGGTGCCGGCGAGGAGCGGTCCGGCGAACTGCCCGAGCACGTTGGCGGCCCGGTGGAACGAGAACACCGCCGGCCGCCGGTCCACCGCGTAGTAGTCCGACAGCAACGAGTTGTGGGTGGGCGCCACCACGGCGGCACCGATCCCGGAGCCGATCCGGGCGACCACGAGCATCCAGATGGCCACCGAGAGACCGGTGAAGACGGAGAACGCCGCCCACACGAGCGCGCCGAGCAGGGTGATGACGATGCGGTTGCCGGTGTCGGCCCACCAGGCGATCGGCAGCTGCAGCAGCAGCGAGCCCAGCCCGATCAGGGCGAGCATCGTGAGCACGCCGGCGTTGGAGAGTCCGAACGCGTCACGGATGTTGGGCAGGAGGATCCCGAACCCGGTGCGGTCGAGCTCGTCCACGGCGTTGAGTCCGAACAGGACGAGGAGCGCGAGCAGCGGTCCGTCCCCGATCATCTCCTGCAGGGCCCGCACGGGGTGACGCACGGTCGCCGCCCAGCGACGGGGGGCCACCACACCGCGGGACGACTCCCGCAGGTCCTCCCAGGTCAGGCGGTCGGCCGGCGGCGCGGTGGAGCTCACGACTCGACCCCCTCGGACGAGTCCCCGGTGGCGAGACCGCCCACCTCGGCGAGCGCCCGGTCGGCCACGGCGACGCCCGGATCCTCGGGGACGGGCACGACTCCGGCGTCGACCACGTGGTCCTCGGTGGCCGAGCGCTCCAGCGCCAACGACGGGACGGCGTGCCGACGCGCCGCCCACCGCAGGCCGCGGTCGCGGACACGCCACCAGAGCCCGCCGAGCCCGTCCGGCAGGAACAACAGGACCAGCAGCACCCCGGCGCCGGTCGCGAAGAACGACCAGGGCGCAGGCAGCAGCCACTGGGCGCCCCGCTGGAACACCGCTCCGAGCACGCCGCCCGTCAGGCTGGCGAGCCCGCCGATGACCGTGGAGACGAACACCGTGAGGCTCTCCTCGGGCAGGAAGGTCGTGGCCCGGAACGCCCCCTGCTGCAGCACGAAGAGCACCCCGGCGACCGCCGCCACCGCACCCGAGACCGCGAACGCCGTGAGCTTGGCCCGGACCGGCGACACGCCGAAGGCGCTCACGCCGGGCTCGTTGTCACGCAACGCCAGCAGGATCCGCCCGGTGCGGCCCCGCCGGACCCCTCGGAGCGCCACGAGCACGACCCCCAGCACCACGAGCGAGAAGTAGTAGATCCGCAGCGGCGTGTCGACGGGGATGCTCCGCAGGACCGGCGGTCGCTCGAAGGCCCCGAGCGGGATCCACTCGGCGATGCGGTTGGAGAAGATCCACGCCGAGGCGGCCAGGGACAGCGCCAGCGTGGTCACCGCCAGGTAGAGCCCGTCGAGCCGGAGCGCCGGGAGCCCGACGACGACGGCCACCGCCGCGCCCGCCACGGCGGCCACCAGGATGGCCGTGACCGGCTCCCAACCCCACTCCCCCATGACACGCGCACCGACGGCAGCGCCCACGCCGACGAAGGCCATCTGCCCCAACGACACCGGCCCGGCCCAGCCCGTCAGCACGACGATCGACACGCCCACCACGGCGAAGCCGACGACGGTGGCCGCCTTGAGCTGCCCGTTGGTGCCCATGGCGAGCGGGCCGAGGATCGCGGCCGCCAGGATCAGGAGCCACAGTCCGGCCGTGGCGGCACGGACCTCGGGCAGTCGGGCCAGCACCCGGGGCGTCGGTCGGACGTCGCCGACACCCCGCCACGACGAGGAGGTGTCGCGCTCGGCACGGGTCCGGCCCCGACGCTGCAGCAACAGGCTCGCCAGGATGAGCGCGGCGAGCACCGGGGCGAGGAGCAGCACGTCGCCCGTGTTCCACTCGATCCCCCGCTCGAGGACGCCGATCGCGACCGCCGCCGAGGCGATCGCCACCAGGTCGGTCATCCGGCCGATCACGAGCGCTGCGAGCGCCCGGAGGACGACGGCGAGCCCGAGTCCGATGCCGAACGGCAGGTTGGTGACCCCGGCCGTGAGCATCACCGACGCGAACGACAGGACCGTGGCGAGCGTCCAGACCTGGACCTCGAGCCGGTGGACCGGGACCCCGAGCAGCGCGGCGCGCTCCACCCGGTCGGCGCTGGCCCGGACGGCCACCCCGGTGTCGGTGGCACGCAGCAGGAAGGCCAGTCCCACCATGAGCAGCGGAGCGACGACGACGGCCAGGAGGTCGTTGGCGTCGAAGATCACCCCACCGAACTCGAAGGAGAACTCGAACGGCGGGGGCAGGGTCCGGATCCCCGGACCCTCGTCCCACAGGCTCGGCAGCAGCAGCGCCCCGAACGCCAGGACCTGTGCCAACCCGATGGTCGCCACCGTCAGGAGGAGCCGGGGTGAGGAGAAGAAGCGCCGGACCACGAGGACGTCGGCGAGCACTCCGACCACCACGGCGGCCCCCAGACCAGCGGCCACGCCGACGATCCACGGGAGCCCCCCGAGGACCACCAGCAGCACACCGAGGGTGGCCGGCAGGGCGCCCAGGTCGCCCTGGGCGAAGTTGATGATCCGGTTGGCCCGCCAGATCAGCGCCAGCCCGAGGGCACCCAGCGCGCCGAGGAGGCCGAGCACGACACCCGAGGCCACCGCGCCGAGCGGCATGGGGAAGCAGACCTGTTGGATGAGGAGGATGCCGATCGCCGGGGCGACCGGAGCGAGTCGGGACCACCACCGGCGCGGCTCGACGCTCCGGCTCGGTGCGGTCGTCGTGCCTCCCCCCTGCCCGGTGGCAGAGCTCACTGCGCCTCCCCCCGGCCGACGCTCGGGGACCCCCGTCCCGGCCGCTGCCCGTGGACCTTACCGCCGGTAGGACGGGCGGCGCAGGGACGGCCCCGGACCGCGGGTCGGCTCAGACGCGGGCGAGCTCCCCGCCCTGGTACTGCTGACGGCACGAGGAACGCTGGAGCTTGCCCGAGGACGTCTTGGGAACGGTCCCCGGCTCGACCAGCACCACCTCCTTGGGCGGGATGCCGATCGACTCGGTGACGGCGGCCACGATCCTGCGGGACAGGTCGTCGAGGTGGGCGGACTCACGCGTCTCGGCGACCACGATGATGTTCTGCGCACCGTGGCGCCCCTCCACCCCGAAGGCGATCACGTTGCCCGTGCGCACGCCCTCGACCTCGCCGACGACCTTCTCCACGTCCTGCGGGTACACGTTGCGGCCACCGACGATCATCACGTCCTTGATGCGACCGCACACGACGAGCTGCCCGTCGACGGTGTAGGCGAGGTCTCCCGTGTGCAGCCAGCCGTCGCGGATCAGCTCGGCGGTCTCGTCGGGCTGGCCGTAGTAGCCCTCGGTGAGCGAGTTCCCCGAGATCGTGAGCTCGCCGACCTGTCGGTCCCCCATCGGTTCGCCCGTCTCCGGATCGACGATGCGGACCTCCAGACCGGGGACGGCACGTCCCAGCAGGACCAGCTCGAGCGCGCCGTCGCTCCCCGCCGGGACGGGCTCGGCGACACGGTCCTGTTCGAGCCGCCTGCGGTCGACCACGTCGGTGCGGAGCTCGATCCCCGGCTCCGGGAACGTCCCGGCGATGCAGACCTCCGCCATGCCGAACGCGGGGAAGGCCGTGTTGGGACGCAGGCCGAACCGCGAGCCGGCGTCGATGAACCTGGCGAACGTCTCCGGATCGACCGGCTCGGCCCCGTTGAGCAGCACCCGGACCGGCGAGAGGTCGAGCGCCTCGTCGGTCCGGCGGAGCGCCCGGGCCGCGAGGGCGTAGGCGAAGTTCGGCCCGGCCGTCCCCGTGCCGCCGTACTCGCTCATCCAGCGCATCCAGCGGATCGGTCGGGCGAGGAAGTCCTGCGGCGCACCCTGGACCAACGATCCGGCCAGCGTCATGGGGATCGACAGGAGACCGACGAGCCCCATGTCGTGGTACAGCGGCAGCCAGGACACGATCACGTCGTCGTCGGTCACCGCGGCGGCTGCCACCGCACCCGTGAGGTTGTTGCAGATCCCCCGGTGGGAGAGCATCACGCCCTTCGGCTCCGAGGTCGAGCCCGAGGTGAACTGCAGGACCGCCAGCGACGCCGGGTCGACGTCGACCCGCCGGTAGTCCGCTGGCCCGGCACCCGTGGGGGCGGCGAGCTCGTCGAGCCCGAGGAACGGCGGGTCGCCCTCCTCGGGGACGACGAACGGAGCCAGCTCCGGGTCGATGAGCACGAGCGACGAGTCGGACCGCCGGATCCGGTTCCTGGTCTGCTCGATGAACTGCTCGATGGCACCCATCCGCATGGGGAGCGGCATGGTGACGAGCGCCGCCCCGGTCAACCACACCGCCTGGATGGCGGTGACGAGCGGTCGGGTCGTCGGCCCGAGCAGTGCCACGTGGGACCCGGGGCCGACGCCGAGGTCCTGCAACCTCGCTGCGAAGGCCCTGGCCTCCAGGTGGAGCTGCGCCATGGGGATCGTCTCGGCGTCGTCGCCGTTGACGAACGTCACCGTCGCCGTGTTGCGCTCGGCGACCGCCTCGATCCTCGACACCAGGGTGTCGTCGCCGCTCACGAGGTCACCACGTTCACGACCTTGGGCGGACGGGCCACCACCCGGACCGGCGCTGCACCTCCGAGCAGGGCGACCACCTTCTCCGACGCGAGCGCGGCGGCGGTGCAGGCGGCCTCGTCGGCGTCCGCCGGCACCTCGATGCGGTCCCGCACCTTGCCGTCCACCTGGACCACGAGCGTCGCCGTGGCCTCGACGAGCATCGCCGGGTCGGCCTCGGGCCAGGCCTGCTCGTGGACGTGCTCGCCCGGGTGGCGCCGGGCCCAGAGCTCGGCGGTGACGTGCGGGGCCGCAGGGGCCAGCAGGAGCAACAGCGTGTCGACGGCGTGGTCGAACCCGGACCGGGACACGCCCTCCTCGCTCCGTGCCGCCCGCTGGAGGTCGTTCACGAAGGCCATGCAGCGAGCGACGGCCACGTGGTACGACCAGCGGTCGAACGCCGAGGTGACCTCGTCGACGAGACGGTGGGTGGCCCGTGACAGGTCCTCGGCGCCAGCTCCGTCGTGGAGGTTCCACACGGCAGCGGCCTCGGGCAGGGCGAGCCGCCAGACCCGGTGCAGGAACCGGGCGCACCCCTCGAGTCCGACGGCCTCCCAGTCCACGTCCTCCTCGGGCGGCTTGACCGAGAGGTGGCCGAGCCGGAGGGTGTCGGCGCCGAGGGTGTCGATGATCTCCTCGGGTGCGACCAGGTTGCCCTTGGACTTGGACATCTTCGTCCCGTCCAGCCGGATCATCCCCTGGGTGAAGAGTCGCCGGAACGGCTCGCGCAGCTCGGGAGGAGCCACACCCAGGTCGCTCAGCGCCTTGGTCATGAACCGGGCGTACATGAGGTGCAGCACGGCGTGCTCCGCTCCCCCGATGTACTGGTCGACGGGCATCCAGGTCTCGACCGCCTCCCGACGGAACGGCGCGGCTGCGGACCAGGGGTCGCAGAACCGCAGGAAGTACCACGAGGAGTCCACGAACGTGTCCATGGTGTCGGACTCCCGGCGCGCCGGCCCGCCACAGGTCGGGCAGGTGGTGCTCAGGAACCCCTCGTGCGACTGGAGCGGGGACTGGCCGGTGGGGGTGAACTCGACGTCGTCGGGGGCGAGCACCGGCAGCTCGTCGAGCGGCACGGGGACGATCCCGCAGGTGTCGCAGTGCAGGATCGGGATGGGACATCCCCAGAAGCGCTGGCGCGAGACGAGCCAGTCGCGCAGCCGGTAGTTGACGACCGCCTCGCCCAGACCGCGGTCCACCAGCCACTCCGCGGCGACCTGCTTGGCCGTCGCCACGTCGAGGCCGTTGAGGTCACAACCGTCCTCCAGGACCGGTCCGGCTGCGGGCGAGTTCACGTGCGGCCCGTCGCCCGAGTAGGCACCGCCCTCGAAGCCGGCGGGTCGCTGCACCGTCTCGACGATCTCGATGCCGAACGCCGTGGCGAAGTCCCAGTCACGTTGGTCCTCGCCGGGGACCGCCATCACCGCGCCCGTGCCGTAGCTCCCGAGGACGTAGTCGGCGAGGTAGACCGGGACCGCTCGACCGGTGAACGGGTTGCGCGCCCACGCACCGGTGGCGCACCCCCGGGCCGCGAGGTCCCCCTCGACGGAGAGCCGGTCCACCTCGGAGGTCGACCGGGTCCGGGCGGCGAACGCGTCGACCTGCTCCCGGTGCTCGGGCGTGACGATCACGTCCACCAGCGGGTGCTCCGGGGCGAGCACGCAGAAGGTCATGCCGAAGCTGGTGTCGACCCGGGTGGTGAACACACGGACGACGGCGTCCTCCGGCAGGTCGGCCCGGGGTCGACCGTCGGCGTCGACGACCGGCATCTCGAACTCGACACCCTCGGACCGGCCGATCCAGTTGCGCTGCTGGACGACGACCCGTTCGGGCCACTCGAGGCCGTCGAGGTCGTCGAGCAGCTGCTCCGCATAGTCCGTGATCCGCAGGAACCACTGCTCCAGGTCCCGCTGCTCCACCACCGCACCGGAGCGCTCGGCCGTGCCGTCGGGCAGCACCTGCTCGTTGGCGAGCACCGTCTGGTCGACCGGGTCCCAGTTGACCGTGGCGTAGCCGCGGTAGGCGAGACCTGCCTCGAACAACTTCAGGAAGATCCACTGCGTCCAGTGGATGTAGCTGGGGTCGTGACTCCTCACCTCGCGGCGCCAGTCGTAGACCCCACCGATCCGGGTGATCGAGCTGCGGAGCTCCTCGATCCGCTCGTCGGTGAACTCGCGCGGGTGCCGTCCGGTCCGGATCGCGGCGTTCTCGGCCGGCAGGCCGAAGCTGTCGAAGCCCATCGGTGACAGCACCGCCTCGCCCCGCATGGTCCGGTACCGCGTCAACAGGTCACCGAATGTGTAGTTGCGGACGTGGCCCATGTGCGCGGCCCCGGACGGGTACGGGTACATGCACAGCACGTAGGAACGGGGTCTCGGGTCGTCGTTGTCGACCTGGTAGGTGCCGTGCTCCTGCCAGTAGGACTGCCAGTGGGGCTCGATGACCTGCGGGTCGTAGCGCTCGACAGCCTCGTCGTGGCGCTCGACGGCGTCGTCGGTGTCCGGTCGGGGCACGGCGGGCATCGTAGGCGACGGCGTCGACCGGACTCCTGCCCGGGCCACCCCGGATGATTCGTCCCCGGCCGGCCGGCCCGATAGTGTCGACCTTCGCTGCGGGGCCGTAGCTCAGTTGGGAGAGCGCTTCCATGGCATGGAAGAGGTCGTGGGTTCGATTCCCATCGGCTCCACCAAGCGCCCGGTCGGACCGGGCGCTGCACGTCAGGGTGTGACCGCCTGCAGTTCACCCGGTCCGATCGAGGTGACGGTCAGCAGGGCGAGCATGCACGCCGCCGACACCCCCACCCAGAGGCCGACCCACCGGCGGGGCAGGACCATCGCCAGGGCGACGGCCACCGGGACCGCCGGCAGCAGGTAGCGCAGCGAGTTGTGCGGCCACTCCGAGCCGAAGGCGAACACGGTCAGCAGTCCGGTGTAGAGGAGCCACGACCACGGCACCCGCCGCCGCACGCACCACACCAGCGCCAGTCCGGCGACGGCCACCGTCACGCCGGCGACGGTGAGGTCGGCACGGAGGTCGCCCTCACCGCCGATCCCCACGGCCAGCCCCAACCACCGGATGGTCGGCGTGAGGAACGCGGCCTCGTTGCCGAACGTCTCCTGCACGGTCGCGAACGCGAGCGGGTCGCCGGTGCGCCGCCACAGGAGGGCGAGCCAGGCCACGAACCCGAGGGGCGCCAGGCCCACCGCCCAGAGCGCCGCCGCCCGGCGGTGTCGAACGACCTCGACGAGTCCGACCACCACGACCGTGCCGACGACGGCGAGGCCGGACACCCTGGTGAGACCGGCGACCGCGGCGGCTGCTCCGGCCAGCCACCACCGTTCCCGACGGAGCGACACCAGCGCCACGCACGCCAGCACCACCAGGAGCGACTCGGTGTAGAGGATGCCGAGCACGTAGGCGGCGGGCGAGAAGGCGAACACGAGCGCAGCCACGTCCGCCACCTCACGGTCGGCCACCTCGCGGGCGAGGAGCCAGACGGCGACGACGGCCGCCACTCCGAGCAGGGTCGCGAGCACCGCTGCGGCCACCCGTTCGTCGAGACCGGTCACCGTCCGCACCAGACGGTGCAGCGCCGGGAGGGCCGGGAAGAACCCGAGGCGACTGCCACCCGACTCCTCGGCGAGGGTCTGCGGGTAGCCCTCGCGCGAGACCCACAGGTACCAGGCGCCGTCCCACACCACGAACCGTCCGAGGAAGTCCCCGCGACGGACGACCCACATGACGGCGCTCAGCGACACCAACGCGGCGACGCGGGCTCCGATCCCCACCGCGAGCGGGTGGACCAGTTCGCCGGGGGGCCAGCGGTCGGACCCGTCGGGACGTCCCCCGTCGGTGCCGGTCGACGAGCTGCGGGCCCGCCGAACCGTCGTCGTCGCCTCGTCCACCGCCGCCGATGCTAGACGGGCACGCTGCTAGCGTCGGCCACCGTGACCGGATCGGACCAGCCCCTTCGTGACGCGGCCGCCAAGGTGCGTCTGGGCGCGTGGATGGTCGTCGCCGGGACCGCCGGGACGATCCTGGCGGTGCTCACCTACGTCGACGTCTGGCAGGTCAGCGACGGTCGACCCACCGTCTGGGGCCTGGTGGCTGCGGGCTGCGCCGTCCTCACCCTCGCCGGCGCCGCCGTGCTGTGGTCCGGTGTGACGGCCAGGGCACGGGCGGAGGCCGAACTCGCCGAGCGCCGTCGGCAGCAGGACTGACCCGGGCGACCACGCCCCGCCTCACTCGGTGTCCGACCCCTCCCGGAGGCGGGGTTCGCTCCACCCGATCCGGTCGGCGTCGGCGTACAGCCGCTCGAGTCGGTAGGTGCTGCGCTCCTCGGGCTGGAAGACGTGGACGACCACGTCGCCGTAGTCGAGCAGGACCCAGCGGCGGGCGTCCGCGCCCTCGACCGAGCGGGGACGGCGGCCGAACCGGGCGGCGACCTCCGTCTCGACGTGGTCGGTGACGGCCTTGACCTGACGGTCGTTGGCAGCGGTCAGCAGCACGAAGACGTCGCAGATGCCGAGCACCTCCCGCACGTCCACCAGCACCGGATCGGTCGCCCCCTTGGCGTCGGCGGCATCGGCCGCCGCCCGGGCGAGTTCGACGGACTCCTCGTCGGCGGACAGCCCGCTCAACCGCCGGCTCCCCCGACCACGACGATGATGTCTGCGAGGGTCGGGTCGACCGTCGCCGGGCCGGCCTCGGCCCCCAGCTCCTCCGCCAGTCGACGGGCCACGGGTTCGGCGGCGGGAGCGATCCACTCGACCCGGGTCGCCGGCTCGTCGAACGACGCGGCGTTGCCCACCGAGGCGACGAGCCCACCCGACTCCACGACCCGGGGGCCGATCGGCGCGAGCGCCGCCGGGTCGCTCGTGCCGTTCAGGATCCGGGTGCGGGGCCGCTGTCCCGGGTAGGCCGACACGGGGGCGGCGATGGTCCGGGCCGTGAACGACGGCAGGGTCGCGGCGTCGGGCACGGTGATCACGAAGATGGAGTCGGGCTGGGGCAGGGTCACCGTCGGCAACTGCTCGAACCGGTACTCCCCGGCGAGCACGTCGGCGAGGACCGGACCGAGCGAGCCCCCGGCGTCGGACGCGTCCCGGCCCTGGAGCGCGGTGAGCAGCGCCTCCCAGACCTGCTGCTGGCGGAGCGAACGGTTGTCGACGTTCTCCCCGCGTCCGACGATGGCCAGGAAGTCGACCACGTTGGAACGATCGAGGGTCAACGGACCCGACCGGTAGATGATCGGGGCGTCGGCCGGGTCCACGGGCGGGTCGTCGAAACTCGGTGCGGGGGACAGGTTCTCGAAGTTGTCGATCTCCACCGGGCCGGCCAGTTCACTCACCTCGACGAGCTCCGCAGCCGTGACCGAGGTCGCCACCGTGAATCCGAAGCCGACGGCCCGGCCGAGCCGGTCCCGGAGGCCGTCGAGTCCTCCCTGCTCGTACACGCGGTCGAGTTCGAGCTGTGGAGCGGTCTCGGTGGCCAGGACGAACATCCGCGAGCTGACGGGGATGACCGTCCCACCGCTGCCGTCCGGCTCCAGGACGACGATGAGCGCCGCGGCGAGCGCACCCGTCCCGTCCTCCACGGCCACGAGTTCGACGGGGGTGGGCTCCACCTCGGCCACGTAGCCGGGTGCCGACGGATCGGTCACCGTGGGCGTCCCCCCGGTGATCTGGAGGCTCGCCTGCCACCCCAGCCAGGCCAGCGCACCGGCGGCGAGGACCGACAGGACCGTGGCCGCCGCCCACCACCCGGTGGTCCGGCGACGCCGCACCCGCCGCACGCCGCGACCGGTCTCGGTGCTGTGCCGCCGGCGGACGACCGGAGCCACCTCGGGTCCGGGCGTCGGCTGCTGCGGGGGATCCCCGATCGACATCGACGCCACCCTACGAGGAACGGGCGCCCGTGACCGAACACCGGTGGTTCACGACCGCCTCCGGTACAGCCGCTCCCGCTCGACGATCGACCGGACGGCGTCGGGCACGAGGTAGGCGATCGAACGACCCTCGGCCGCCCGGCGACGGACCTCGGTCGAGGAGACGTCCACCTGGGTGACCGGGACCCGGGTCGCGTGCCCGAGGAGGCCCGGCAGGTCGGTCTCCCCGGCGCCAGGTCGGTCGACCACGGCCACGGGGACTCGCCGGAGGCAGGCGCCGCCGTCACGCCAGGTGGGGACCCTCGACGCGGCGTCGGCACCGAGGACCACGACGAACTCGACCTCCGGGTGCTCGCGGTGCAGGTGGTCGAGGGTGCGGGCCGTCCACGTCACCCCGCCCAGTCGGACCTCGACGTCGTCCACCACCAGCAACGGATCCGCTGCCGTCGCCGCAGCACACAGGCGGAGTCTGGTCCCGGCCGGGGTCACCCGCCGCTCCGCCGACTTCTGCCAGGGGTCGTTGGCCACGACCAGTCGCACGGCGTCGAGACCCAACGCCTCCCGGACCTCGGTGGCCGCCAGGAGGTGCCCGAGGTGTGGCGGATCGAAGGTCCCCCCGAGGAGTCCGACCCTGACAGCGGGCATCGGCGGAGGTTACCGGCGCCCGTGAGGTTCCCCACAGGAAATCCCGGAAACTTCCTCAACTCGTCCGGGGGTCGGCCGATGAACCTGTGCCGGACGCCACGTCCGGTGCGATTCCGCCGCCGGCCGACCGGCCGGCCGACTGACTGGAGATCTCGACGATGAGCGACTCCGTGGGCACCTACCTGGACGCGATCGGCGCCGTGCCGCTGCTCACCGCGGCCGACGAGCGTGAGCTCGCCCAGACCATCGAGGACGGTGCCGAGGCGCTCGCCGCCAGGCAGGCCGGTCAGCGGAGCCGGGCGCTCGACCGACGGATCGCAGCGGCCGCCGCCGCCAAGGACCGCTTCATCCGGGCCAACCTGCGGCTCGTGGTGAGCGTCGCACGCCGCTACCCCCTCCCCCAGGGCATGGACCTCCTCGACCTGATCCAGGAGGGGAACATCGGTCTCGAGCACGCCGTCGACAAGTTCGACTGGCGCAAGGGGTTCAAGTTCTCCACCTACGCCACCTTCTGGATCCGTCAGGCGATCGGTCGGGCACTCGACCAGAAGGCGTCGCTCGTGCGGCTCCCCGGTGATCGGTCCGCGAGCCTGCGCGCCGCCCTCCGTCAGGTCTCGGGCGACGGCGACGAGCTGAGCGACGAGTTCGCACTCCTCCACCGCCTCGCCACGCCGACGTCGCTCGACCGGAGCATCGGCGACGACCAGGGCAACGAGCTGGTCGACCTGATCGCCGACCAGGGTCCCGGACCCGAGCACGAGCTGCTCGAGGACGAGCACCGGCAGTGGCTGCGCGAGCTGCTCGGCACGCTCGACCCCCGGGCCCGCAGCGCGGTCGAGCAACGGTTCGGGTTCGTCGACGGTCGCAAGCGGAGCTACCGCGAGGTCGGCGACGACCTCGGGATCACCGCAGAGGCCGCTCGGCGACTCGTGAAGCGGTCGGTCGCCACCGTGCGCCACCGTGCGCTCGCCAGCGACTACTGAGCCCCGCGGACAACCGGCTTCGGCCGGGACCGGCGTCACGGTTAGCCTGCCCGCCGTGGCCGCAGACCCCCGACCGTGGAGCCCGACCTCCTGGCAGGAGCACCCGGCCGCGCAGCAGCCCGAGTGGCCCGACCCGGCTGCGCTCGACTCGGTCCTCACGACCCTCTCCGGCTACCCACCCCTGGTCTTCGCCGGTGAGGCGAGACAGCTGACCGAGGCCCTCGGACGGGTGGCCGCCGGCGAGGCGTTCCTGCTCCAGGCGGGCGACTGCGCCGAGTCCTTCGAGACGTTCTCGGCCAACTCCATCCGGGAGCGGCTGAAGATCATCCTCCAGATGGCCGTGGTGCTGACCTACTCCGCCGGGGTGCCGACGGTGAAGGTGGGTCGGATCGCCGGACAGTTCGCCAAGCCCCGGTCCTCGGACACGGAGACGGTCGACGGGCGCAGCCTGCCCAGCTTCCGTGGCCACATGGTCAACGACGTCGAGTTCACCGACGAGGCCCGCCTGCCCGACCCGAACCGGTTGATCGAGGCCTACCACCAGTCCGCCGCCACGCTGAACCTGCTGCGGGCGTTCACCAAGGGCGGTTTCGCGGACCTGAGCCGGGTGCACCTCTGGACGCAGGAGTTCGTCCGGGCCAGCCCCGAGGCGCGCCGCTACGAGTCGCTCGCCGACGAGATCGACCGGGCCCTGCGGTTCATGCGGGCCACGGGGATCGACCCGGCGGACCAGCCGTCGCTGCACGAGGTCGACTTCTACACGAGCCACGAGGCGCTCGTGCTCGGCTACGAGTCGGCGCTGACCCGTGAGGACTCCCTCACGGGGGACCACTACGACTGCTCGGCGCACATGGTCTGGATCGGCGAACGGACCCGGGGCATCGAGGACGCGCACGTGGAGTTCTTCCGCGGCATCGCCAACCCGATCGGGTGCAAGCTCGGTCCGTCCGCCTCCGTCGAGGAGACCCTCGCCCTGTGCGAGGTGCTCGACCCCGACCGCACCCCGGGACGCCTCACCCTGATCACCCGACTCGGTGCCGAGCGGATCGGCGACCTGCTGCCACCGCTGGTGGAGGCCGTGCGCGCCGCCGGACACCCCGTCGTGTGGGCCTGCGACCCCATGCACGCCAACACCTTCACGAGTCCGAGCGGACGCAAGACCCGGCACTTCGACGAGATCCTCCGCGAGCTCCGGGGCTTCTTCGACGTCCACCGGTCGCTCGACTCCTGGCCGGGTGGCGTCCACGTGGAGCTGACCGGTGACGACGTGACCGAGTGCCTCGGCGGGGCCGAGGCACTCGCGGACCACGAGCTCGACCTGCGCTACGAGACGATGTGCGACCCCCGCCTGAACGGCCGGCAGTCGCTCGACCTCGCCTTCGGGGTCGCCGAGCTCCTCCGCGGCTGACGCCGACCGGGAGCAGCGCTGGGCCTCCAGCGCGCACACTGCCTCGGGGGTCCTTCGACTCGGGGATCGTCCTCGGATGCACCCCTCGGACGGTGAGATGTCACCCGAGGTGAACACCGATCGACAGGAATCGACGACGCACCCCCCGTGGTTGTGCGACACATGTCAGCTCCCCCCGAACCCCGGTCCTTCACCGCCCCCGACGGCCTGCTGCGGCTCCGGGAGCGGGTCGACCAGCGGCTCGCCGAGGTGCTCGACTCCGAGCACGAGCGGTGGTCGGCGTTCGATCCGCTGCTCGCCGAGCCCATCGACCGCCTGCGGGCCTTCTCGGTCAACGGGGGGAAGCGGCTCCGACCGGCGTTCTGCCTCCTCGGTCACGTCGCCGTCGGTGGCGACCCCGAGGACCCGTTCGTGCTCGACGCCGGCACGGCCCTCGAGCTGCTGCACGTGTTCGCGCTCGTCCACGACGACGTCATGGACGGATCGACCCTCCGCCGGGGCGCGCCGACCATCCACCAGCACTTCGGCGACCTGCACGCAGCCAGCGAGTGGGTCGGTGAGTCACGGCGGTTCGGCGAGGGCGTGGCCGTCCTCGTCGGCGACCTCGCCCTGGTGCTCGCCGACGGTCTGCTGACCGGGGCCGACCCGACGGCGTGGGAGGTCTACAACGAGCTGCGGGTGGAGCTCGTCATGGGCCAGGTCCTCGACGTGGCCTCGGCGGCGCTGCCGACCTCGGATCCGGTCACCTCGCAGAAGATCTCGCTGTTCAAGTCGGCGAAGTACACCGTCGAGCGTCCGCTGCACCTCGGTGCGGCGATCGCCGGACGCCTGGACGAGTGCGCCGAGGCCTTCACGGGCTACGGGCTGCCGGTCGGCGAGGCCTTCCAGCTCCGGGACGACGTGCTCGGCGCCTTCGGGGACGAGGCGACGCTCGGCAAGCCCGTCGGTGACGACTTCCGGGAGAACAAGCCGACCCGGCTGGTCCTGCACGCCGTGTCCGTGGCCCGCGAGCAGCAGCTCGCGCCGGCGCTCGAGGTCCTGTCCCACCTGGGCGACCCGGGCCTGACCCCGGCGAACGTCGTGGCCATCCAGGAGGTGCTCGAGGCCACCGGCGCCCGGTCCGCCGTCGAGGATCGCATCGAGCGACTGCTCGCCGACGCCGTCGACGCCCTCGACACCGTCGACCTGGACGAGGGGGCCCGCCGCCAGCTCGTCGACCTGGCCGTCTACTGCGCCCACCGCGACCGGTGAGCCGGGTGTCCACCCCCATCCGCCAGCTGACCAGAGGAGCCTGACATGGAGATCGTCGTCGTCGGCGCAGGACTCGGAGGACTCTCCGCCGCCTGCCACCTGACCGGCATGGGTCACGACGTGACCGTGCTGGAGCGGGCCACCACCCCAGGTGGTCGCGCCGGCCTGCTCGAGCTCGAGGGCTACGCGTTCGACACCGGCCCGACGGTCATGACCATGGTCGACCTGCTCGACGACGCGTTCGCCGCCGTCGGGGCCGAACGCTCCGACCACGTGGAGCTGACCCGACTCGATCCGGCGTACCGGGCGCTCTTCGCCGACGGTTCCGAGCTGCACGTCGCCGCCGGTCGCGAGGCGATGACCCAGGAGATCAGGGAGCGGATCGGCCCCGAGGACGCCGCAGCGTTCGGTCGGTTCGCCGACTGGCTCGCGGAGCTCTACGAGCTGGAGCTCCCCAACTTCATCGACGCCGACCTGTCGAGCCCGTTCGACATGCTCCGCCGTCCGATGGCGCTCGTGAAGCTGCTCCAGCTGGGCGGCCTCCGCAAGCTCCACAACGTCGTGGGCGAGTACTTCCGGGACGAGCGCCTCCACCGGATCTTCTCGTTCCAGGCCATGTACGCCGGACTGTCACCGTTCGAGGCGCTCGCGATCTACGGCGTGATCACCTACATGGACTCCGTCGCCGGGGTCTACGGGGTCCAGAACGGCATGCACTCGGTGCCGCGCGGTCTGGCCGACGCCGCCGAGAAGGCGGGTGCGCAGTTCCGCTACGGCGAGGTGGTCGAACGGGTGACGACCGACGCGTCCGGGCGGGCCAACGGCGTGCTCCTCGCCGGGGGCGAGCGCCTCCGTGCCGACGCCGTCGTGATGAACGCCGACGTCCCGGTGGCCTACCGCCAGCTCCTCGGCGCACAGCCGCCGCTGGTGACCCGGGTGGGTCGCTACTCGCCGTCGTGCGCCGTGTGGCTGGCCGGCGTCCGCGGGGACCTGCCCGAGGGCACCACCCACCACAACATCCACTTCGGCGAGCAGTGGGACGAGGCCTTCACCGCGCTCCTCGAGCGGGGCACCCGGATGCCCGACCCGTCGATCCTGGTGACCGCGCCCACCGTGACCGACCCCCAGCTGGCACCCGACGGGCGGCACATCCTCTACGTGCTCGAGCCGGTCCCGAACCTCGACGGCCGGATCGACTGGCACCGGGAGCGGGACGTCATCCGGGACCAGCTGGCCCGCAGGGTGGTCGAGCTCGGGTACCCGTCCGACGTCGAGGTCGAGCACCTCACCGACCCGCTGGACTGGCAGGCGCAGGGCATGGAACGCGGCACCCCGTTCGCCCTGGCCCACCGGTTCTTCCAGACCGGCCCCTTCCGACCCCACCTCGAGGACCGCCGCCACCCCGGCGTGGTGTTCGTCGGCTCCGGAACCATCCCCGGGGTGGGGATCCCGATGGTGCTGATCTCCGGCAAGCTCGCCGCAGCCCGGGTGGACCGCATGGCCCGCACCTCGAGGAGGATCGGGTGA
>CAIQNH010000223.1 GCA_903873135.1 uncultured Actinomycetes bacterium
CGGGCAGGTCGTCCCAGTCCTCGACCTGCTCCTCGGTCGGCTTGATGTAGTAGTAGATGTCGTCGAAGTAGATCTCCGACATGTCGCCGCCCCACGACGGCATGGGCCGACGCTCGAACGCCCGCAGGCTCTTGAGCCGGAAGTCGAGCATCCAGTCGGGCTCGCCCTTCATCCACGACATCTCCCGGACGATCGCCTCGTCGAGGCCACGCTTGGGCTTGAAGACGTAGTCCTCCGCGTCGCTCCAACCGAGCGAGTACTTGGAGAGGTCGAGATCGACCGTCATGTGACCTCCTGGGTCCGTGGTCGGGATTTCTCCTACCGGGATAGTAACAACTTCCCCGGCCCGACGACACGGCGGCACGCACCTAGCATGAGGTCGTGCACGGTCACACCCACCTCGAGACGTCCCACGGAGTCGAGCAGACTCCCGGGACGGACCACCGGCACGGCTCCGGGTCGCGACGGTGGGTCGGCCCGGCCGTGGCCGTGAGTGCGGCGGCCGTCGGCACCGCGCTGATCGCCGCGTGGAACCCGGGCGACACCGGACAGGTGTTGTGCACCTCCCAGGCCGCGTTCGGCGTCGACTGCCCGTTCTGCGGTGGGATGCGCTGCGTCAACGCCCTCGCCCGAGGCGACCTGCTGGCGGCGGCCGACCACAACGTGCTGCTCGCCGTCGCCCTGCCGCTCGCTGCGGTCGGCCTGCTCGTCTGGCTCTGGCGCTCCTGGCGCGACCGGCCCACCCGGTTCCCCTGGCCCCGGGACTCCCGGGCGTCGGCGACGCTGGGAGCCGTGATCGTCGTGGGGCTCGTGGCCTTCACGGTGGCGCGGAACGTGGGCGGGCCGGAGTGGGCGGAGTGGCTCCGCTCCACCGTCCACGTGGGCTGAACTCAGTCCAGTCGCCGCAGCACGCGCGGGTACCGCGCCGTGCGTTGCACGTAGGACTCGACCCCCAGGTCGAAGTGTCCGGGTTGCACCGCACCCTCCCGGACCGTCGCCGGGACGCCGAGTGCCATGGCCAGCGGCGGCACCACCTTGCGGTTCCCGACGAACGCTCCGGCGCCGACGACCGCCTCCCGACCTATCCGGGCGTCGTGCAGCACGATCGAGCCGATGCCGATCAGCGCCTTGTCCTCCACGACGCACCCCTCGAGCACGGCGCGGTGACCGACCGTGACGTCGTCGCCGAGCGTGGTCGGGTGGAACGGCGTGGTGTGCAGCACCGCGCCGTCCTGGATGCTGCAGCGGCGACCGATGTAGATGAACCCGTCGTCGCCGCGGACGACGGCCGTCGGCCACACCGACGACTCGGCCCCGATGACGACCGACCCGATCACGACGGCGTCGGGGTGCACGTAGGCGGTCGGATCGATCTCGGGAACCTGCTCGCCGAGCGCGTAGATGGCCACGTGGACTCCTGCTGGGACGTCAGTCGAGCGACTCGTGGCGGTGGTAGCCGCCGCGGGCGAACACGAGGGCGCCGACCTCGGACCGGTGGACCTCGAGCGCCAGCACCCGACCGATGACCACGGCGTGGTCACCGGCGGGGAACACGTCGTGGATCTCGCAGTCGAGGTGGGCCACCGCCTGGTGGATCAGCGGCGACCCGGTGACGGGTGCCCGCTCCCAGCTGATCCCCTCGAACTTGTCCTCGATCCGGGAGGCGAAGCGTCCGCTGGTCTCGTGCTGGTCGTCGGCGAGCACGCTCACCCCGAAGGCGCCGTGCTCGGCGATGACCTGCCAGGTCGAGGAGGTCTCCGCCACGCAGAAGCCGACCAGGGGCGGGTCGAGGGACACCGAGAAGAACGAGCCCACGGTGAGTCCGACCGGTCGGCCGGCCGCCTCGGCGGCCACGACCGTCACCCCGGTCGGGTAGTGGCCGAGCACGTTGCGGAAGACGGCCGGGTCGATCTCGACGACCGCACCCTCGTCGTCTCCCGTGCCCGCGGCATCCCCAGTCATACGGGGCGTCACCCTAGACCGCTCAGGCGCCGGCGGCGGCCTGCGAGGACCCGCGACGGCGGCGACCGGAGGCGGTCGGGTCGGCCACGGCCGGGGCGTCCACCTGCAGGCACAGACCCTCCGAGGCGGCGAGGACCTGCTCGACGCCTCGCTCGTCGGCGAGCCGGCGGGCTCCGGCGAGGAGCTCGTCGACCCGCAGGTCCGTGTGCGCCGGGTCGTGGTGGAACAGCACCAGCGTCCGCACCCCCGCCTGGGCAGCCACCTCCACGGCGTAGTCCGCCGTGCAGTGACCCCAGTCGGACCGCATCGAGAACTCGAGGTCGTCGAACTGGGCGTCGTGGACGAGCACGTCGGCGCCCTGGCAGAGGTCGAGCACGGCCGGGTCGACCTCCGTGGCACCGAGACCGGGCTGCTGGTGGTCGCTCACGTAGGCGATGGTCACCCCGCCCGTCGTCACCCGGAACCCGAGGGTGGGACCGACGTGCGGCACCCACGCCGCCTCGACGGTGCAACCGTCCAGCTCGAACGTCCCGATCGGCGCGTCGTGGAAGGTGATCTCGCCCGGGAGGTCGTCGATCCCCACCGGGAAGTAGGGCGGCCGGACGAACCGCCGGACCGCAGCGGCGAGGTCCTCGACCTCCTGCGGCGGCCCGTAGACGCTGAGACTCGCACCCTCCACGAGCAGCGGTGAGAAGAACGGGATCCCCTGCACGTGGTCCCAGTGCAGGTGGGTGAGCAGGGCGGTCCCGCGGAACGGCTGGTCGAACGGGTGGTCGAGTCCGTAGAAGCGGAGCCCGGTTCCGAGGTCGAGGATCACCGGGTCGTGGTCGTCGGACGTGATCACCACGCACGAGGTGTTCCCGCCGTAGCGGGCGACGCTGTCGCACGCGCACGGCGTGGACCCACGCACTCCGTAGAACGTGATGGCTGCCATGCCCCCTCGGCTGGTCGTGTGTCGGGGAGAGAGATGACCCGGAACGGTTCCGGACCGGGTGGTGCAACGATAGGTGAACGGTGACTGAACCGGCAGGGGGGTGTGACGGAATTCTCCCCGCCCGTCTACCCCCCGTCCGGGCCGCCGAGCAGCAGCCGCCCGGACCGGACGTGGACCAGGCCGTCGGCGACGAGCGAGTCGACCACGGCGGCCACCGCCGCCGGATCCCGGTGCCCCCACCCGACGACCTCGGCCACGTCGGCCCGCCGGACGGGGCCCTCGCCCAGCGCGCGCACCAGCCGACCACGGGCCTCCCGGGCCGAGCCGGCGAACGGAGCCTGACGAACCGACACGCC
>CAIQNH010000224.1 GCA_903873135.1 uncultured Actinomycetes bacterium
GCCAGGTACTGGCTCATCTGCACCGACGTGGCGCACTGCAGGTACCCGAACACCGGCTGGCCGGTCGCAGCGGTGATCCCCAGGAAGTACGAGCGGGCGAAACGGACGACCACGCGGATCGACGAGTTGGCCGTGTCCAGCCCGGCCGCGTTGGCGTCGAGCTTCAGCCGGAGGTTGCCCACCGGCAGGAAACCGTCCACCAGGTTGTCGTCGGAGATCCCGTCGAACCGGAGGCGGGCGAAGGCCTGGCTGGTCGAGAAGCTCTGGGCGGTGGCGTCCTGCCCGTCGTTGACCCGCACCCGCGTGGTGTTGGTGAAGTTGATGCCACCGGCGTTGCCCTCCTCCACGGTGCAGTTGCCACGGAGCACGTCACGGTCGTCGGTCGGCGAGTAGGAGCACACCGGGTCGACCTGGAGGTTGGTCGGTCGCAGCGTCGGGGACCAGTCGGTGGTCACGTTCACCCGATCGACGTCCACCGAGAACGACTTCCAGCGGTAGTCGATGTTGAAGAAGTTGCAGAGCCACGGCAGGAACCCGCAGGCGATCTGGGTGAAGCTCAGACCGTCGGGACGCGGGTTCATGCCCACCTTCACGATGATGAGCGAGCTGGCCAGCTGTCCGTTGGTCACGTTGTTGGCGCTGAACACCGACGCGCAGGTCCCCCGGTTGGAGGCCAGGAGATCCACCACGATCGTCCGGCCGTCCTTGATCGTCCGGTCCTTGGTCGGCGTCCCGGTGGCCTGGCTGTGCTCCACGTAGCACGCCGGCAGCGGTGACGGGAGGGTGACGTCCAGCCGCAGGTACTGACGTCCGTTGTCGATGTTCTCGCTGGACCCCTGGACCTCGACCTTGGCGTCGGTCACCCGGAGGCTCGGGTCCAGATCGGTCGTGGTCTGGAACGACTTGACCCGGAACGACCGCTCGTAGACGCAGGTGCCCGCCTGGGCGCAGTTCCCCGGGTTGAAGCCGAACAGGTTGCCCAGCGCCCCGATGCTGGCGTTGAAGCAGCCGATGAACCCCGAGCAGTTGGGCGGCGTGAACTGGAACCGGATCGACTGCGGCGGCGACTCCGTCCGCCGCACGTTGTTGGCCATCGCCGTCAGGTCGGTCGAGCCGCCCGGCTGGGTCCGCCAGGAGTTGCCGACGTTCTGGTCGAGCTGCGTGGGCTCGAGCACCGCTCCCAGCCCCCGGGCGGTTCGCTGGAAGATGGCCGTCTTGGGGTAGGCGTTGCCGGGCTGCACGACTCCGCAGACCAGGACTCTGCCGTTGTTGTGACGGAGCCCCGTCCGGGACGACAGCGTGATGCTTCCACCCTTGTCCTCGGTGCCGGGGGTGCGCGAGCAGGCATCTGTGAAGCTGCCGCTCACGGTGCCGTCGTTGCTCCACGCGGGCCGCAGACCCGAGGACAGCCACGGGAGCGCGTTCTGGCTGGCGAAGATGAAGTTGGAGTTGCCGCCGGGCGGCGTGTCCAGCACGAGGGAGTGACGCCTCGGATCGGTGTCGGGCTTGGTCGGGTCGAACACGTCGAACCAGACGTCGGAGAGGAAGACCCACGTGGCGTCGCACGACCTGAAGAACTCGTTGAGCTTCTTGGTGGCCGCCGCGTCGAACGCTCCCTCCAGCGTGACGACCGGCTGGGCGGGGAACCCGGACGCACCCTGGATGTCCTTGCAGTCGCTCACGTCGAGTCCGGTGTTGCCCGTGATCTGGTTGCGACGCTCCTGGACCGACCGGTTGGTCCACAGGAGCGGCGGCGGCGGCGTGCCGGCGCTCACGTAGTTGATGGCGGCGCCGTCGCACACGGCGTTGTCGTCGCTGCCCACCGGGACGGCGCCGGGACGCGCCGCCACGTCGGTGAACCCGGCGCCCCACACGTCGGTCCGCTCGATCACGCCGCACGGCTTGATCTGCGGGTCGGCTCCCCGGGTGGTGGTGGCGGGGAACAGCCCGTCGCCCTCCTGCAGGAAGGTGCCCTCCACGTCCACGGCCGGGCTGCCGCCGTCGGTGCGGAGCATCGCCGACTCGCGGGTGACCTGCACCCCGCCGACGACCCGCATGGGCTTGGCCCCCACGTGGACGAGCTGGGCCGGCGTGTTGTTCATCTCCGTGCCCACCTGGCTGGTGGTCGGACCGCCGGGGATGGCGGTGAGGAGGGCGTTCCAGCGGTTCGAGCCGAGCCAGGAGGTGGTGCGCCACTCAGACCCACGCGACACCCCCTCGAAGTCGCCGTAGGTCTTGTCACCCACCAACCGGACGGCGAACTGCTCGTCGTCGCGGGTCACCTGCTCCGGTCCGCTCAGGCCCTGGTTGGTGCAGCTGACGATCACGCGGACGCCGTCGACCTCGATGCGGGTGGGGTTGACCCCCGGGTTGCCGTTGGGCAGCGTCACGGGCGGTGCTGCGCCGAACGGCTCACACGGGTCACCCGTGGCCGACGCCACCCCCGGCGTGTTGCGGATCTGGGTGATGGCCGCACCGAGCGCACCCTCGGCGGCACGGATCTGACGGTCCACGTTGACGTTGGAACGCTCCACCAGCGCCGTCGACGAGACGAGCGACAGCAGCGCCGCCAGCAGGATCGTCCCGACGATCATGGCGGCCAGGGACGCCAGCAGGACCGATCCCGACTGGGACCGCTGCGTGGCTCCGACCCGGTCGCTGCGGTTCACGATCCCTCCTTGTAGGTGCGTCCCGCCTGCTGGCGCAGCCGGATGGTCGCCGTCTCGCCACCCACTGCAGTCATGGTGACCGTGGTGTCGCACGGCTCGTAGGGCAGCGTCTCGGCCGTGGTGTTGCAGGTGTTGGAGACCTTGACGTCGGTCAGGTTGCGGGCCACCACCGCCGTGGCCTGGGTGCCGCAGTCGATGGTCTGCACGCCCGACGGCCAGGTGGCCGGGGGCGTGGGCGGCGTGCAGGTGAAGTTCATGGACCCGGGGGACGTCCGCCAGCCGCCCGTGTCGGCCGAGGCGTCGACGGTGCCGTTGGCGTTGCGCTCGCAACGGCGGCGGTACAGGTCCTTGGGCTGGCCGGCCCCGTTGTGGCGCAGCACGTAGACCGTGCGGCGCTTGGCCGTGACGCCGTCGAACGTCTCGGTGGACTGGGTCGAGAACAGCAGCTCGCTGCCCACGCCCGATGCGTTGACCGGCAGGTAGGCGGTGGTGGCCGGCGTGGACGACGCATTGTTGCACTCGAGCCCGTCGCCGGGCGTCGGGGCGGTGGTTGCCGCCCCGGCGCCGGCCGGGTTGCTGGTGGCCGAGCCGGTGGGACGGACCCGGATGATCTCGGCGCGGGACCAGTCCCGCTGCAGGCTCACCCGGGCCAGCCCGAACTGACTGAACGCTGCGTTGCTCTCCGTGGCCGGCTTGCGGGTCTTGAGCGTGACCGTGAGCAGCCCGAAGATCGGCGCGGCGATCACCGCGCTGATGGCGAGCGCGATCAGGATCTCCACGAGGGTGATCCCGCCCTGGCCCCGGTGGCCGAACCCGAGTCGACGACGGCCGGTCACGACGGCCCCGGTCGCCACTTGACGATCTCCGCCGTCCGCGAGAACCCGCCCTGCACCGCACGGATGGTGACCAACTGGGCGCCCGAGTCGGTCGGCACGCACGCCGAGACGGGCGGGACGGTGCTGGTGCTGGTGGACGACGAGCCCGTGGTCGACGTGGCGAAGCCGCCCGACTCCGGCACCCACTTGCGCACGTCCACCACCTGCACGGTCATGCCGGCGGGCACCGTCCAGGCCTGGGCGACCGGGATGCTCGTCGTCGTCGTCGACGTGGTCGTGGTCGTGGACGTCGAGGTGGTGGTGGCGCAGGCCGCCAGGTTGGCCACGCACGACGGCGGCGGTGTGGTCGTCGTGGTGGTCGACGTCGGCGTCAGGAAGCCCGTCGACAGCGCGTTGTAGGCCTGCGGCACGCTGCGGCCCGGGGCGCACTCCACGTAGGGCACCTGCGAGCGGATGATCTCGCCGTAGGTGATGAGCGCCGCAGCGGTGGCCGAGGCCTCGTCGTTCACCTTGGTCGTCCGGAACAGCGTGACCAGACCGGCGGCCACACCCACGAGCACGATGCTGAGCAGGGCCACCGCCACGGCGACCTCCAGCATGCTGAACCCAGCCTGCGACCTCCGGCGCCCGCTCGTCACCGCCACCTCAGCCCAGGTTGACCTGACCGTAGATGCCGTACATGGCGCTCACCATGGCCAGCGCCACGAAGCCCACGACACCGCCGATGAAGATGATGGTGATCGGCTCGAACCAAGCCGTGAGCTTGTCCACCGCGTAGTCGAGCTCCTCCTCGTAGAAGCCGGCGGCGTTGTTGAGCTGGGTCGACAGCTCGCCCGTCCGCTCCCCCACCCGCACCATCTGGATGGTGGTGGTGGGGAACAGGTCGGTGCGCGCCAACGGCTCGGCGAAGCCCTGCCCGGCCAGCACGCCGTCCATGGCGGCGCTCAGGCGCTTCTTGTAGACCTGATTGTTGGAGCAGTCGATGGCGGTGGGCAGCGC
>CAIQNH010000225.1 GCA_903873135.1 uncultured Actinomycetes bacterium
CACGTCGCGGATCGACGGCGAGTCCGTCAAAAACATCACGAGGCGGTCGATCCCGACGCCGAGCCCAGCCGTCGGCGGCATGCCGTACTCGAGCGCACGCACGTAATCGGCATCGTAAAACATGGCCTCGTCGTCGCCCGACTCCTTGCGAGCCACTTGCGCCTGGAAACGCGCGGCCTGATCTTCCGCATCGTTGAGCTCCGAGAATCCGTTGGCGAGTTCGCGCCCGCCCACGAAGAACTCGAAGCGATCGGTGAGGAACGGGTCGGCATCGTTGGCCCGCGAGAGCGGGGACCACGGCGGTCGCCCCGGCCTCCGCAGCGGCGTCGAGGCCGTCTCGGAACGGGAAGAAGGCGTCCGACGCACACGCGCCACCGACCGCCCGTCCGTCCGCCTTCTCGGCGGCGATCCGACCGGCGTCACGACGGTTCTGCTGACCCGCTCCGATCCCGACGGCCTGACCGTCCTTGGCCAGCACGATCGTGTTGGAGGTCACCCGGGCCGCCACGCGCCACGCGAACTCCAGGTCGGCCCACTCGGACTCGCTCGGCTGGCGGTCCGTGACGACCTGCCACTGCGAGCGGTCCACGCTCACCGTGTCCCTGGTCTGCACCAGCAGTCCGCCCTCGACGGAGCGCACGTCGAGCGCAGGCACCACCGGCTCGGGCACGGTCAGCACCCGCAGGTTCCGCTTCTCGAGCAGCACGAGCAGCGCGTCGTCGTCGTAGCCGGGGGCGACGACCACCTCGGTGAACACCGGAGCCAGGGCCTCGGCCATGGCGTGGGTCACCGGGCGGTTGACCGCCACGATCCCGCCGAACGCGCTCACCGGGTCGCACTCGTGGGCCCGGGTGTAGGCCTCGGCGACGTCGGCCCCGATCGCCGCGCCGCACGGGTTGGCGTGCTTGATGACCACCGCCGCCGGGTCGTCGCCGAGCGACCAGACCAGCCGCCAGGCGGCGTCGGCGTCGTAGACGTTGAGGTAGCTCATCTCCTTGCCGCCGTGGATCACCGCCCGGTCCCAGCAGCTGTCGCCCGAGAAGGTGTACCGGTCCCCGTGCTGGTGGGGGTTCTCGCCGTAGCGGAGCGGCTGGGCGAGCCGGGCCGAGAGGTGGATCGTCGGTGGCAGCACACCCCGGGCGGCGTGCCCCGGGTCGGGGGCCAGCTCGCCGGCGTCGCCCCGGTCGAACCACTCGACGATCGCCGAGTCGTAGGCGGCGGTGTGCGCGAAGGCGTCCCGTGCGAGCCGCCGACGGGTGGCGACCGAGACGTCGCCGTCGGCACGCAGCTCGGCCAGCACCTGCTCGTAGTCGTCCGGGTCCACGAGGATCGTCACGTGCGCGTGGTTCTTGGCCGCCGCCCGGACCATCGTCGGGCCGCCCACGTCGATCAGCTCGACCGACGGCTCGCTGCTGAACGGGTACAGGTTCACCGCCACCAGGTCGATCGGCACCACGTCGTAGGTCGCCATGTCGGCCACGTGCGACGGGTCGTCACGGTCGGCGAGGATCCCGCCGTGGATCGCCGGGTGCAGCGTCACCACTCGGTGCCCGAGCATCTCGGGGAACCCCGTGACCTGCTCGGTCGGCACGACCGGCAGCCCGGCGTCGGCCAGCACCCGGGCGGTGCCCCCCGAAGACACGAGCTCCCACCCCAGATCGACGAGCGCCCGGCCCAGGTCGACCATGCCGGTCTTGTCGTAGGCGCTCAGCAGGGCGCGTCGGGGTCGATCGGTCATGTCACGGCTCCTCGGTCCAGGATGCTGCGGATGGTCTCGGTGTAGAGGCGGCGCTCCACCGACTTGATGCGTTCGTGGAGGGTCGACTCGTCGTCGTCGGCCAGGACCTCCACCGCCTCCTGGGCGAGGATCGGTCCGTCGTCGACCCGTTCCGTCGCCACGTGGACGGTGCAGCCCGTGACCTTCACACCGGCGGCCAGCGCGTCACGCACCGCGTGCCAGCCGGGGAACGACGGGAGCAGCGCCGGGTGCGTGTTGATGATCCGCCCCGGGTACGCCGCGAACGCCGGTGGGCCCAGGATCGTCCCCCACCCGGCCATGGCGACCAGGTCGACCCCGTGGTCGGCGAGCACACCGACCACCTCGTCGGTGTACGTGTCACGGTCGAACGCCGTGGTGAAGTCGGTGCGCTCCACCACGACGCAGGGAATCCCGTGCCGGGCGGCGACCTCCTCGACGGCGCAGCGGCGGTCGACGAGCACCACCTCGATCGGGAGCCCCGCCGAGGCCATGGCGTCGAGGAGGGTTCCGGAGCCGGAGGCCAGCACGGCGAGGCGCATCAGCGGGCGAACCTAGCAGCGCGGCGTCGGGGTCGATTCCGGGCAGGTGGGCGCCCACCCACGACTCCCGGCGTTCCCGGTGCACCGACCCACGCCAGCGGTGGCTGGTTGCACCGAGAACGGCGACGAGCACCTCGCTGGGCCCGGACGCCGCAGGGCGGCCAGGCACCGGGCGCTCAGAGGTTGCGGACGATCTCCACCATGAGCTCGCCGGCCTCGGTCGGGTTGGCCCCGACCTGGACGCCGGCACCGTTCAGCGCCTCCATCTTGGCGGCCGCCGTGCCCTTGCCGCCCGAGACGATGGCGCCGGCGTGGCCCATCTTCTTGCCCGGGGGCGCGGTCTGACCGGCGATGTACGCCACGACCGGCTTGGACATGCTCGACGCGATGAACTCGGCGGCCTCCTCCTCGGCCGAACCACCGATCTCGCCGATCATCATGACCGCCGAGGTGGCCGGGTCGGCCTCGAACCGCTCCAGGCAGTCGATGAAGCTGGTACCCGGAACTGGATCGCCGCCGATCCCGACGCACGTCGTCACCCCGATGTCCTGCAGCTTGAGCTCGTAGAGCGCCTGGTAGGTGAGCGTGCCGGAGCGGGAGACGATCCCCACGTTGTGCTCGCCCTCGACCGGCGACTTGGCGATGTGCCCGGCGGTGATCCCGATGTTGCACTTCCCGGGGCTGATGATGCCCGGGCAGTTCGGGCCGAGCAGCTGGACGTCCGGGAAGTTGCGTCGCAGCTCGTTGAAGAACCACGCCTCGTCCTGGGCGGGCACGCCCTCGGTGATGCAGACGATGAACTCGACGCCCCCCTCGGCGGCCTCCATGACGGCGGACCGCACCCCGGGAGCGGGGATGAAGATGCAGCTGGCGTTGGCCCCGGTGGCGGCCACGGCGTCGGCGACGCTGGCGAAGATCGGGATCCCCTCCACGTCCTCACCGGCCTTCTTGGGGTTGGTCCCGGCCACGACCTGGGTGCCGTAGTCCCGGTTGAGCAGGCCGTAGTAGCGGCCCTGGCTGCCGGTCAGGCCCTGGTAGACGACCTTGGTGTTCTCGTCGACGAAGATGCTCATCTCGCTGGTTCCTTCTCGGGTTGCGCGTGCGTGGTGACGGGTCGGCGGCCGGCTCAGCGGGCCTCGGCCAGGGCGACGGCGGTGCGGGCCGCCTCGAGCATGGTGGGCTGCATCTGGAGGGCGTCCGACAGGTGCGGCTCCAGGATCGCCCGACCCTCCTCGGCGTTGGTGCCGTCGAGGCGGATCACGATCGGCGAGTTGATCTGCACCCGGCCGAGCGCCTCGACGATCCCGTTGGCGACCTCCTCGCCCCGGGTGATGCCACCGAAGATGTTGATGAAGATCGAACGCACCGACGGATCGTTGTTGATCACCTCGAGCGCACCGGCCATGACGTCCGCGTTGGCGCCGCCGCCGATGTCGAGGAAGTTCGCCGGGGTCCCGCCGACCTGGTTGACCACGTCGAGGGTCGACATGGCCAGGCCGGCGCCGTTGGCGATGATCCCCACGCTGCCGTCGAGACCGACGTACTGCAGGCCCTTGGCGTGCGCGGCGGCCTCCCGCTCGTCACGCTCCTGGGTGGCCTCGTACTCGTCCCACTCGTGGCGGAACGCCGCGTTGTTGTCGAGCGTGACCTTGGCATCGAGCGCGTGGACCTCACCGGTCGGCTTGAGGATGAGCGGGTTGATCTCGACCAGGTCGGCGTCGCCGTCGACGTAGGCCCGGTAGAGCTTCATCAGGATCTCGACCGCACCGTCGGTGGCGGCCGGGTTCAGCGCAGCCTCCTCGACCCAGCGACGGGCGACGTCCTCGGTGAGACCATCGACCGGATCGATGTGGATCTTGGCGATGGCGTCGGGGTCGCTCTCGGCGACGGCCTCGATCTCCACACCACCCTGGGCCGACAGCATGCCCAAGTGCTGCTTGGCGGACCGGTCCAGGGTGAAGCTGGCGTAGTACTCCTCGGCGATGTCCGAGGCCTCCTCGATCCACACCCGCTCGACGGTGTGGCCCTTGATGTCCATGCCGAGGATGTTGGTGGCGTGCTCGCGCACCTCGTCGGCGTTGTCGGCGAGCTTGATGCCGCCGGCCTTGCCGCGGCCACCCACCTGGACCTGCGCCTTGACCACCACCGGGTAGTTGCCGATCCGCTCGGCGACGGCCACGGCGTCGTCCACGGTGGTGACCACGTCACCGGCCGAGACGGGGATCCCGAAGCTGGCGAAGAACTGCTTGCCCTGGTACTCGAACAGATCCACCGGAGGACTTCCTTCTGTGCTGGGTGGCGGCGTGTGCCGGCCCGACTGCGACTGCCCGGATCGGTCCCCGCCGAGGCGCTCGTCGCGCCCCTCCGGTGGCCGTCCGGGGGGCGATACTAAGCCCGTGCGAGCGCGCCGCCCATTCCTGCCGAGCACCGGAGCGTCCTGATGCCGGTCGAACAGCGAAGTGGCAGCAGCCAGCTCCGGGCGGTGGCGTTCGGGGTCGTGGCCGTGGTGGTCGCCGTGGCGGGCCTGTGGGCGTTCGTCGCCTGGGCCGGCAGGGGTGACGGGCCGGTGCAGCTTCGGCTCGGGGACGACGTGTTCATCGCCGGGCAGGCGGAGCGACTGTCGGCGCAGGTGGCCGCCGAGGGTCCCCTCTTGTTCAGCGACGTGTCCGGCCGGGGCCAGGTGCAACCGATCTACGTGGCCCACTTCGGTGACGACCCGGGCGCCCAGTGGTCGCCTGTCTCGGCCGTGGCACCGGGGGCCGAAGGTGGCTGCTTCCTGTCGTGGAACGCCGAGCGGAACCTCTACGAGGAGCGCGCCAACGTCGACGGAGCCGGCCGAGAGGTGGGCGAGCTGTGTCGAGACGTGACGTGGTCGGCCGACGGGAGCAGCGGCTCCGACGGCACCGCGCTGACGACGTTCCCGTGGCGGATCGACGCCGACGGCAACCTGGTCGTCGACCTGCGCGCTCCCCGCTGAGCCCCCGCCCACCCGCCCACCCGCCCCAGCCCCCGCTTTGTGGTGCGAGCTGCATGCGATCGCACGGAGCTCGCACCACAGAGCAGGTGGGGTGGCGAGGGGTGGGGCGGGGTGAGGAGCGGGGCGGGTGGGGTGTCGTCAGGGGACGAACAGGTGGACGAGCTGGTCGCGCTGGACCTTGCGGGTACCGGTTCGCGGCAGGTCGTCGACGACGACGAACCGCCGAGGCGCCTTGTAGTGCGCCATCCGGGCCTCGGCCCACTCCACCAGCTGCTCCGGCGTGACCTTGGACCGGGCCCGCAACCGGACCGCCGCCACCGGAACCTCGCCCAGGTGGTCGTCGTCCAGGCCGACCACCGCCGCCTCGAGCACGTCCGGGTGCTCCTCCAGGTCAGCCTCGATCTCCAGCGGGTACACCGAGTAGCCGCCCGACTTGATGACGTGCTTGGACCGGCCCTGGAACGCCACCGTCCCGAACAGGCCGGACCGGACCAGGTCGCCGGTGCGCAACCAGCCGTCGTCGGAGAGCGCGTCGGCCGTGGCGGCCGGGTCACCCCAGTAGCCGCGCAGCACGCCGGGTCCACGGAGCTGCAGCTCGCCCACCTGGCCGGGCGCCACCCGTCGACCCTCGTCGTCGGCCACCCGGAACCGCCAACCGGGGAGCGGCACGCCGAGCGAGTCGCCCAGACCGACCGGCAGGAGCGGCGGCGACACCTTGGCCGCCGCACCGCCACCGATCTCGACCATGCCGTAGCCCTCCACGAAGGCGGCCTCGCCGACGGGACCGACGAACGGGAGCGTGGCCGAGGCGCCGAACGCCTTGAACGCCCGGGCCAGTTCCGGCGGCATCACGTCCGCGCCGCTCATCCACGCCCGGACCGACGTGAGGTCCCGGAACTCCGCACCCGACTCGAGCAGCATCCGGTACATGGCCGGGACACCCAAGAACGCGCTCACCCGCCGCTGCTCGATCAGGTCGAGCACCCGGCTGGGTGAGAACCGGGGCACGAACGCCACGGGCACCCCGGCGACCGCCATGCCGAGCAGGGCGACGAACCCCATGATGTGGGCGACCGGCAACGACAGGAGCACCTCGTCGTGGCGGACGAACCCGGGCCACAGCGCAGCGCTCGACACCTGCCCGACGAGCGCCCGGTGCGTCAGTTCCGCACCCTTGGGCTTGCCGGTGGTGCCCGAGGTGTAGAAGAGCGCCGCCACCTCGCCCGGGTGGGCCGGGTACGGCGGTGCAGGAGCGGTCCGGGACCCGGGCCCGGTGTCGAGCTCACCGCCGCTGCGGAGCACGAGCGTCGCCCCGGAGTCGGCGATGACGTGCTCGATCTCGGCCTCACGCATCTGGGGGTTGACCGGAGCCGGCAGTCCGCCCGCCCGGGCCACTGCGAGCGACACGAGCAGCTGCTCGTAGCCGTTGGGGGTGGCGACGACGACCGGCCGACCGACCGGCGACCGGGCCGCCACCGAGGCCGACCAACGGCCGACCGTGGCGGCGAGCTCGTCGAAGGTGGTGGTGGCCGGGGGGCCGTCGTCGGGGAACTCCTCGACGGCCACCGCTGCGCCGTGCAGGCCACCGAGCCGATCGGCCAGGTCCGACAACGTGGCGTCACGCCGCAACGCCAGCGAGATGCGTCTGGCCAGCGACCGGGGGGAGATCACCGTGACAGCTTCTCCAACGGAGCCCACGCGAGCAACAACCGTTTCTCCCCGACCGACGAGAAGTGCACGACCGCCTCGGCCTGCTCGCCCGACCCCTCCACGTGCAGCACCACACCCTCGCCCCACTTGTCGTGGAGCACGTCGTCGCCCACCCCGATGCCGGCGAGGTGCGCTCCGGAGCCCGTGGGCGGGGCCGGGACGCTCGAGCCACCACCTCCACCGGAGCCGGAGAACGATCCGCCGTCGGAACGGCCGTAGCCGGACGAACCCGACGCGGAACCGCCGGCAGACCCCCGGTTCCACGACGTGGTGGCCCACCCGCCCGTCGTCAGCCCGCCGGAGCGACTGTCGGGGGACTCCTCCACGAGCGACTCGGGGAGCTCGGCGAGGAACCGGCTCGGCGGGTTGTAGTGGGTGGCGCCGTGCAGCGTCCGACACCAGGCGTTGGACAGGAAGAGACGCTCCCGGGCCCGGGTGATCCCGACGTAGCAGAGGCGGCGCTCCTCCTCGAGCTGCGCCGGCTCGAGGAGCGACCGGCTGTGGGGGAACACGCCCTCCTCCAGGCCGATCACGAACACGACGGGGAACTCGAGCCCCTTGGCCGAGTGGAGCGTCATGAGGACGACGCCCGTGTCGGACGGGTCCTCCGGATCGGGCAGCGAGTCGGTGTCGGCGACGAGCGACACCTGCTCGAGGAACTCGTCGACGGTCTCGAACTCAGCGGCCAGACCGACGAGTTCGGCCAGGTTCTCGAGTCGACCCTCGGCCTCGACGGTGTGCTCGGCGCGCAGTTCGGCGGCGTAGCCGCTGCGGTCGAGCAGCGACTCGAGCACGGCGGACGGGCCGTCGCCCAGCGTGGTGGCGACGTCGTCGACCAGGTCGAGGAAGGCCTGGATCCCGCGAGCCGACCGGGCGGAGGCCCCGGCCTCGTCCCAGCGGCGGAGCGCCTCGACGAACGTGAGCCCGTGCGCCCGGGCGAACGCGTCGAGGCGGCCGACGGTCTGCTCCCCCACCCCCCGCTTGGGCGTGTTGAGGACCCGCTTCACGCTCACCTCGTCGGACGGGTTGGCCACCGCCTGCAGGTAGGCGAGCGCGTCCTTGACCTCCTTGCGGTCGTAGAAGCGGGTGCCGCCGATCACCCGGTACGGGATCCCGGCGTGGAGGAACTGCTCCTCGATCACGCGGGACTGGGCGTTGGTCCGGTAGAAGACGGCGACGTCCGACCAGCGCACGTGGCCGTCACGGTGGAGTTCGGCGACCTGGTGGGCCAGCCACTGGGCCTCGTCGGACTCGTCGTCACCCTGGAAGTGGACGATCCGGGCGCCGGCACCCGCTGACGTCCACAGATCCTTGGGGCGGCGGGCGGTGTTGTTGGCGATCACCGCGTTGGCGGCGTCGAGGATGGTCTGCGTCGACCGGTAGTTCTGGTCGAGGACGACCACGGTGGCGTCCGGGAACGTGGTCTCGAACTCCGCCAGGTTGCGCATGTCGGCGCCGCGGAACGCGTAGATGGACTGGTCCAGGTCCCCCACCACGCAGACGTTGCGGTGTTCGGCCCCGAGGAGCAGCACCAGCTCGTTCTGCACCGGGTTGGTGTCCTGGTACTCGTCGACGAGGACGTGCTGGAACCGCTGCTGGTACCCGGCGAGCACGTCCGGGTGGTCCCGGAACAACTGCACCGTCACCCCGAGCAGGTCGTCGAAGTCCATGGCACCAGCGCGCACCATCCGCTGCTGGTACTCGACGAACACGTCGGCGATGCGGCGCTCGAAGTCCATCTCGGCCCGCTCGAGGTACTGCTCGGGGCCGAGCCCCTCGTTCTTGGCCGTGGAGATGGCGGCGTGCACCCCTCGGGGCGTGAACTGCTTGGTGTCGATCCCGAGGTCCCGCAGCACGTAGCCCGTGAGCCGCACGGCGTCGGCCTGGTCGTAGATCGTGAACGCCGACGGGTAGGCGAGCCGGGCGGCGTCACGTCGGAGGATCCGCACGCACGCCGAGTGGAAGGTGGACACCCACATGCGCTCGGCGACCGGACCCACGAGCGACCCGACCCGCTCCCGCATCTCGCCGGCGGCCTTGTTGGTGAACGTGATGGCCAGGATCTGGAACGGCGAGACGCCACCGGTCTCGATCAGCCGGGCGATCCGGTGCGTCAGCACCCTCGTCTTGCCCGACCCGGCCCCGGCGACCACCAGCAGCGGGCCGTCGGTGTGGGTGACCGCCTCGAGCTGCGCCGGGTTCAGCCCCTCGAGGAACCGGTCGTGTTCAGGGGGGTCGACGGACACGGGCGAACCCTACCCGGAGGCCCTGACGGCCTCGTCTGCTCCAGACCCCTCCGCACCCCCCTCTCCGCACCCCCCTCTCCGCACCCCCCCACCCACCTCCCGGCTTTGTGGTGCGAGCGA
>CAIQNH010000226.1 GCA_903873135.1 uncultured Actinomycetes bacterium
GTCTCGATCTCCAGGTTGGCGATCGCCGCGCCCGAGACGTCGGGCACGCTCATGCCGAGCACGATCGAGTAGACGAGGTTGCCCACCACGACGTTGCGCCCGTGGACCGTCTCGTTCTGCGCGAACCACTCGTTGGTGTGCAGCGGGTGGTGGTTCATGGTGATCATGCAGAACAGGTGGTCGTCGTACTCGGTGATCGTCTTCCCGGGCCAGTGGCGGTAGATGTCGCCGGGCTCGAAGTCCTCGAGGTAGCGGCCGAACGGGCGGTCGTGGACGGTCATGCGCGTGCTCCCTGTGCTGCTCGGACCGGACCGCCGGACGGTACCGCCCGACCGCCGGGCACGGCCAGCCCCGACGGCGGCGGGGGCTTGGGAGGCCCGAGCGACCCGGCGGTATCCTGCCGCCCATGACGAACGAGCAGGCCACCGCCGTCCCGACCTCCGCCGACCTGGTCGCCGCTGCGACCGTGCTCGACGCGGCCCAGGCCGTCGTCGACGCCGGGGTCGCCCGGCTCGCACGCGACGGCATCGACGACAACCAGGTCCTCGCCTACGACGTGGCCCACGCCGCTGCGGCGGTGATGGCCGCACGGGGCCTGCTCTCCTACGGCTCCCGCGGCGACACGGAGTCGCTCGTCACCGCAGCGTTCACGGCGGACGCCGTGGCCGACCTGGCCGGCAAGGTGTTCGGACGTGAGGCCGAGTGGGGCATCTCCCCCACCGCCCTCGACTCGACCCGCGAGTTCGTCGCCACTTTCCGGGACCCGTCGTTCCTGGCCTCGCTCGCCGACACCGACGGTCCCCGGGGTCTCGCCGACGACTTCGAGCTGGTGCAGGACGCCTTCCGGCGCTTCGCCGAGGAGCAGCTGGTCCCGATCGCCGAGCACATCCACCGGGAGAACGACGACATCCCCGAGGACATCATCACCGGGCTGGCCGAGATGGGTGCGTTCGGGCTGTCGATCGCCGAGGAGTACGGCGGCTTCGCCTCGGGCGACGAGTCCGACTACATCGGCATGGTCGTGGCCACCGAGGAGCTGAGCCGGGGCTCCCTCGGCGCCGGCGGCTCGCTGATCACCCGCCCCGAGATCCTCGCCCGCGCCCTCGAGGCCGGGGGGACCGAGGAGCAGAAGCACGAGTGGCTGCCCAAGCTCGCCACGGCCGAGGTCATGAACGCCGTCGCCGTGACCGAGCCGGACTACGGCTCCGACGTGGCCGGCGTGAAGGTGACCGCGACGGCCGTCGACGGCGGCTACCTGGTCAACGGCGTCAAGACCTGGTGCACCTTCGGGGCCCGGGCCGACGTCCTCATGCTGCTCGCCCGGACCGACCCGGACCGGTCCGCCGGCCACAAGGGTCTGTCGATGTTCATCGTGCCGAAGGAGCGCGGCGACGCCCACGGCTTCGAGCTCACCCAGGATAACGCCCACGGCGGCGGAAAGATGGAGGGCCGCCCGATCGACACGATCGGCTACCGCGGCATGCACTCCTACGAGATCGCGTTCGACAACTGGTTCGTCCCGGAGTCCAACCTGATCGGCGGCGAGGACGGCAAGGGCAAGGGCTTCTACTACCAGATGGCCGGGTTCGAGAACGGCCGGTTGCAGACCGCCGCCCGGGCCGTCGGTGTGATGCAGTCCGCCCTGGAGCTCGCCCGTCAGTACGCCAAGGACCGGGCCGTGTTCGGCCAGCCGGTGTTCGACTACCAGTTGACCCAGGCCAAGCTCGCCCGCATGGCCGTGACCGTCCAGGGCGCCCGCCAGTTCTCCTACGAGGTCGCCCGGATGATGGCCAAGGGCGAGGGCACGCTCGAGGCGTCGATGATCAAGGCCTACGTGTGCAAGGCCGCCGAGTGGGTCACCCGGGAGGCCATGCAGATCCACGGCGGCATGGGCTACGCCGAGGAATACACGGTCAGCCGGCTGTTCGTCGACGCCCGGGTGCTCTCGATCTTCGAGGGTGCCGACGAGACCCTCTGCCTGAAGGTGATCGCCCGCCAGCTCGTGGCCCGGCACACCA
>CAIQNH010000227.1 GCA_903873135.1 uncultured Actinomycetes bacterium
AGGTCCTCCTCGGACACGACCGGTTCAGCGTGGCATCGAGCCTGCACGTCCTCGGAGCGCTCCGACCGCGTCGTCCGGGAGAGGAGTTGGAACCACACCCCGACGGCTCCGGACTCGATCCAGAGGACACCGAGACGGAGGCCCCGCACCTCCTGATCCAGGACCACCTCCGCCTGGCGGCCCTGCCGGGCCTGCGGGTCCGGTTCGACCGGAGCGACCTCGAGGGCGTGAGCAGTCGTGTCCGCCGCTGGTACTCGGGCTCGGTTGCCCGATGAGCCCGTCGACACCGCCACCCGGTGCCGGCCGGACGGTCTGGCTCGCCTCGTACCCCAAGTCGGGCAACACGTGGGTCCGCGCCATCGTCACCGGCCTGCGAACGCACCCGCAGTTGTTCAGCATCGAGCAGCTGTCCTCCGGGTCGCAGCCGTACGCCGTGGGCAGCGCCCTGCAGGCCTTCGGCATCGACACCCGCTGGCTCGACCGATCCGAGATCGACCAGGTCAGGACCGCGCTCATCGAGCGGATGGGTCGACCCCCAGCCACGGAGGACGAGTCCGACGCCCCGTTGCTCCGCAAGACGCACGAGGTGTTCCGTGACGGGCCACCCGGCCGTGAGCCGTTCCCGCAGTCCGCCACACGGGCGGCGATCCTCGTCGTCCGGGACCCCCGTGACGTCGCGTGCTCCTACGCGCCCTTCTTCGGAGTCGACCTCGACCAGGCCGTCGACGCGATCGGCGACAGCCGGAGTCCCGGTCGCGCCAGTCCGGCTCGAAGTTCGACCGCCCAGCCGTGGGGGTCGTGGTCGAGCCACACGCGTTCGTGGCTCGACCCGGACGTGCCGTTCCCCGTCCACCTCGTGCGCTACGAGGATCTGCGGACCGATGCCGCTGGAACGCTGGCACCCGTGTTCGAGGCGATCGGACTCGACTGCTCCCGGGAGGAGCTCGACGAGGCGGTCGAGCAGGCCCGGTTCGAGCGACTGCGGGAGCGGGAGGACGAGCGAGGGTTCCACGAGGTGAGTCCGATGACCGAACGCTTCTTCCGGAGCGGGCGGTCCGGTGGGTGGAGCGAGGAGCTCGACGCGGATCAGGTGGCAGCCGTCGAGGCCGACCACAGCGACCTCATGGTCGAGCTCGGCTACGAGCTCGTGACCGACCCGGACCGACGCCCACGACTGCGCTCCGCCCGGGAGTCCCGTCGACGCCAGCAGCGTGCCCACCCGCTCCAACTCCCCGAGCAGCTCGGAATCAGCGTCGAGCGGGGTGCGGTGCCGGAGCACCTCGACGACGCCGTCCGGCTCCGGCCGTGGCTGGAGGTGGCCCCGCAGCAGGCGCTCGTGACCTTCCGGGGGATCGGTCGGATCCTCGTCGTGCAGGGGACGACGGTCACCGTGGAGCTCGAGGACGACCAGGACGCCGACGACACGCCGTCGTGGATCCTCCAGGGCTGGGCGACCTCGATCGCCTCGCTCCAGCGGGGCCTCACGAGCCTGCACGCGGCCACCCTCGAGATCGACGGTGTGGTGGTGGCGATCGCCGGCCAGCGTGGCGCCGGGAAGTCGACCACGGCGATGGCCCTGCGACAGCGCGGCCACCGCCTGCTCGTGGACGACGTGACGATCGTCGACACCGAGCCGACCGAACCGGTCATCCTCCCCTTCCAGCGCAACGTCCACCTGCTGCGGGACGCCGCAGAGGCTGTCGGGGTGGACTTCGACGCCATGACGAAGCTCGCCGGTGGGCGACCCAAGGCGGCCTTCCTCGCCGAGCCACCGCCGACCGAGCCCCTCCGGCTCGACCTGCTCGTCGAACTGGTCAGGAGCCCGGACGTCGGGGCGATCGAGGGCGAGGTGGTCGTGGGTGCGGGACGGGCCGAGACGTTCCGCCGTCACACCGCCCGGGACGGGGTGGCACCTGCGATCCTCGGGCCCGAGCGCTTCTTCGAGGAGGTCACCACGCTGGCCGCCGCCGTGCCCGTGCACCGGATCGTCCGCCCCGACGGCGACTGGTCGCTCGACGAGGTCGCCGAGCGGGTCCAGTCCATCGTCCGCTCGGGGACGGCACTGCGGACGTGGTGAGCGAGCGCCCCGGGCGCAGCGCCCCGATCATCCTGTCGGGCTCCCCTGCCGACCTCCGCAGCGACGCAGCGACGCTGATCCGGGCGGCCTGGAGGATCGATCGCACCCGGTTCGTCGGGCAGATCGCCTACGTCGGGCTCACCGGTCTGATCGGCGGCTTCAACCTGCTGCTGCTCGTCCCGATCGTCAACGCCGTGGCCGGCACCGACGCCGGGACGGCCCTCCCACTGGCGGGCCGGGCCGACCTGGCGTCGGTCCCCTTGGTGGTCCTGCTCGGTGCGTTCGTGGTCCTGTCGGTGTGCACGGCACTGCTCCAACGTGGTTCCGCGATCAACGCGTCGACCTTCCAGCCGCTCCTGGTGGACGAACTCCGGACGCAGGCCTTCGAGGCCATCCTCGCCGCACGGTGGACCTTCGTCCTCCAGCGACGCCGCTCCGACGTCCTGGCGATCGTGACCATGGGAGCGACCCGGTGCGGGATGGCGTTCCAGCAGCTGATCAGGGGTGCGGTCTCGGTGGTGCTCGCCCTGTCGACGACCGTGGTCTCGTTGGTGGTGGCACCCGCCGTCACTGCGATCGCGCTCGTCGGGATGCTCGGACTCGCCCTGCTCCAGGCGACGGTCATCCGCCCGTCGCACCAGCTCGGCGTGGCGGCCGGGCTGCGCAGCCGTGAGCTGCAGGCGACCATGCAGGACTCACTGGACTCGCTCCGACTGGTCCGGGCCCACGACGCCTCGACCGTCTGGGTGGACCGGCTCACCCGTGACTTCGAGACCAACCGGGAGGTCCAGATCGCCACGACCAGGCGGTCGGCCGACACCTCGGCGCTGTCGTCGGTCATCCTCGCCGTGGCCGCGAGCATCCTGGTGCTGCTGGCGGTCCAGCTCGACGTCCCGCCCGCGTCGATCGTCGTCGTGTTGCTGCTGCTGGCCCGGCTGTACCGACAGGTGGACGGCCTCGGCACCACTGCGGCCCAGCTGGCCAACTCGCTGCCGGCCGTCACGGACATCGCAGCGTTGACCAACGAGGCCCGTGACGCCGTCGAGGTGCCGTCGACCACGAGCGACCGCCCCGGAACACTCTCGACCGACTCCGAGCTGCCGCTCGTCGAGCTGCGCCACGTCGCCTTCACCTACCCCGACTCGAGCCACGGCGTCCGGGACCTCACGTTCACCCTGCCCCGGGGCGAGATCACGGTGCTCACCGGCCCGTCGGGGGCGGGCAAGTCGACTGCCGCCGACCTGGTGCTCGGCCTCCTCGAGCCGGCCGGCGGCGAGCTGCTGGTGGACGGAGCGCCGCTCACACGGTCGGACCTGCCCTGGTGGCGGAGCCACCTGGCCTACGTGCCACAGGAGACGGTCCTCGTCCCCCGGTCGATCAGGGAGAACCTCGTGTGGTCGGTTCCCGACGGCGCCACCGACGAGGAGTGCTGGGCTGCGCTCGACCGCGCCGCCGCAGGCTTCACCCGGTCGCTGCCCGACGGGCTGGACACCGTGCTCGGCGACGCCGGACTCCGCCTGTCGGGAGGCGAGCGTCAGCGACTGGCGATCGCCCGGGCGCTGCTGCGGCGACCGTCGTTGCTCGTGCTCGACGAGGCCACGAGCAGCCTGGACGACGAGACCGAGCTCGCCGTGATCGACCTGGTCACCGGACTCGTGCCGGCGGTGACCGTCCTGGTGATCGCCCACCGACGCTCGACCGTCGACGCCGGCCACCACGTGGTCCGCATCGCCGACGGACGGGTCGTGGACGCCGGAGCGAGGTAGGTCGGGCTCAGACCTCGGCGAGACCGGCGGCGACGAGCGCCGTCACGAAGTCCACGACGTCGCCCGAGATCTCCTCGGCCGCCACGTCGTAGGAACCCGCCAACTCGGCGACGATCGCGTCGACGGACCGCTCCCCGTCCACCAGCGCCCAGACGTCGGGACCCGGACCCTCGGCCCCGAAGTACCCGAAGTCCGCGGGGCTCAGCAGGACCAGCTCGCCGTCCACCTCGGCCTGAACCGCACCGACCACCCGTCGAGGCACCGAGGAGCCGTCGACCGTCGGGGTGTCCACGTCTGCCACGCCCGGACTCTACCGCCTCCGTCGGATCCGCTCGCAGGCCGTGGGCCCCGGTCCAGCTCCGCCCACGCCGGTAACGTGCTCCGTCGTGAGTCCGACCGAGTCCCCCGATCCGACGGTGGTGGTGGATCCGGCACACGACGCAGCGGTCGCGCCGTGGGTGCTGTGGACGGCTCCGGGGTCGGTCGGCGTCGAGGAGCTGCAGGCCAGCTGGCCACAGGGCGTGTCAGCCCTCCGTTCGCACCGGGGTCCGCTCGCGGCCGTGCTCGTCGACCGCGACGGCTCGACCGTGCTCACCACCGACCCGCTCGGGACCCTGTCGCTGCACTGGGCGCGGAACGCCACCGGTCGGATCGTCGTCGACACGAGCATCAGCCGCATCGTGGACCGTCCCGACGTGGACGACCGACTGGACCTCGAGGGTGTGGCGATCGCCGCCATGCCCGGCCTCAGGGGTACCGGGGGGGCGGACCGCACGGCGTTCCGGGAGGTCCGGGCCGTGCCGCCCGGCACCGCAGTCCGGTTCCGACCCGACGGCACCTGGACGCACGAGCGCTACTGGTCACCCGAACTCGTCGACGGCCCGGACGAGCGGATGAGCTTCGGCGACTGCGTCGAGGCCCTGCGCGAGGCGATCGACGCCGCCGTCCGTCGCGTGGTGGGTGACGCACCACTCGGCGCGCACGTGTCGGGAGGACTCGACTGCACCGCCGTGGCGTGTCGGGCGCAGATGGTGCTCGCCGAACAGGGGCGGTCCCTGGTGGCCGGGTACTCCTGGGCGCCGAGCGAGGACGAGGTGCCCCGGTTCGCCGGCGACGAACGCGACCTGCTCGACGACGTGGAGCGGGCGACGGGCGTCCCGGTGCGGCGCCTGGAGGTGCGGGACACCGACTGGTGGCACCAGCGGGATCCCAACCGCTACCCCGCCTCGACCCACGGCTCCGAACGTCACGTCGTGCAGTCGGCCCACGACGACGGCGTGGAGGTGATGCTCTCCGGCTGGGGTGGCGACGAGCTCGCCAGCTTCAACGGCCGGGGCATGTGGACCCCCCTGATCCGCAGGGGGGCGTGGCGACAGGTGGCCACCGAGCAACGACTCCAGCGCACCCTGCGGGGTATCCCCGAGTCGCCGCTGGTCGCAGCCCGCGAGCTGCTCAGCGCTGCGGTGCGGGCGCTGCCGCACCCGCTCGACGAGGGGCGGCACCTCCTCGCCGCCCGGCGACAGCACCGTGCCGACCTGGAGTGGGAGGCCGAGTTGCGCGCGTTCTCACCACTGGTCGCCGACCTCGCCGCAGAGCAACGACGACGCTTCGAATCCGTCCACGACACCCGGTCGTACCAGGAGGCCCTCCTCGCCAACGGACACCTCCAGCACCGGATGGGGGCCTGGCAGCAGGTCGGAGACCTGTTCGGTGTGACCTACCGCTACCCGCTCCTCGACGTGGGTGTGGTCGAGACAGCGCTCAGCCTGCCGTGGTGGGCGTGGCGACACGACGGGTGGTCACGCGCCGCCTACCGAACCGCCGTGTCCCCGTGGGTGCCCGACTCGGTCGCGTGGAACCTCCGCAAGGTGGAGCCGGCCTTCTTCCGGCGTCCGGGCGCCGAACCCCGACCGCAGGAGGAGCCTCCGGCCGATGCCTGGCAGTCGGACGACCCGGACTACGACGACGTGCTGCAACTCGCCCGGTCCCGTCGACGCCTGAACCTGCGCCGGAACACGGCGCCCGACCAGCGGGTCGAGACTCGTCCGGACCGGGCGCTGTGAGCGGGAGCGGCGACGGAGTCCGGCCCCCACAGGTGGGCCCAGCGACGCGTCGGTGGCTGGTCCGACTGGCGATCGTGGAGGCGGCGATCCTGATCACGATCGCCTCGGCGGCGAGGCGCTGGGTGTCGATGCCGCGGTGGTCGCCCGTGCTCGGGCAGCCGGCTGCGGTGCCGGATTCGTGGTCCGGACGGACGGTGACCCGGATCCCGGTGAGGGCGGGGGACCCGACGGAGCGTCTGGTGGCCCGGGCCGTGGAGCGGGCGGCCCAACTGCTGCCCGGTGAACCGTCGTGCCTGGCGTGCGTGACCGCCGGTCAGATCATGCTGCGGGTGCGACGCCGTGCCGGCGTCGTGGTGATCGGGCTCCGCCGTCCGGAACGGACCGACGCCGACTGGGACGCCCACGCGTGGCTCCTCGGGAGTCGCGGTGCGCTGAGCGGCGGGCCGGCGGCGCGAGGGTTCACGGCGACGACGGTGTTCGAGGTCCCGGGCCGGTCGTCGGCACGGTCGGTCGACCTCGGGGTCTGACCGTCTCCGGTCGGGGCACCCGCTCGGGGCACCCCGGCCGGAGCGCGGCTCGGACTCAGCCCTCGCCGTGGAGGTGGGCCTGGATCTCGGCCTCGGCCTCCTCCGACAGGGAGGTCTTGATGACGTTGCCACCGAACTTGGACAGGCCGTCGAGGGCCTTGTCGGTCGTCATCTGCTCGACGATCATGAACAGCGCCGAGGTCCCCGGCTGCATGGCCTCACGCACCTGATCCTGGAAGTCCTTGCTGATCGAGTCCTTGGCGAGCTTGCCACCGAGCGCGCCGAACGCCGCACCGATCGCCATGCCGAAGATCGGCATGAAGAAGATGATGCCCATCAGCAGGCCCCAGAACATGCCCCACGTGGCGCCCGCTCCCACCTCGTGCTGGTTCGTGATCGTCCGGAACTTCCCGTCGGCGTTGCGGACCACTGCGGCCACGGCGTCGGGCTGGATCACCAGGTCCTGGGCGAGCTTGCCGACCTCGTCCATCGCCTCGAGGGCGGTGGTGGTGTCGTCGTAGCCGATGGCGATCAGGTCGGGCATGGGGGTGTCTCCTCAGTCGTCGTTGCCGGGCCGGACCAGAGGGTCACGGACCGTGACCTGCTCCGCAGGCCGAGTGCCACCCTACCGGGGTGGGGCCGAGGGTCACACCGGGGCGATGGAGCCCGGTCGTGGCGTACGGTGTCGGCCCGGACCGGCGACGACTGGAGCACCGATGGCACGAGTGGACCTCCCCGACGGCGACGACGACGAACTCCTCCGCCTCTACGGGCTCTCCCCCGCCATGGGCGCGGCCGCCGGGAACTTCACCGCCGCCGTGTACGGCGACACGAGCCTGCCCACCCGGGTCCGGGAGGCGGCTCGGATCCGGATCGCCGAGCTGAACCAGTGCCCTGTCTGCCTGGACACCCGGACCACCTCCGACCCGGACGGCCTGACCGAGGAGGAGTACCTCCGGATCGCGGAGTGGCGACAGCTCGACTCGCTGTCGGCACGGGAACGGATCGCCGCGGAGTTCGCCGAGCGGTTCACGACCGACCACCTCGGCCTCGACGACGACTTCTGGTCCCGGGCCCGCGCCGAGTTCACCGACGCCGAGCTGTTCGAACTGGGCGTGTGCTGCGCGAGCTGGTTGGGCCTGGGTCGGATGACGCAGATCTTCGGCGCCGGGGTCTCCTGCCGCATCGAGCTCTGAGACCGGCGTCTGAGAACCCGCTCCGCTCCGCAGGACCCTGGCCGAGCAGTCCACCGCAACCTCGCTACCGTGCGACCGTGCGCCACCGCCTGATCGCAACCTGGACCGCAGTCGCCACCGTCGCCCTGCTCGCGGCCGGGTGCTCCGCCGGATTCGACGACCGGGCGGCCGACACGCCCACCACGTCGGCAGGCTCCGACGGCACCACCAGCGACCGGGAACCGACCGCAGCCGGACCGATCGACTGGACGCGGTGCGAGGACTCGGCCAGCTCGCTCGCCGGGCTCGAGTGCGCCACCCTCGACGTGCCGGTCGACCCGGCCGAGCCCGACGGCGACACGACCTCGATCGCACTGGCCCGGGTGCCGTCGACCGGCACGGACGAGGAGCGGATCGGCTCGCTCGTGCTGAACCCGGGTGGACCGGGCGGGTCGGGGATCGAGTTCCTGGCGTCGGTGGCGCCGGCCTTCCCCGCCGAGTTGACCGACCGGTTCGACCTGGTCTCGTTCGACCCCAGGGGCGTCGGTGCCTCCGACCCGGTGCGCTGCCTCGACGACGAGGAGAAGGACGAGGAGCTCGACGTCGACCTCACCCCCGACGACCCGACCGAACAGGCCGAGGCGGACCGGCTGGCCGAGCGGGTCCGCACCGAGTGCGAACGTCGCAACCCCGAGCTGTCGGCGCACATGAGCACCGCCGACGTGGCCGCCGACGTGGACCGGATCCGTGAGGCCGTCGGCGACGAGCAGCTGACCTACCTCGGGTTCTCCTACGGATCGTCGATCGGCGCCGTGTACGCGACGCTGTACCCCGAACGGGTCCGAGCGGTCGTGCTCGACGGTTCGACCGACCCGAACGCCTCGACCGAGGAGCAGGCGCTCACGCAGGCCACCGGGTTCGAGCGGGCGCTCGACCGGTTCGTCTCGGCGTGCGACACCTCGACCTCGTGCCCGCTCGCACCTGACGCCCGCCGACGCATCGACGAGGCACGCGCCTCGCTCGAGGCCGACCCGGTCGAGGTGCGCTCGGGCAGCGTGACCCGGACGCTCGGGCCGGACCTGTTCGACTTCGGGCTCGCGACCGCCCTCTACGACACCTCGTTGTGGCAGTCCACCGCCGCGGCCGTCGCCGAGGTCCGCACCGGCGGGGCCGAGAAGCTCCTGGCGCTGGTCGACCGCCAGGTGGGCCGCAACGAGGACGGGACCTACGACAACTCCTCCGACGCCCAGATCATGGTCAACTGCTCCGACGAGGTCGACCGACTCGACGCCCAGGCCGCCGAGGCCGCCGAGTCCCGGATCGTGGCCGCAGCACCCCGGTTCGGTCCGCTCCTCGGCACCGGGCTCGACGACTGCAGCACCTGGCCCGAACCGACCAACCCGATCCCGCGGATCTCCGCGCCCGACTCCCCCACCGTGCTCGTCGTCGGGACCGTCGGCGACCCGGCCACGCCGTACGAGTGGTCACAGCGGATGGTGGAGGCGCTCGGCTCGGCCGAGCTCCTGACCTACGAGGGTGACGGCCACACCGCCTTCCTCACCGCCGGACCGTGCATCACCGACGCCGTGGTGGCCTACCTGGTCGACCTCGAGGTCCCGCCGCCGGGGACCCGCTGCCCCGCTGCGGCGGGAGCCGATCCGTTCGAGGGGCTCGCGGAGACCGTCATCGAGCAGCTCGCCGCGGGCGGACTGCCGCGGTCGCTCGCCGAGTGCATCGTGGAGCGGATCGTCGGCGAGGTCGGCGAGGACGAGTTCGAGCGGATCATCCTGGAGAACGACGCCGACACGCTCCGCAGGCTCGCCACGGCGCAGACCCTCGCCTGCGCCACCACGCAGCCCCGCGACTGAGTCGACGTCGACGCCCGACCGCCGGGAGGGACCGACCGCTCAGGACTCGGGCGGGGCGAGGGCTCCGAGGTAGCCGGCGACCACGGCGTCGTGGTCGCGACGCACCTCGTCGGCCGTGCCGGAGAGCGCCACCTCGCCGTGGACCAGCAGGACCGCCCGGTCGGCCACGGTGAGGACCAGGTCGGCGTGCTGCTCGACGACCAGGACCGCGCATCCCTCCTCGTCGGCCAGCCGGCGGATCACCGGGGTGAGCGACGCCGCCACGATCGGAGCGAGTCCCATGGTCATCTCGTCGATGAGGAGCACCTGCGGGTGGCGCACCAGCGCGAGCGCGAGCGCCAGCATCTGCTGCTCACCACCCGAGAGCAGGCCGCTCCGCCGGCCTCCGAGCGGCGCGAGCGCCGGGAACCACTCGTCGACCTGCGCCCGGTCGGACCGCTTCGCTCGCACCAGGTCCAGGTGCTCGGCGACGGTCAGTCCGGGGAAGAGCCCCCGGTCGTCGGGGACGTGGCAGAGCCCGTCACGGGCGAGCCGGTCCGGGGCGCGATCCACAACCGACCGGCCGTCCAGACGGACGTCGCCGCCGAGAGGTCGCAGGAGGCCCGAGACGGTGAGCAGCGTGGTGGTCTTGCCCGCCCCGTTGGCTCCGAGGAGCGCGACCACCTCGCCGGGCTCGGCTGCGAGCGACAGATCGCGGACCACCGCCGAGCTGCCGTACCCGGCGTCCAGCCCGACGAGCTCGAGACGGGGGGTCACGCCGACTCATCCTCGGTGCGACCCGACGCCAGACCCAGGTACGCCTCCTGCACCCGCAGGTCGCCACGGATCTCGGACGGGGCACCGGAGGCGATGACCGAACCGAAGTCCAGCACGACCACCCGGTCGCAGGTGGCCATGACCAACTCGACGTCGTGGTCGACGAGCACGACGGACCGGCCCTCGTCGACGAGCGAGCGGAGGAGCTTCCCGAACGTTCGGCTCTCGTCGGCGTCGAGCCCCGCGGCCGGTTCGTCGAGCAGCAGCACGCGCGGCCGACTGGCCAGCGCCCGAGCGACCCCGACGAGCTTCTGGATCCCCTGTGGCAGGTCCGTCACGAGTTCGCCGGCCACGTCCTGCAGTCCGAGCCGGTCGAGGAGTGCGGCGTCGGCGCTCCCGACGGCACCACGATCCGCGACCCGACGACCGGGCCGGAGGATGTCGGCCACGACGTCACGCACGCCGGCCGAGGGCTCGGCGACCTCGAGGTGCTCGGCCACCGTCAGGTCCTCGAAGAGCTCGACGGCCTGCCAGGTCCTGACCAGTCCGGCTCGCACCCGACCGTGGGGAGGCTCGCCGCTCACGTCGACCCCGTGGACCCGGACGACACCTCGGTGGGGAGCGAATCCCGTCAGGGCGTCGATCGTCGTGGTCTTGCCGGCGCCGTTGGGCCCGATCAGTCCCAGGATCTCACCCTCGGCCACGGAGAAGCTGACGTCACTGACGGCCGTCACGCCCCCGTAGGTGACGCCCAGACCGAGGACCTCGAGCGCCGGGGGTGTCACCGGTGCTCCCCCGTCGTCCGCCACGGGCGAACCCTAGCGACTGACCCGCACGCCGTGGCCGGGACGTCCGGGCCGACCACCTCAACGGAGGAGGCTGGCGAGACCCCAGACGGCGGCGACGCCGCCCAGGGCGACGAACGCGAGGGCCCGCCCCATGGGGACGGGGGCGCCGTCCCGGGTCGAACGGACGACGGCGAGGAGATTCCCGACGACCATCGCCGCGCCCAGGGCCAGGACGATCCAGGGGAAGAAGTCCTCTCCGAGGAGGAGGGTCCCGCCGTCCTGGGCGAGGAGGCCGCTGAGGGCCACACCGAGTGGGTTCACCCTCCGAATCTGCCACGGCACGCGCGATCCGGGGCCGAACCTCAGGAAAATCTCAGGAAATCCGGATTCGCGCTTTACTCGGCCACCCCGTGTGACGATACTACCTCTGTCGGTGGTCATCGCCCCCACCGGCAACACAGCCGGGGCATTGGAGCGGGGGACACACATCTCCCTCCAACGCATCGCCAACCAGCGCCCTCGGGTGCTGGCGCCTCGTGGCCCTCGCTCCGCCCCGCGGCTGTGACCTCCGGCCGAGCCCCTGGCTCGGCCGTCGTCGTCTCCGGGCCCGGACCGCTGCGGACCTCCCCGAACCGTCTCCCAGACGACCTCCGCCCGCGGCCCCGACCGTCACCTGAGGGGGCGAGCACCACGGCCGCTCGCCAACGTGACATCGTCCGGAGCCAGCGCCGAGAATGTCGCCATGAGCGACGGTTCCGGCCTCGACCACGACGACGTCCGACTGGAGTCCAAGGACCGCCCCTGGATGATGCGGACCTACTCGGGACACTCCACAGCAGCGGCGTCCAACGAGCTCTACCGGACCAACCTGGCCAAGGGACAGACCGGACTCTCGATCGCCTTCGACCTCCCCACGCAGACGGGCTACGACCCGGACGACTCGCTGGCGCGCGGCGAGGTCGGCAAGGTGGGCGTGCCCGTCGCCCACCTGGGCCACATGCGCACCCTGCTCGACGGGATCCCCCCGGGGACCATGAACACGTCGATGACGATCAACGCCACGGCGGCCTGGCTGCTCGGCCTCTACGTGGCCAACGCCACCGAGCAGGGCGTCCCGACCGAGGACCTCCGGGGCACCACGCAGAACGACATCGTCAAGGAGTACCTCTCCCGGGGCACCTACATCTTCCCGCCCGGACCGAGCCGACGGCTGATCGTCGACATGTTCGCCTACTGCAATCGGCACATCCCCAAGTGGAACCCCATGAACGTGTGCTCGTACCACCTGCAGGAGGCGGGGGCGACCCCGGTCCAGGAGGTGGCGTACTCGCTGGCGTGCGCGATCGGCGTGCTCGACGCCGTCCGGGAGTCCGGGCAGGTGGAACCCGACGCCATGTCGTCCGTGGTGGCCTCGGTGAGCTTCTTCGTGAACGCCGGCATGCGGTTCGTGGAGGAGACCGCCAAGATGCGCGCGTTCACCCGCATGTGGGACCGGATCACCGCCGAGCGGTACGGGGTGAGCGACCCGAAGGCCCGTCGCTTCCGCTACGGCGTCCAGGTCAACTCCCTCGGCCTCACCGAGGCCCAGCCCGAGAACAACGTCCCGCGCATCGTGCTCGAGACGCTCGGGGTCACGCTCTCCCGGGACGCGCGGGCCCGGTCGATCCAGCTGCCGGCCTGGAACGAGGCGCTCGGACTGCCACGCCCGTGGGACCAGCAGTGGTCGCTGCGGATCCAGCAGGTGCTCGCCAACGAGACCGACCTGCTCGAGTACCCCGACCTCTTCGAGGGGTCCGTCGTCGTCGAACGGCTGACCGACGAGATCGACGAGGCGGCACAGGCCGAGCTCGACGAGGTGCTCGCGCTGGGAGGTGCCTTCGAGGCGATCGACGAGCTGAAGCGACGGCTGGTGGTGTCGCACACCGACCGGGTCCGCCGCATCGAGTCCGGCGACCAGGTGGTCGTGGGACTCAACTCCTTCACCGAGTCCGCGCCGTCACCGCTCGGGGGGCAGGACAACATCCTGGTGGTCGACCCGGCGGTGCAGGACGAGATGATCGCCGACGTGCAGGCCTGGCGCGCCGAGCGCGACCAGGCAGCCGTGGACCGGGCGCTCGAGGAACTGGTCCGCGTGGCCGCCGGGGACGAGAACATCATGCCGGCGACCATCGAGCTGGCCCGGGTCGGCGGCACGACCGGTGAGTGGGCCGGAGCCCTGCGCGGCGTGTTCGGCGAGTACCGGGCGCCGACCGGAGTCGGTGCCGCGACCATCGGCGGCACCTCGGAGCAGCTCCGGACGATCGCCGAGCGCATGCGCGCCCTCCCGGGTGGCCCACCTCGGATCCTCGTCGCCAAGCCCGGACTCGACGGCCACTCCAACGGTGCCGAGCAGATCGCCGTCGCCGCCCGCGACGCCGGCATGGAGGTCATCTACCAGGGCATCCGACTGACCCCGGAGCAGATCGTGGCCGCGGCCCGGGACGAGGACGTCGACCTGGTGGGTCTGTCCATCCTGTCGGGCTCGCACATGGAGCTGATCCCCGAGGTCGTCCGTGGACTCCGGGAGGCCGGCGTCGACGTGCCGGTGGTGGCCGGAGGGATCATCCCGGAGGACGACCGACCGGCGCTGGTGGACCTGGGCGTGGCCGCGGTGTTCACCCCGAAGGACTTCGAGATCAGCCGGATCATGGAGCGGATCGCCGAACTGGCCGTGGCCGACGACTGACGGAGTTCGACGACCGCAGGGTTGCGATCCGACGACCTCGACGGCATCGTGGGGGTCCGGACGGTCGGGGGAACATCGGTGGACAGTCGCATCATCTCGCTCGCATCGGGTCTGATCGGCGCCGCGCTGGGCGCGGCGGCCGTGGTGGGCGACGTGGCGGTCCTGGGTGCCGGTGCCGGCCTGGCCGCCCTGATCGCCGGCATCGTGGCGTTCCGGGGCGGCGCCCAGCACCACGAGGCCGCACCGGCGACGGCGGTCGTCCCCGGAGCGGAACTGGATGCGGCCCGGCGGAGGACCGCCGACCTGGAGGCCGAGGTCGAGGCGCTGCAGGAGTCGCTCGCCGCCAGCCGGGACGCAGTCGGTGGCACGCAGGCGTCGCTCACGGATCTGGGGTCGGGGCTGTTCACCGAGGCCTACTTCCACGTGGCGCTCGAGTCCCGTCTGGCCGCAGCACGACGGCACCTCCGCCCGGTCGCGGTCACCCTCATGCGCGCCGTCGAGGGTCCGGCCGGCGACACCGTGGTGGCCCCGCCGCCGAACCGACTCGCCGACGCCATCCGGGAGACCATCCGGGAGGCCGACATCGCGTGCCGCCTCGACGACGGCACCTTCGCCGTCGTGCTCGAGGACACCCCCGAGAACGGCGCGGTGTGGACCACCGAGCGGATCCGCCGCAACCTCGTCAGCCGACACGGCACCCACACCGTGTGGGCCGGCATCGCGTGCTACCCGGCGCACGCGTTCGCGAGCGAGGACCTCTACCGTCAGGCCCAGTCGGCGCTGGCGGCGGCCCAGGACTGGCGGCAGGACCGGATCGAGGTCGCCGTCAGCGAGTGAGGGCAGACCTCAGCCGTCGGCGCCGGACGGGAACGGTGGACCGACCCACCGCAGCCGACCGGGTGTGGCGGAGAGCCGGGCGATGAGCCCCGGCATGGGCACGCCGTCGAGCACCTCGATCGAACCCCGGTCACGGACGTGCGGATCGGCGAAGATCCCGGCCACGTCCAGCACGGGAGCCGCTGCCGCACCTGCCCGCTCGAACGAGCCCAGCACCTCGTCGGCAGAGCGTGCGCCGATCCAACCAGCCAGGTGCGCGTCGACCTCGTCGCGGTGCTCGAGCCGGCCGGCGAACGTGGCCAGCCGGTCGTCGTCGCCGAGGCCGACCAGGTCGAGCACCCGGGACGCCACCGAGTCCGAACTGCTCGACACGGCGATCCACGTGCCGTCGGCCGATCGGTAGGTGTTGCGTGGCACCGTGCAGAAGATGCCGCCCCCCAGCCGTTCCTGGCTGACCCCCTCGAGCCCGAAGCGGGTGAGCAGCGGGCCCATGAACTGCAGCATGGTCTCCACCAGGTTCACGTCGACGACCTGACCCACACCCGAGTGGAGGGCGACCATGGTCGCGAACGCCGCGGCGAGGCCGGTGACCTCGTCGGTGAGCGCGATCGGCGGGAGCAGCGGCGGGCCGTCGACCTCGCCGTTGAGCGCAGCGAACCCCGACAGCGCCTCGGCCTGGGTGGCGAAGCCGGGACGGTCCCGGTACGGACCGGTCTGGCCGTAGCCGGTCACACGGGTCACCACCAGACCCGGGTTCCGGGCGATCAGATCGGCCGGATCCAGACCCAACCGTTCCAGGGTCCCGGGCCGGAAGTTCTCGACCAGCACGTCGGCCTGTTCGCACAGCGAGCGCATCCGATCCAGGTCGTCGGGGTCCTTCAGGTCGAGCACCACCGAGCGCTTGTTGCGGCTCACCATCCGCCACCACATGGACGTGTCGGCGTCCGGGTTGCCGGGATCGTCCCACCCCATCCGTCGCAGGCCGTCCCCGCCGTCCGGACGCTCGACCTTGACGACGTCCGCACCGAAGTCGGCCAGGTAGCGGGCACAGTTCGGTCCGGCGAGCACCGTCGAGCAGTCGACGACCCGGACGTCCGCGAGCGGACCGTCGGGGTGCCGCTCGGCCGGTGGTGGTTCGGAGCTCACCCGGCCATCGTGCCCGTCCACCGCCGTCAGGGGCCAACTCCCGCCCGCGTCAGGCGCGACGAGCGGCGAGGTCGACGGCGAAGCACCGGTCGGACGACCGGCCCCGTGCGTAGTCGGGGTACGCACCGCCGAACATGCCGCGACACCGCTCGCTCCAGGCCAGCGCCTCCGGTGTGGAGATGCGACGGTGGACCTGCAGGACGAGGTCCTCGTGGATCCGGTACTCGGCCCACGATCCCGGGTAGTCCTTGACGCAGGCGACCTCGGCGAACGGCACACCGGGCAGTCCCGGTAGCTCCACGACCCGGTTGCGGTGCGTGTGGCCGGCGAAGTAGCCGACCAACGACGGCCGCCGGGCGAAGACCGCAGCGAGCGCCTCGGTGTGGTCGGGGACGAGGCCGAAGCACGTGTCCTCCCGCGGTTCCTCCGCCGGATTCCACACCGGGTGGTGTCCGAACACCAGCACCGGCCGGTCGGCGCGGGACCCCAGCTCGTCGAGCCACTCCAGCTGGTCCGGCGAGAGCCGGCCGTTCACGGTGGCCGGACGGGAGGTGTCGAGCAGGGCCACGGTGACGCCGTCGAGCGTCCGCTCCTGGGTCGGCCAGTCGGCGGCCTCGAGCCCGGGGTAGCTCTCGTGGTTCCCCCGCACGTGGAGCAGCCGGTCTCCGAACGCCGTCCCGTACACCTCGAGGAAGCGGTCGTACTCCTCCCGGGTGCCACTCGACGTCAGGTCGCCCTTGACCACCACCAGGTCGGGTCCCACCCGGGAGATGTCGGCGACGGCGCCGGCGTTCATCACCTCGGGGTAGGGCGTGGCCCCGGGCTCCACCGAGAACGTCTCCAGGTCGTCCTGGCCGTCGACGTGCCCGCACACGGTCTCGCCGAAGTGGACGTCGTTGACCGTCGCCACCCGTGCCAGCAGCTCGCCCCGCCGCGGCAGGGTCCGGACCACGTGACCGTCGAGGTCGACGTCGCTGTCGGGCTCCAGGTGCTCGAACACCCGTGGCGTCGCGCCACGCCACACGATCGCCTCGTCGTCGGCGAGGGTCAGCAGCTCCGGACGCAGGCTCGGGTCCACGTCGGTGAGGATACGAGCCGCCGGGACCGGCGACCGGACCGGGGGCCCTCAGGCCGGACGATCGCGCCGGGCGGGCACCGGCCGCGACCACCAACGCCCCGACCACCGCCAGCGCGACTCCTCGGCCCGCACGCCCGGTGCGGAGGCTGGAGCGAGCACCACCTGGAGCGCAGCGGCGATGGCGACCGCCTCCTCCTCCGTCGGCTCGGGCCGGACCACCTCGGTGTTCACAGCGGGATGTTCCCGTGCTTGCGCTGGGGGAGCTCCTCACGCTTGGTACGCAGGATCTCCAGCGCAGCGATCAGCTCGCGTCGGGTGTCCGCCGGGTCGATCACCGCGTCCACGTAGCCCCGGTCCGTGGCCTCCCACGGGTTGAGGTAGGTCTCCTCGTACTGCTCGACGAGCTCGGCCCGTCGGGCGACCGGATCGTCGGCGTCGGCGAGCTCCCGCCGGTTCACGATCTCCACGGCCCCGGCCGCACCCATGACGGCCAGTTCGGCCGACGGCCAGGCGTAGGTCAGGTCGGAACCGATCGACTTGGAGTCCATCACCACGTAGGCGCCGCCGTAGGCCTTGCGGGTGATGACCGAGATGCGCGGGACGGTGGCCTCGCAGTAGGCGTAGAGGAGCTTGGCCCCGTGGCGGATGATCCCCCCGTGCTCCTGGTCGACACCCGGCAGGAATCCGGGCACGTCGACGAAGGTGACCAGCGGGATGTTGAACGCGTCGCAGGTTCGCACGAACCGGGCCGCCTTGGACGACGACTCGATGTCGAGGACGCCGGCGTACATCGCCGGCTGGTTGCCCACCACACCGACCGACCTGCCGCCAAGTCGGGCGAAGCCGCACGTGATCGACCCGGCCCACGAGGCCGCGTACTCCATGAACTCGCCGTCGTCGACGATCGAGCGGACCACGTCGCGCATGTCGTAGGGCTGGTTGGCCGAGGCCGGGATCAGGTCGTAGAGCTCCTCGCACCGGCGGTCGTCGGGGTCGTCGGAGGCCTCCTCGGGGGGTTCCTCCAGGTTGTTCGAGGGGAGGAACGACAGGAGGTAGCGGACGTCGTCGAGACAGGCGCGATCGTCCGCCGAGATGAACTGCGCCACACCAGAGGTCCCCGTGTGGACCCGGGCACCGCCGAGCTGCTGCTGGCTGACCTCCTCGCCCGTGACCTGCTTCACCACGTCCGGACCGGTGATGAACATGTAGGAGGTCTCGTCCACCATGAAGATGAAGTCGGTCATGACCGGGCTGTACACCGCTCCACCGGCGCACGGTCCCATGATCACGCTGATCTGCGGGGTGACCCCCGACGCCTTCACGTTGCGGTAGAAGATGCCGCCGTAGCTGGCGAGCGAGACGACGCCCTCCTGGATGCGGGCCCCGGCACCGTCGTTGAGCCCGATGACCGGAGCACCCACCTTGAGTGCCAGGTCCATGAGCTTGTGGATCTTCTCGGCGAACACCTCGCCGAGCGCACCACCGAAGACCGTGAAGTCCTGGGAGAACACGAACACCTTGCGGCCGTCGACCGTGCCCCACCCGGTGATGACACCGTCGCCGTAGGGACGCTCCCCCAGGGCGTCGCCGGCCCGGTGCCGGGCGAGCATGTCGAGCTCGTGGAAGGAACCCTCGTCCAGGAGGTGGTCGAGACGCTCCCGGGCGAGGAGCTTCCCCCGCTCGTGCTGGCGGTCGATGGATCGCTGCGAGCCCGGCGTGAGCGCCGATCCCTGGCGCTCCACCAGGTCGTCGACGAGTCCTCGGATGGGTCGGTCCATGGCGGACACGGTAGTGGTGGCCTCCGAGGTGACCCAAAGGCGGGCACCGCCCGCACCGGACAGGCCCGCCTCCTGACGGCGGCGCCGGACGTCGTGCCCCGACGGGCCACGGGGTGTAGAGATGGGGACGTGGACCTGCCGGTACCGAGCCCGCTCAAGCCCATGCTGGCCCGTGCCGAGCGGGAGGTCCCCGAGGGTGACCTGCTCTACGAGCCGAAGTGGGACGGCTTCCGCTGCATCGTGTTCCGGGACGGTGACGAGCTGGTCCTGCAGAGCCGGAACCAGCGACCCCTCACCCGGTACTTCCCCGAGCTGGTCGACCCGCTCCTCGAACAGCTGCCCTCGCGGTGCGTGCTCGACGGCGAGCTGGTGGTCGTGGGACCGAACGGCCTCGACTTCGGACTGCTCTCCGGCCGCATCCAGCCGGCGGCCAAGCAGATCGCCCTCCTCTCGGGAACGTCGCCCGCGAGCTTCGTGGCCTTCGACCTGCTCGCAGTCGACGAGCGCGACCTGCGCGACACGCCGTTGCGGGACCGCAGGGAGCTCCTCGAGGAGCAGCTCGCCGACGCCCGCGCACCGATCCACCTGACCCCGGTCACGACCGACCCCGAGACCGCCCGCGACTGGTTCACCCGGTTCGACGGCGCCGGCTTCGACGGGGTCGTCGCCAAGCCGCTCGACGGAACCTACGTCTCGGACAAGCGGGTCCAGTTCAAGGTGAAGCACCACCGCACCGTCGAGTGCGTCGTCGGCGGGTACCAACCCCACAAGGACGGTGGGGTCGGGTCGCTCCTCCTCGGCCTGCACGGGGGCTCGCCACGGACGCTCCGGTGGACCGGGCTGTGCAGCGCCTTCTCGGCGGCCAAGCGGCGCACCATGGCCGCCGAGCTGTCCACCCACGTGGTCGACGAGTCCGCCCACCCGTGGACGGACAGCGACCGGCCCGAGGACGGCTGGGTGCCGCTCGACTGCTCGTTGGTGGTCGAGGTCACCTGCGAGAACGCCGACGACGGTGTCCTCCGCCACCCCGCCCGGTTCGTCAGGTGGCGACCGGACCGCACGCCCGAGTCCTGCCTCCTCGACCAGCTCGACACCGGTGCACCGGCGGAGTTCACCGAGGTCTTCGGACAGAGCGACAGCTGAGGCCACCCGCCACGCACATCGAACGTCGGCGGTGGCATGATGGCCGTCCGAGCCGGGGGTCGGGGCGGGGGTCACGACGGGGACGGCGCACGCGGACGCAGAGGGGGGACATGCGAGGAACGCCCGAGGAGAGTCGACGGACGGCGCGACGACGCACGGCGCTGGGAGCCCTCGTGGCGGTCACGCTGCTCGGCGTCGCCTGCAGCGAACCGGAGACGACCTCAGCGTCGAGCACCACGGCGCTGCCGCTGGCGACCGACTCCGTCGAGCCCGGTGCCGGGGACGGCCGGACCGTCCTGTCACGATTCCAGGGCGCCCAGTGGTTCGACGGTGAGGTGCCGGCGCCCTCCGCTGCGGACGAGGGGGCGGAGCCCGTCAAGGTCGGCTTCACCAACGTGGACTCCGGTCCGATCGGTGCGCTGCCCGAGCTGCACGCCGCCGCCGACGCGGCGGTCGCGCTCGTCAACGGCGAACTCGGCGGCGTGGGCGGTCGACCCGTCGAGCTCGTGCCGTGCATCCTGTCCAACCCGCTCTCGGCCGACGAGGCCCAGGCCTGCGGACGCCTCTTCGCCGACTCCGGGGTGGTGGCGGTGCTCGGCGGCATCGGCCTCTCCAACGGACCGCTCATCGACGTGCTCGAACAGAACGGCATCCCGTACGTGGGAGGCATCCCGCTGAACAACCCGGAGATGACGAGCGACCAGTCGTTCCAGTTCTCCGGGGGCAGCCCGGGAGCGTTCGTCGCCTTCGCCCAGGACGCCGTGGAGCGACTCGGCGCCGAGCGCATCGCCATCCTCTACGCGGAGTACCCGGCGATCCAGGACGCGGCGCTGAACTACGGCGCCGCCGTGGCCCGGGCGCTCGGCGCCGAGGTCGTCGAGGTCCCGTTCCCGATGGTGAGCCAGGACTACTCGGCAGCGGCCCAGAAGGCGGCCGAGTCCGACCCCGACGCCATCTTCGTCGGTGCCGCCGACCTGGCCTGCGCCCCGATCATGCAGGCGCTGTCGGACCTCCAGACGACGGCGAAGGTCTACATGGTGGGTGCGTGTGCCGACGCCAAGCAGGTCGACAAGGTCGGCGTCGAGCGCGTGCTCGGCTACCTGTTCAACGTGGAGGGCCGCATCGACCAGAGCGACGGGCTCGCCGACACGGAGATCTACACCCTGGCCATGGAGCAGTACGCCCCGGGCACGAACTCCCGGTCGGCCGCGACGGTCGGGTTCCGTTCGGCCATGAACCTGTGGGCGGTGCTGAACCGGTTGGGACCGGGCGCCACGAGCGAGCAGGTCACCGAGGCGTTCCGCTCCGCCCGGGACGTCCCCAGTTTCGACGGCCACCCGTACTCCTGCGGCGGGACGCTCATCCCGGCCCTGCCGGCGATGTGCGCGCCGCAGGAGGTCATCGCCGAGTTGACCGGTCCGGCCCAGTTCGCCGAGGCGTCGGACGGCTGGATCGACGTTCCGGGCGTCCTCGAGCGACTCCAGATCGCCGCCCAGCCGCCGGGCTGAGCCCGGACCCTCGCACCCGGAGCGCCGCCATCACCTCCACCATCGCCTACCTGATCCTCGGACTCGGCGGCGGCGCGGTCATCGCCGCGCTGGGTCTGGGTGTGGTGATCACCTACCGCAGCGACGGCGTGGTCAACCTGGCACACGCCGCGATCGGGTCGTTCCTGGCGTTCGCCTTCTACGAGTTCCGCGAGACCGGCGAGCTGGTCCTGCCGATCGTCGGCGTGACGAACCGCATCCCGCTCGTGCCACGACCGACCGTCGCCACGGCGCTCCTGGTGATCGTCGTCTACGGCGCGCTCCTCGGGCTGCTGCTCCACACGCTGGTGTTCCGCCGCCTCCAGCGGGCGCCGTCGTTGGCCAGGGTCGTGGCGTCGATCGGCCTCTTCCTCTACGTGTGGTCGGTCGTCGGGCTCGAGTGGCCCGTCGCACCCGACATCAGGCCGCTCCTGCCCCGCGACAACGTGGTGATCCTGGACCGACTCGTCGGCGTCGACCGCCTGGCCCTCGCCGGCCTCGTCGTCGTCGCGACGGTGCTGCTGTGGCTGGTGAGCACCCGGACGCGCTTCGGCACGTCGACGACCGCCGCTGCCGAGAACCGCAAGGGGGCCGTCCTGCTCGGGATCAACCCCTCCCGGCTGGCGGCATGGAACTGGATGCTGGCCACCGCCTCGGCGGGGCTCGTCATGGTGCTGGCCGCGCAGATCATCTCGCTCGACCCGCTCAACAACTCGTTGCTGATCGTCCCGGCGGTCGCCGCTGCGCTGATCGGCGGATTCCGGTCCTACCCACTCGTCGCCCTCGCCGGTCTGGGGATCGGCATGTTGCAGTCGCTCCTGCTCAGCATCCAGGCCGACGTCGACTGGCTCCCCGACATCGGCCTGCAACAGGGCCTCCCCTTCCTGATCATCGTCGTGGTCATGGCGCTGCGCGGCGACTCGCTCCCCACCCGGGGGGCGCTGCGCGAGGGTCGCTTCCCGGTGGCGCCCGAGCCCCGGTGGGTCCTGCCGGTGACGATCGCCCTCGTCGCCGCAGCCAGCGCAGCACTCCTGTGGGGCGCGTCGGACCTGCGCGCCGCAGTGATCACCTCGTCGATCTTCGCCCTGTTCGCCCTGTCCGTGATCGTGCTCACCGGGTTCGTGGGTCAGATCTCGCTCGCCAGCTACGCCTTCGCCGGAGTGGCGGCGTTCACCATGGTCAGGTTCACCGACGCCGGTGTGCCCTTCCCGATCGCACCCGGACTCGCAGTGGTGCTCACCTGTGGGCTCGGCGTCCTGGTCGGCATCCCGGCCGTGAAGGTCCGGGGACTCAACCTGGCGATCGTCACGCTCGGCGCCGCCGTGGCGATCGGTGAGCTGCTGTTCAAGTGGGAGTGGTTCGTCGGTTCGATCACCTCCACCGAGGTCCCGGAACCGGGCGTCGGGCCGCTCGACCTGGGCATCAGCGCACCGGGTGACGCCTACCCGCGTGCTGCGTTCGGGCTCATGTGCCTGGTGGTGGTGGCGGTCGCCGGGCTGGCCGTCGCCAACCTCCGGCGGAGCCGGACGGGTCTGCGGTGGCTCGCCGTGCGCGCCAACGAGCAGGCCGCCGCCGCCGCCGGGATCGACGTCGGCTGGGCCAAGCTCACCGCGTTCTCGGTCTCGGCGACGCTGGCCGGCGCCGCGGGCACGTTGCTCGCCTACCAGCGCGCGTCGATCGCCGCCGACAGCTTCGGAGTGTTCAACTCGCTCTCGCTGCTCGCACTGACGTTCCTGGCCGGCATCGCCGTCATGTCCGGGGGCGTGGTCGCCGGAGTCCTGGCGCCGGTCGGGGTGCTCGCCATCGTGCTCGGCCAGGACGTCGGCAAGCCGTCGCCCTACCAGTTCGCCATCTCGGGCATCCTCCTGGTCCTCGTCACCGTGCTCTACCCCGACGGGATCACGGGGTTGGTCCGGGCCGGCTGGCACCGCCTGCGCTCGACCCGTCGCCGGGGGACGGTGCCGGCCACCGCGTGAGCACCGACCAGGCCGGCGGCGCCGGGTCGGACTAGAGCTCGAACCAGTTGACCGCGACGGGCAGGCCGCTCCTGCTCTCGGCCAGGACCACCAGCAGGTGCACGCCCTCGGGGACCGGTCCGTCGAGGCGGCGGACCTGGCCGTCGACCAGGACGAACGACGCCAGAACGGGCATCGACTCGCCGAGGAAGTCCGGGGTCACCGAGGTGATCTCGCGGACGGTGAACAGAGAGTGCGGCTCGTCGACCGGCTCCCCGGAGATCGACCGCTCGATCAGTAGCTGCGCCACGGTGCCCGCCGACCGGAGGATGGTGCACGAACCACACGGGCACGAGGTGACCCGTGACAGCTGCTCGGTCGGCGGCAACAGTGGACCCGAGCCCTCGGGCTCCTCGTCCGGCTCGAGGTCCTCGTCCCACTCGTCTGTCTCGTCCGGGGCGAGCTCGTGGTCCTCCATCCTGCAGCCGCAGCCGCAGAGCTGCTCGTAGGGGTCGTCGAGCATGATGAAGTCGGTGCAGCCGCACGAGCACTCGACGTCGGTCTCGGACTCGTGCTCCTCCTCGCAGTCGGGCGGGCACCAGCGGAAGTGGACGCCGGGGTCCAGCGGGACCGGGGCGTGGTCGATGTCGGCGCAACCGCAGTTGGCGCAACGTTCGAGGTCGAACATGGACGCTCCTCTCATCGCACCTGGCAGTGCCACCGTGCCTGCTCGAGCGAGCCGGTCGGTTGGCGGATCGTCACAGGGCCAGGTCCCTCAGATCCTCTGGATGAATCGCCGTCACCGTAGCAGAGCCGAGCGACACGCTGCGGCCCGGATCCGGCGGGAGCCGCCGGCTCAGCCGCGCTCGGACTGCACGCGGCCGACCGTGCGCAGGACGTCCGGGGCGTCGAGACGATCGCACCACGCACCGAGCTCCTCGGTCGGTCCCGTCCACCGCCAGTCGTCGACCGCGCCGACCTCCAGGTCGGTGACCAGCGTGGCCAGTGTGCGGAACAACTCGGCGTCCTCGCGCTGCTCGGCGAGGGTGGCGGCGAGCCGCGCCGCACCCCGGAGTCCCGGGACGTCCCACTGACCGGGTGCGTCGGGGATCGACTCGAGGTGGCCGTAGACGCGCAGGACGGCAGCCGCCGACTTGGCCCCCCAGCCCGGCAACCCGGGGAAGCCGTCGGCC